>CAXUJF010000168.1:0-10793 GCA_964250865.1 uncultured Streptosporangiaceae bacterium
CGCCCTCTCGGGGGGCCCGGGGGGGGGGGCCCCCCCCGGGGGGGGGGGGGGGGGGGGGGGGGGGCCGCACGCCGGGCTACTTGATCAGGCCCGCCTGCTGGAAGACCTGATTAGCGCCATTGGCGGCGAACGCCATGGCCTTACTGGGAGACGTGCCAGAGATGAGTTCCGAGATCGCGGTCTCCTCGTCCTGCTGGCTCTGATTGAACGCCGTGGTGGGCGGGAAGGCGTTGGGCTCGGCCTCCGATTCCGCGTACGCCTCGGCCTGCAGGAAGCTGGCCGGCACTCCGGCGAACTTCTCCGCCGCCACGGTCTTGGTGACGGCCAGGCCGGGGAAGTCCAGCGCCTTGATCTCCTGGGTCAGGAACCCGGTCGAGTCCAGGTACTCCATGTACTTCCAGGCCGCGTTCTGCTGGGCCTTGGACACGTGCGGGTTGATGAACATGCCCCACGGCCCGAGCGGCATGCAGGGCGAGCTGGTCGGGCACTTGAGCTCGTCGAAGCCGACCGCGCCGCCCGCCAGGGCGGTACCCGCCTTGGGGGTGAACTCGTTGGCGTCCATCGAGGTCAGCGCGTCGTAGTACATGGCCGTCTTGCCCTGGTCGAAGGCCTGCTCGCAGTTGACCTGGGTGAAGGCACCGACGCCCTTGGGCGCGTCCTTGGTCATCAGGTGCTGGAAGTCCTTGGCCCAGGCCAGGGCGCCGGGCGTGTCATCCAGGGACTTCCAGTTCGGCCCGACGGTGAAGCCCTTGTTCTGGGCGCTGTACGGGATGTAGTACGCCTCCATGAAGTGCGCCGTGGCGATCGCGGCCCCGGCCTCACTGCCCCGGGTGCAGAAGCCCGGGGTGCCCGTCTTCTGGGTGATCTGGTCGGCGTCCGTCACCACCTGGGCCCAGGTGGCCGGGGGTGTGCTGATCCCCGCCTTGGTCAGCAGGTTCTTGTTGTAGGCGATGACCGAGCCGTCCACGAAGACCGGCAGGCAGTACAGGGTGCCGTTCAGCGTGCAGTCACCCAGCTCGCCCATGCCGTTGGTGCTGAAGCCGGTCAGGTTGAGCTTGCTGTTGCTCTCGAACGGCTGCAGCCCAACCCCGCCCAGCAGGCCGATGTCCTGGCTGATCAACGAGGTGGGGCCCTCGTACATGGCGAAGTCGCTGGACTTCGCGCGCTGGGCGATGGCCTCCTTGTCCAGGATCGTGGCCTGCGGGATCTGGACGTAGTTCACCTTGATCCCGGTTTCCTTGGTGAACGCCGACAGGTGCGCCGCCTGGTAGGCCCAGAACTCGACGTTGCTGCCCCAGATCGTGATCGATGAGGCGGTGGTGTTGCTCGAGCTCCCGGACGAGCCGGACGAGCCCGACGAACTACTACCGCAGGCGGCGATTCCCGCCACCAGACATGCGGCGGCACCCGCCGCAACCAGACGTGAAAGGCGCACAGGCTCCTCCTTGAGGCTGCCGATAACCGTCAACCGATTCTTGTCAACAATGAACGATCACACATTCGTACACCTCCGGGCGGGGCGCAGCAAGGGCCACGGTGAAACGAATGGGAAACGAGAGGGAAACGTAACCAACCAGGCCAGGCCGAAAAATCGGTCAGCCGGACTCAGCCGGTGCGAAGCCGGGCGCGATAGGCCGCGACGTGCTGGCGGTTGCCGCAGTTGCCGGTGTCGCAGTAACGGCGCGAGCGGTTGCGGGACAGGTCGATCAGGACCGCGTCACAGTCGGCGGCGTCGCACCCGCGCAGGCGTTCGGTCTCCCGCAGCCGGATCAGGTCGGCGAAGGCGAAGCCGGACTGGGCGCCGATGCGGTGGGCCAGCGGGGCGGCGGGCTCGGTGACGTGCAGGTGCCAGCCCCAGCCGCCGCCGTGATCGACGACCCAGGGCCGGGCGTCGGAGTCGCGCAGCAGGCTGTTGACCCGGGCGGCCAGGTCCTCCGGGGTGTCAGCCTGCCAGATCGCGCGCAGCCGCGGGCGCAGGGCCTTGACCGCAGCCAGGTCGGCCGGGCTGTCCCTGGTGACCTGGCGCTCGTCCAGGAAAGCCTCCAGGGCGGCCACGTCGGGCAGGAAGTCCTCGCCGTCGCGCTCGGTGTTGACCAGGTCGGTGGCCACGGTCAGCGCCGCGGTGGTGTCGTGGGCGAACAGCACGGTCAGGCCTGCCCCTTCAGACCTGAGTGGCCAGGCGCTTGGGTGCGATCAGCCGGTAACTGTCCCGCAGCCGGAAGGCCGGCGACGTATGGCCGCCGAACGACTTCTCCTGCGCTTCGGGCAGGACGAGGCAGATCTCGCGGACCCGGTTCACGCTCACATCAATACCTTAGCTCTGGCCATTGGCGCTGAGCTGACGGTGCCAATCTGACGTGGGTGGCCCGTAGTATCGCGGGCGTGGCAGCAGTGGACGTCCTGCAACGGGTCTTCGGGTACGAGTCGTTCCGCGGTCCGCAGGAAGAGATCATCAACCACGTGACCGGCGGCGGCGACGCGCTCGTGCTGATGCCGACCGGTGGCGGTAAGTCGCTGTGCTATCAGATCCCGGCGCTGGTCCGGGAGGGCACCGGGGTGGTCATCTCGCCCCTGATCGCGCTGATGCAGGACCAGGTGGATGCGCTGACCGCGCTGGGCGTGCGGGCCGGCTTCCTGAACTCCACCCAGGACGCGGCCCAGCGCCGGGCCACCGAGGACGCCGTGGCGGCCGGCCAGCTGGACCTGCTGTACCTGGCCCCGGAGCGGCTGAAGACCGAGTCCGCGGTCCGGCTGCTGGACCGGGCCCGGATCTCGCTGTTCGCCATCGACGAGGCGCACTGTGTGGCCCAGTGGGGACACGACTTCCGGCCGGACTACCTCGAACTGTCCATGCTGCAAGAACGCTGGCCGGACGTGCCCCGGATCGCGCTGACCGCGACGGCCACGCAGGCCACCCGGGAGGAGATCGCGACCCGGCTCAAGCTGGACGGCGCCCGGCAGTTCGTGGACAGCTTCGACCGGCCCAACATCACCTACCGGATCGTGCAGAAGAACGAGCCGCGGCGCCAGCTGCTGGAGCTGCTCCGGACCGAGCAGGCGGGCCAGGCGGGCATCGTGTACTGCCTGTCCCGGGCGTCGGTAGAGAAGACGGCCGAGTTCCTGACCGCCCAGGGCATCGAGGCGCTGCCCTACCACGCGGGCCTGGACGCCGGCCTGCGGGCCACCCACCAGTCGCGGTTCCTGCGCGAGGACGGGCTGGTCATGGTGGCCACGATCGCGTTCGGGATGGGCATCGACAAGCCGGACGTGCGGTTCGTGGCCCACCTGGACATGCCGCGCTCGGTCGAGGGCTACTACCAGGAGACCGGCCGGGCCGGGCGCGACGGGCTGCCCTCGGTGGCCTGGCTGGCCTACGGCCTGACCGACGTGGTGCAGCAGCGCCGCATGATCGACACCTCCCCCGGCGACACGGCGCACCGGCGGCGGCTGGCCGCGCACCTGGACGCCATGCTGGCCCTGTGCGAGACCGCGGTGTGCCGCCGCAAGCAGATGCTGGCCTACTTCGGGGAGACCGCGGCCCACGAGGGGTGCGGGAACTGTGACACCTGCACCACCCCGCCGCAGGTGTGGGACGGCACGATCGCGGCCCAGAAGTTCCTGTCGGCCGTGTACCGGCTGGGCACCGAGCGCGGGCAGAAGTTCGGCGCCGGGCACGTCATCGACATCCTGACCGGCAAGAAGACGCCCAAGGTGGCCGAGCACCGGCACGACGAGCTGACCGTGTTCGGGGTGGGCACCGACATGCGCGACATCGAGTGGCGCGGGGTGGCCCGGCAGCTGCTGGCCCAGGGCCTGCTGGGGGTGGAGGGCGACTACGGCGTGCTCACGCTGACCCCGGACAGCGCCGCGGTGCTCCGGCGGCAGCGGGACAACATCATGTTCCGGCACGAGCCCGAGCGGACCCGGGCCGCCCGCAAGCCCAAGGCGGCCAGTGTGACCGCGGACCTGTCCCCCGAGCAGGTCAAGCTGTTCGAGCGGCTGCGGGAATGGCGGGCCGGGCAGGCGCGCGAGCAGGGCGTGCCCGCCTACGTCATCTTCCACGACGCGACGCTGCGCGAGATCGCCAGCCAGCGGCCCGCCGACCTGGACGGGCTGTCCGGCGTCAACGGGGTGGGCGAGGCCAAACTGGCCAAGTACGGACAGCAGATCCTGGACGTTCTCACCGATTAGGGCCGGCCCCGCGGCGGCACTGCCCAAATCGATACCTTCTGGCCGGATACCGGTCACCCGAAAGCTGCCGACCAGCCATAAAGCGGCCACTCCCAGGCCAACTTGTCTAGCCATGATGAGGTCCGTCCAACAGGTCTGGGAGGGAAGTTTTGCGAGGAAAATTCGCCGTCGTGGCTACGGCCGCGGTCGGGACCCTGGTATTCGCGGCTGGATGCAGCAGCGGCGGCAGTTCCGGTAGCACCACCAGCAGCTCCGGCAGCAAGAACGTGTCCACGGCTAGCTCGTTGAGCGCGGCCGGCGGCATGACCGCGCTGGTCGCCGCGGCCAAGAAGGAAGGCACGCTGAACGTCATCACGCTGCCGTCCGACTGGGCCAACTACGGCACGATCATGAAGGACTTTACGGCCAAGTACGGCATCAAGATCAACGATGCCAACCCCGATGGCTCCAGCCAGGACGAGATCAACGCGATGACCCAGCTCAAGGGCCAGAGCCGCGCTCCGGACGTCCTCGATATGGGTACCGCGTTCTCGGTCAAGGCCGACCAGAGCGGCCTGCTCGCCCCGTACAAGGTGGCGAGCTGGAGCAACATCCCGGCCAGTTCCAAGGCCAGCGACGCCACCTACTACGCCGACTACGGCGGCTACGTGGCCATCGGCTACAACCCGGCCAAGGTCAAGACCCCGCCGACGTCGCTGGCGGACCTGCTCAACCCCGAGTACAAGAACCAGGTCGCGATCAACGGCAACCCGACGCAGGCGGGTGCGGCGTTCGCGGCCGTGTACGCCGAGGCGCTGTCCAACGGCGGCTCGTTCGGCAACATCGCCCCGGGGGTGGCCTACTTCAAGAAGCTGAAGGCCGCGGGCAACTTCGTCCCGGTCACGGCCAGCGCGGCCACCATGGAGAGCGGCCAGACGCCGATCATCATCTGGTGGGACTACCTGCTGGCGTCCGAGGTCGGCCCGGGGGTCAAGGGGCTCAAGATCGTGATCCCCAGCGACAGCCACTACGCCGCCTACTACGACCAGGCGATCAACAAGACGGCTCCGCACCCCGCCGCCGCCCGGCTGTGGGAGGAGTACCTGTACTCCACCACCGGCCAGAACCTGTGGCTGGCAGGCAAGGCCCGCCCGATCGAGCTGAACACGCTGATCAGCGACAAGACCGTCAACGAGACGGCCTACCAGGCGCTGCCGCCGGCTCCGTCGGCCACGCTGACGTTCCCGAGCATCGCTCAGCAGAACGCGGCTGAGACGATCGTGTCGCAGCAGTGGCCGAGCGTCAGCGGCTGAGCATGACCTGGTTGGTAACAGCCGGACGGGGACTGCGCCGGTACGCCGGCGTGGTCCCGTTCGGCGTCTACATGACCCTGGGCCTGCTCGTACCGCTGATCGCGGTGGCCATCGGGGCGTTCCAGAACCCGGACAACGGCGGCTTCACCTTCGCCAACGTGAAGTACGCCACCCACGGCATCTACCTGCACGGGTTCGGGCAGACGATCTACCTGGCCGTGCTGTCCTCGGTCATCCCGGGCATCCTCGGCCTGCTGATCGCCTACGCGATCTGGTCGGCCCGGCGCGGGTCGGTGCTCCGGCAGGTGGCCATCACCGCCTCGGCCGTGTTCGCCAACTTCGGCGGGGTGCCGCTGGCCTTCCTGTTCATCGCGACCCTGGGCTCCAGCGGGCTGGCCTCCAAGTGGCTCACCGACCTGGGATTCAACCCGTACCAGCACGGGTTCAGCCTGTACAGCCTGAGCGGCGTGATCGTGGTGTACCTGTACTTCCAGATCCCGCTCATGGTGCTGGTCATCCTGCCCGCGCTGGAAGGGCTGCGGCCGGCCTGGCGGGAAGCGGCGTCGAACATGGGCGCCCGGACCTGGCAGTACTGGCGGCACGTGGGCGGCCCGGTGCTGTTCCCGTCGTTCCTGGGCTGCCTGCTGCTGCTGTTCGGCAGCGCGCTGTCGGCCTACGCCACGGCCGAGGCCATGACCAGCGGCACGATCCCGCTGACCGCGATCCAGATCGGCTCGTTCCTGAACGGCAACGTGCTGGCCGGCCAGCAGAACGTGGGTAAGGCGCTCGGCCTCGGGCTGGTCGTCATCATCGCGGTGGCCATGGGCCTGTACACCGTGCTCCAGCGGAGGGCGGCCCGATGGCTGCAGTAACCGAGCAAACGCCGGTCGCGGCGGCGGCCAGTGGCCGCCCCAAGCGGAACCGGGACGGCACCCGCGACGGGTTCACCCCCTGGCGGTGGCTGATCTTGATCCTGGCTGCCATCTATTTCCTGCTGCCGCTGTACGCGGCGCTGAAGTTCGCGGGCTGGGGCTCGTTCGGCTCGGTGGTGAAACAGTCCGGGTTCGGCGCCTCGCTCTGGCTTTCGGTCCGGCTGGCCATCATCACCACGCTGATCACGCTGGTGCTGATGCTGCCGACCGCGGTCTACGTGCACCTGCGGCTGCCGAAGCTGCGGCGGCTGATGGAGGCCATCACGATCCTGCCCATCGTGATCCCGCCGGTGGTGCTGATCGTCGGCCTGCTGCAGATCATCCCCGGCTCACTCAAGGGCACTCCGTACACGCTGGGCCTGATCTACGTGGTGCTGGCCATGCCGTTCGCGTACCGGTCGTTCGACGCGGGCCTGCGCGCGTTCGACCTCAAGACGCTGACCGAGGCGTCGAACTCGCTCGGGGCCGGGTGGCCGTCCACGCTGTGGCGGATCGTGCTGCCCAACCTGACCACCGCGATGCTGTCGGCCACCGTGCTGACCGTGGCGCTGGTGCTGGGTGAGTACACCATCGCCAGCCTGGACCTGTTCCAGACGTTCCCGGTCTGGATCGTGGTCTTCGACCAGACCAGCGGGCCGGAATCGGTAGCCGCCTCGCTCATGGCCCTGTTCGTGACCTGGATCTTCCTGCTGGCCATCACGATGGTGGGCAGCCGCCAGGCGCGGCGCAGCGGCCGGGGCGAAGTCAACCTGTTCACTGTGTCCCGGCGCGACCCAGGAAGGACCTCATGAGCGTGAACACGGCCAAGGACGCCTCAGGTACCGAAGACACCGGGGCGCCCGGGCGGGGTCGCGACGGCGGCGCCCGGGTGTCGCTGCAGAACCTGAGCCGGCACTTCGGGCCGACCCGGGCCCTGGACGGGCTGACGCTGGAGATCGAGCCGGGCGAGCTGGTGGCCCTGCTCGGGCCGTCGGGCTGCGGCAAGACCACCGCGTTGCGCATCCTGGCCGGCTTCGAGACCACCGACAGCGGCTCGGTCACGGTGGACGGCCGGGACGTCTCGCACATCTCGCCGGCCAAGCGGGACATGGGCATGGTGTTCCAGAGCTACAGCCTGTTCCCGAACATGTCGGCGCTGGACAACGTGGCCTTCGGGCTGCGGATGCGCAAGCAGGGCACGGGCGCGCGCCGGGCCCGGGCCGGTGAGCTGCTGGAGATGGTGGGCCTGGCCGAGCAGGTCCAGCAGTACCCGCACCAGCTGTCCGGTGGCCAGCAGCAGCGGGTCGCGCTGGCCCGGGCGCTGGCCATCGAGCCGAGCGTGCTGCTGCTGGACGAGCCGCTGTCGGCCCTGGACGCCAAGGTCCGGCTGCAGCTGCGGGAGCAGATCCGGGCGCTGCAGCAGCGGCTGCACACCACCACCCTGTTCGTCACCCATGACCAGGAGGAGGCGCTGTCCATGGCCGACCGGGTCGGCGTCATGCGCAGCGGGAAGTTGGAGCAGCTGGCCACCCCGAGCGAGCTGTACGCCCGCCCGGCCACCGCGTTCGTGGCCGAGTTCGTCGGCACCATGAACCGGATCCCGGGCGAGGCCGACGGCGACGGGCGGGTCCGGGTGCTGGGCCGCACCCTGCCGATCACCGGCGACCGCCCGGACGGCCCGCTGGACGCCCTCGTCCGGCCCGAAGAACTGCGCATCACGGCCGCGCCGAACGGGAACGGCACCGCCCCGGGCGCAAACGGCACCGCCCCGGGCGCAAATGGCACCGCCCCGGGCGCAAACGGCACTGTCACGATCGCGACGTTCCTCGGCTCGATCACCCGCATCCACGCGCTGCTGTCCGAGGACGTGACCGTGATGGTGGACGTGCCCAGCGCGGAGTCGGCGGCGCTGGCTCCGGGCACGTCGGTGCAGGTGAGCGTGGCCGAAGCCGAGGTGCTGGTGACCGGCCGGCGCTAGGGCTCGCCGGGCTAGGGCTCGCCGGGAGACGCCGCCTCGCGGCTGGCCTTTTTCCGGCGCTTGCCTTCGTGCATGGCCTGGACCCGGGCGATGGGGATGGCGTCGCCTTCGGCGATCAGCTCGGGGCTCAGGTGCTGGGGCGGCGGCATCAGGGCGGTCCACGGATCGCCGTCGCCCAGCAGGTCCGGCACCGTGTGCAGGGTGAAGTCGCGCGGGGTCACGTCGTCCAGGTCGTCCCAGGCCACCGGGCAGGACACGGTAACCCCGGGCCGGATCCGCGGGCTGTAGGCGGCGGCCACGGTGGCCCCGCCGGCCCGGGTGGAGTCGAGGAACACCTTGCCCGCCCGGTCCTCGCGGATGAAGGCCGTGGTGGCCAGGGCCGGGTCGAGGCGCTCGGCCCGGGCCCCGATGGCCCGGGTCGCCGCGGCCACCTCGAACGTGGTCGCCTGCCCGTCGAGCGGGACGAAGATGTGCACGCCCTTGGAGCCGCTGGTCTTGACCGCACCGGCCAGGCTCAGCTCCGCCAGCGCCCGGCGGACCAGATGCGCGGCCGCGGCGACCGGCCCGAAGCCGGCCCCTTCGGGCGGGTCGATGTCCAGGATCAGGTGGGTGGGCCGGTCCTCGTGCCCGACCAGGGCCAGCGCCGCGTGGTACTCGACGGCCCGCTGGTTGGCGAACCACACCAGCGTGCGCCGGTCGTTGACCAGCGGATAGGTGATCATCCGGCGGGACGCATCGGCCCACACCTGGGCGGTCTGGATCCACTCCGGCGCGTACTTGGGCAGGTTCTTCTGCATGAACGGTTCCTGGCCGGGCCGGATCCGCATCACCGACAGCGGCCGGTCCCGCAGCACCGGGATGATCCGGTCCCGCATCGTGTCCAGGTAGTCGACCAGGTCCTGCTTGGTCGCGTCTGCCCCGTCGAACAGCGGCTGATCCAGATGGGTCAGCGCGACGCCATCCCGTTCGTCGCTCATGAGCTCAGCTTGGCACAACCAAGATTTACCCGGCTTACACAGGCTGAGGATGTGGCGGGCTGGACACGGATGAGATCATGCCCGCATGACCTTTACGCGGGGATTCAAAGGGCGGCGGGCGCGCGATCCGAGGCTGCCACCCGGGCAGTACGACGCCGGTAAGGACTGGCCGGTGCTGACCGCTGAGGCCACCCCGAAGCTGTCCACCGACACCTGGTCCTTCACGGTCGACGGCCTGGTCGAGGAGAAGGTCTCGTGGACCTGGGCCGAAATCATGGCACTGCCAGGGTCAGAGTTCATGGGCGACATCCACTGCGTCACCACCTGGTCCAAGCTGGGGGTCAGCTTCCGCGGGGTGTCGGTGGACACGCTGCTCGCTGCGGCCCGGCCGCAGCCGTCGGCCAGCTACGTGCTGGCCAGGTCGCACACCGGGTACACCACGAACCTGCCGCTAGCCGACGTGACCAACGGGCAGGCCTGGGTGGTGTGGGAGTTCGACGGGAAGCCGCTGGCCCGTGACCACGGCGGCCCAGCCCGGCTGCTGGTGCCGCACCTGTACTTCTGGAAGAGCGCCAAGTGGGTGTCCGGGCTGAAACTGCTGGACCACGACGAGCCCGGGTTCTGGGAGCAGAACGGCTACCACGACCGCGGCGACCCGTGGAAAGAACAGCGCTACCAGGGGGACTGAAGTGACCGAGGGTGTCGATGTGGCGGCTGGGGCTGGTGCGATGATCAGAGCTGGGGTCGGGGCGCTGGGCTTTCCGAAGCCCGGGCCGTGGCAGATGGCCCGGGTGGCCGAGATCCGGCGCGAGACGGCGACGGCCAAGACGTTCCGGCTGGAACTTCCGACCCCGGAGCCCTACCTGGCCGGGCAGCACTTCCTCATCCGGCTGACCGCACCGGACGGGTACGTGGCCCAGCGGTCGTACTCGGTGGCCTCGGCCCCGGACGGCCCGGGCGCCGCGGCGTCGATCGAGCTGACCGTGGAGCGGCTGCCGGAGGGCGAGATCTCCTCGTTCATGCACGATGTGGTGATGGTGGGGGACATGCTGGAGGTCCGCGGGCCGATCGGCGGCTGGTTCGTGTGGCGGGGCGACACCCCGGCCGTCCTGGTCGGCGGCGGTTCCGGCATCGTGCCGCTGATGGCGATGCTCCGGCTGGCCCGCCGCGAGGGCCGGGACGGGTTGCTGCGGGTCGTGGTGTCCGTGCGCCGGCCGGGCGACCTCTACTACGCCGACGAGCTGCCCGGGCCGCAGACCACGGTGGTGTACACCCGGACCGCTCCCCCGGGCTGGCCCCGTCCGGCCGGGCGGCTGGCCGCGGCCGACGTGGCCGGGCTGGTGGACCCGGGAGCCACCGGGTTCGTGTGCGGGTCGGCCGGGTTCGCGAACGGGGCCACCACGGTGCTGGAAGAGGCGGGACTGCCGGCCGGCCAGATCCGGGT
>CAXUJF010000169.1:0-4076 GCA_964250865.1 uncultured Streptosporangiaceae bacterium
TGGCCGCGTCGGCCAGGAGCGAGGTTCGCAGGTGCAAGAACGCGACCGCGACCCCGCCCACCGCGAAGCCGAGGACCTGAGCGAACTGGATGGTGGTGATGGTGACCGCGGTGCCGAGTACGTAGTGGTCACCCGGCAGCACGACGGCCATGGTCGCGGCCCGGGCCGCCTGGAACAGGGCGCCGGCCATGGTCACCGCGGCCAGCAGCACAATCAGCACCGCCAGCGGGATGCCGGGCACGGCCATGACGACGACCAGCAGCCCGCTGACCAGGTCAGTGCCGATCATCACCCGGCGACGGGGCAGCCGGTCAGCGATCGGCGACAGCAGCAGCCCGCCGAGGAAGTTCGGCACCAGGCTGGCCGTGAACGTCACCGCCGCCAGCAGGGGCGATCGGGTCCGCTGATACACGAGCACGGTGAGCGCGACCCGGGCCAGCTGGTCGCCGGTCACCGACAGCAGCTGGGCGCTCCACAGCGCGCGGAACTCGGTGATCGCGAAGACCTCACGGAACTTGACCCCGTGTTCCGTGGCTCACCCCCGGCGTGTCGCGCGATGTGTCCCCCACCCGGGGGGGGGGGCGGGGGCCCCCCCCCCCCGGGGGGGGGGGGGGGGGCCCCCCCCGGGCGGGGCGCGGGTGGGGCCCCCCCCCCGGCGGGGCCCGGGGCCCCGGGCCAGGAGGGGAGGTGGTCAGGCCCAGCCCGTGGTGCGAGTCATTCACCGCTCCCTTCGTCAGCCGATTACGCCTAGCGAGACATTCATCCGCCAGAGTTAGCTTTTCGAGCGGAAACGTCAAGACTTCGAGGAGGACGTCAATAACTAACGATTCCAGTCCACTGATTCGGTCAATTATCAACGGCCGGGCCACCGGCGGCTCAGGGCCGATCTCCACCGCGCCAGCCAGGGCGGCGTGAGCGCCGGCCAGGACAGCGTCGCGGTCGGCCCGCAGCTCCAGCAGCGGCTGCCCGGCTTCGACCCGCTCCCCCGGCTTGGCGTGGCACAGGATGCCGGCCGCCGCGCTGACCGGGTCTTCCTTGCGGGCACGGCCGGCGCCCAGGCGCCAGGCGGCCACGCCGACGGCGCGGGCGTCCAGGCGGCGCAGCCAGCCCGACGCCGGGGCCGGCACCACCTCGGTGACGGCGGCGCGGGGCAGCTCGGCGTCGGGGTCACCGCCCTGGCCCGCGATCATGGCCCGGTAGACGGCCAGGGCGCGGCCATCGGCCAGGGCGGCGGCGGGGTCGGCGTCGATCCCGGCCAGCGCGAGCATCTCCCGGGCCAGAGCCAGGGTGACCTCGACCAGGTCCGGCGGCCCTTCGCCCCGCAGCACGGCCAGGGACTCCTCGACCTCCAGCGCGTTGCCCACGGCCCGGCCCAGCGGGACATCCATCGCGGTGAGCAGCGCGCTGGTCCGCACGCCCTGCTCGGTCCCCAGCGTAACCATGATCTGGGCCAGCTCACGGGCCGAGTCCAGCTCGATCATGAACGCCCCGTTGCCCACCTTGACGTCCAGCACCAGGGCGGACGTGCCCTCGGCGATCTTCTTGGACATGATCGAGCTGGCGATGAGCGGGATCGACTCGACCGTGCCGGTGACGTCGCGCAGGGCGTACAGCTTCCGGTCGGCCGGAGCCAGGCCGGCCCCGGCGGCGCAGATCACGGCGCCCACCGTGCTCAGCATGACGGTCATCTCGGCCGGGGGCAGCGAGGCCCGCCAGCCGGGGATGGACTCCAGCTTATCCAGTGTGCCGCCGGTGTGGCCGAGACCGCGCCCGGACAGCTGCGGCACGGCGGCGCCACAGGCCGCGACCAGCGGGGCCAGGATCAGCGACACCTTGTCCCCCACCCCGCCGGTGGAGTGCTTGTCCACGGTGGGCCGCCCGACGCCGGACAGGTCCAGGCGTTCCCCGGACGCGATCATCGCCGCGGTCCACTCGCGCAGCTCGGCCGGGGCCAGGCCGCGGAAGAAGATGGCCATCAGCAGGGCCGACATCTGCTCGTCGGCGATGTCACCCCGGGTGTAGGCGTCGATCAGCCAGCGCACCTCGTCGCCCGACAGCGTCCCGCCGTCCCGCTTAAGGCGGATGAGGTCGACGGTGGCCGGCCCGGGCGCGTCAGTCACGAGCGGGCAGATCGATCCGGGTGAACGCCGAGGGCAGCAGCCGGTCCAGCGGCACCGGCCCGTCCTCGGTGTCCACCAGCAGGTCAGGGCCGCCCGCCTCCATCAGCACCTGGCGGCACCGGCCGCACGGGAGCAGGATGGCGCCGTCCGGAGTGCGGACGCTGACCGCGGTGATCGTGCCGCCACCCGAGGCGTGCAGGGCCGAGACCAGCCCGCACTCGGCGCACAGGGTCAGCCCGTAGGACGCGTTCTCCACGTTGCAGCCGACGATGACCCGGCCGTCGCCCACCTGGCCCGCCGCGCCAACCTGCAGTTTCGAATAGGGCGCGTGCGCGCTCGCGGCCGTCTGCGCGGCCAGCGTACGCAAGGCCGGCCAGTCGATTCCCACTCGCCATCCACCTCCGCGCGCGGCCATTAAGGCCGGACTCTACTTATGCCAAAGGAACGATAACAGCGCAGGTGAGATAGGAATCTCCGGCGTCGTTCTGGCGCCTCGGCGACGGCCCGATTGCGATTTGGCAACGTGTGTAAAGCCGGGACCTCCGCTTCTTCCCGGCCGGGCCCATCAGGGCTAACCTGCGATGATCCAGACGCTTGAATCATCACGGCGCGCAACGTTGGAAAAGGCCAGCGAGGGGATGCGCGGGTAGTAACGGGTCTCTACCGGCCCGTATCAGCGTGAGGTCCGGGGGGGCGACTGCCCACGAACAGGCGGCAACGGTGCCCCGCGAAACAGGAGGTAACCAGTGAAGAAGACCCTTGCGGCCAGCGCAGTGCTGACCGTAGCGGGCCTGCTCGCCGCGGCGTGCGGCAGCAGCACGTCGAATACGAGCGGTTCCAGCTCGGCGTCGGCCAAGCCCAGCGGAGGCAGCTCGTCGGCATCGACCGCGGGTAAGTTCCTGGGCTGCATGGTGACGGACACCGGCGGCATCGACGACCGGTCGTTCAACGCCTCGTCCTGGCAGGGGATGCAAGAGGCGGCGTCCTCTAACCCGAGCAAGATCTCGGTCACCTACCTGCAGTCCACGACGCAGAGCGACTACACGCCGAACATCAACACGTTCATCGGCAAGAAGTGCGGCATCGTCGTCACGGTCGGCTTCCTGATGGCCGCGGCTACCCAGACCGCATCCAAGGCCAACCCCAGTGACAAGTTCGCCATCGTGGACAACGCCTACACCCCGGCGCTCAGCAACGTGGACGCGCTGCTGTTCAACACCGCGCAGGACGCGTTCCTGGGCGGGTACCTGGCCGCGGGCATGTCCAAGACCGGCAAGGTGGCCACGTTCGGCGGCGAGAAGCTGCCCACCGTGACCATCTACATGGACGGCTTCTACGACGGCGTGCAGTACTACAACCAGAAGCACGGAAAGCACGTGTCCGTGCTGGGCTGGAACGAGAGCTCCCAGAACGGCAGCTTCACCGGTGACTTCACCAACCAGACCAACGGGCAGAACGTGACCCAGACGTTCATCACCGAAGGTGCGGACGTCATCTTCCCGGTGGCCGGCAACGTCGGCCTGGGCGCGGCCAAGGCAGTGCAGAACGCGGACGCCTCGGCCGGCAGCCAGAAGGTCAACATGGAGTGGGTGGACACCGACGGCTGCATCAGCGCCGCCCAGTACTGCAAGTACTTCATCACCTCGGTGACCAAGGGTATCCAGACCGCGGTGAAGAACGCAGTGACCACGGCCGCGAGCGGCAGCTTCAAGGGCGGCAACTACATCGGCACGCTGCAGAACGGCGGGGTGGCGCTGGCGCCGTACCACGACTTCGCCAGCAAGGTCCCGTCCAGCCTGCAGTCCGAGCTGGGCACCATCAAGCAGGGCATCATCAGCGGCTCGATCAAGGTGGCCACGAAGAGCCCGGCGTAACCCGCCGGACCGACTGGCCTGATAGAAGGGTTTCCGGCCCCCGGCCCGGGGGCGGGGCCCGGGCGGGGCCCCGCGGCCGCGA
>CAXUJF010000169.1:4086-10746 GCA_964250865.1 uncultured Streptosporangiaceae bacterium
GCGGGGGGGGCGGGCGGGGGGGGGGGGCCCCGCCCCCCCCCGGAACTCAGTGTGCGGCGTCTTGACCAGGCGCCCGAAGGGATGAGGCGGGCGGGTGAACCTTGAGCTGCAGGGCATCACGAAGCGTTTCGGCAGCCTCGTGGCCAACGACCACATCGACCTTTCCATCGCCCCGGGCACCATCCACGCCCTGCTCGGTGAGAACGGGGCGGGCAAGTCCACGCTGATGAACATCCTCTACGGGCTCATGCAGCCCGATGAGGGCAAGATCCTGGCCGACGGCCAGACCATCACCGTCCATTCGCCCAAGGACGCGCTGGCAGCTGGCATCGGCATGGTGCATCAGCACTTCATGCTGGTGCCGGTGTTCACCGTGGCCGAGAACGTGGCCCTGGGCCACGAGGAGACCAAGACGCTCGGCTGGCTGGACCGGCGCAGGATGCGGGCCAAGGTGCGCGACCTGTCCGAGCAGTACGGGCTGCGGGTCGACGCGGACGCGCTGACCGAGGACCTGCCGGTCGGCGTGCAGCAGCGGGTGGAGATCCTCAAGGCCCTGGTCCGGGACGCCCAGGTGCTGATCCTGGACGAGCCGACCGCGGTGCTCACCCCGGGTGAGACCGAGGACCTGTTCCGGATCATGCGGGAGCTCCGGGCCGGCGGCAAGGCCATCGTGTTCATCTCGCATAAGCTGAAGGAAGTCCAGGCCATCGCGGACACGGTGACGATCCTGCGCCGCGGCAAGGTGGTCGGCCAGCGGCCGCCGAGTACCAGTGAGGACGAGCTGGCCGCGCTGATGGTGGGCCGCAACGTCCAGCTCCGGGTGAGCAAGACGGCGGCCGAGCCGGGCCGGGTCGTGCTGGACGTCAAGGATCTGGTGGTGCCCCCGGGGCACGCGGACCTGCCGGGTGAGGAGCACGCGCCCGCGGTCAACGGGCTGACGTTCCGGGTCCGGGCCGGGGAGATCCTCGGCATCGCCGGCGTGCAGGGCAACGGGCAGACCGAGCTGTGCGAGGCGCTGATGGGCCTGCTGCCGGCCACGTCGGGCTCCGTGCACCTGAACGACCGCGACATCACCGGGGTCACCCCGCAGGCCCGGTTGCGCGGCGGCATCGGGTACATCCCCGAGGACCGGCAGCAGGACGGGCTGGTCAGCTCGTTCCCGGTGTCGGAGAACATCGTGCTGGACACCTACGACCGGCGGCCGTACGCGTCCGGGCTGGCGCTCAACCTGACCGCGATCCGCGAGACGGCCGAGCAGCGGGTCAAGGAGTACGACATCCGGACCCAGTCCATCGCCACGCCGGTGGGCACGCTATCCGGCGGTAACCAGCAGAAGGTCATCCTGGCCCGCGAGGTGGGCCGGAACGTCTCGCTGCTGCTGGCCAGCCAGCCGACCCGCGGCCTGGACGTCGGGTCGATCGAATTCGTGCACAAGCGGATCATCGAGGAACGGGACCGGGGGGCGGCCGTCATCCTGGTCTCGTCCGAGCTGGACGAGATCTACGCCCTGTCCGACCGGATCGCGATCATGTACGAGGGCCGGTTCACCGGGTTCCGGCCGCCGGACGTGCCGGTGGAGGAACTCGGCCTGCTGATGGCCGGCATCGACGGCGCCAGCACGCCCGAGGCACCTGAGGCCTCGGGCGAACCTGAGGCACCTGAGGGCCCCGAGGCGGAGGCGAAATGAGCGAGTCAGCGCCCGCCCCGGCGGCACCGCCGGAACCCACACAAGAGGGCCAGCCGGAGCAGAAGCTCTCGTTCGGGCGGGCCATCCTGGACGCGGTGGTCGAGGGCAACTCGGTCGTGGTCACGATCCTGGCCATCGTCACCGCGATCGTGCTCGGCGGCCTGCTGATCGCGTTCACCACGCAGAGCGTGCTGCACGCCTGGGGCGACTTCTTCTCCAGCCCGGGCAACGCGATCGCCCAGGCCTGGGACGCAGCGTCCGGCGCTTACGTGGCCATTTTCGAAGGATCCATCTTTAACCCGCACACGGTCGGTGCGCTGTTCCATCAGAAGTCGATGTCGGTCGCGCTGCACGACGGCACGGTCAGCGCGGTGTTCAACCCGCTGTCGGAGACCGCGGTCAACGCCACGCCGCTGATCCTGGCCGGGCTGTCGGTGGCGGTCGCGTTCCGGGCCGGCCTGTTCAACATCGGCGGCCAGAGCCAGTTCATCGGCGGGGCGATCCTGGCCACCTGGCTGGGCTACGGGGTCCACCTGCCCGTCGTCATCCACGTCGTGGTCTGCGTGATCGGCGGGTTCGTGGGCGGGGCGGCGCTGGGCTGGATCGTCGGGGTGCTCAAGGCCCGGACCGGGGCGCACGAGGTCATCGTCACGATCATGGCCAACTACATCATGCAGTACCTGCTGGCTTACCTGCTGGGCAAGCCGAAGCTGCTGGGGAAGCCGGGCGCCAACGGCCAGCTGATCAGCCCCACCATCGACAGCAACGCGCACCTGCCGTTGCTGTTCGGCACCCATCTGCGGATCAACGCCGGGTTCCTGCTCGCGCTGGCCTGCGCGGCCGGCGTGTGGTGGCTGATGAGCCGGAGCACGCTGGGCTTTGAGTTCCGTACCGTGGGGGCCAACCCGAACGCGGCCCGCAGTTCCGGCATGAGCGTGACCCGGACCTGGATCCTGGTCATGCTGATCGCCGGCGGCCTGGCCGGCCTGTCCGCCTCCACCGTCATCCAGGGCACCGACTTCAGCCTCAACTTCCAGAGCTACGGCACCTACGGGATCGACGCGATCACCGTGGCGCTGCTGGGCCGGTCCCGGCCCGGCGGCGTGGTGCTGGCCGCTCTGCTGTACGGCGCGCTGCACGCCGGGGCCCCGCTCATGCAGGCCTCAACTCAGGTCCCGGTGGACATTGTCCAGGTCATTCAGGCTCTCATCGTCATGTTCGTGGCCGCGCCGCCGCTGGTCCGGGCCATCTTCCGGCTCCGGGCCGCGCGGGCCGGCGGCACCGGCCAGGTCCTGTCCAAAGGATGGAACTCATGACCACGTTCGCCGTCGCGGGACGGAGCTCGCTCAGTATCGGCCGCCGCTGGGTCGCGCCCGCGGCCTTCCTGCTGCTGGGCCTGATCGACATCTTCTTCTTCGCCCACTACGCCAAGAACGGCGACGCCACGCTGGCCTTTTCCCAGCCGTTCGCCAAGGTGACCGTGCCCAACCTGTCGTTCCCCGGCAGGCAGGTCGCGTACGCGATGGGCGCGGCGTCGATCGCGCTGGCCGTGGTCCGGGTGTTCGAGGTCGGCAAGACGGTGCGCCGGGTCACCGTCGGGCTGGTGCTGTTCTTTTTCGTGATCGCCCTGCTGTGCTGGGCCTACGCGGGCTCGACCAACACGTTCAACGTGATCAACCTGTTCCAGGGCACGTTGGTCGACTCGATCCCGCTCGTCTTGGGCGCGCTGGCCGGCTGCCTCTGTGAACGGTCCGGCGTGATCAACATCGCGATCGAGGGCCAGCTGCTGCTGGGCGCGTTCGCGGGCGCGATCTTCGCCAGTGCGTTCGGCGTGCTGTGGCTCGGGATCATCGCCGGGTCGGCAGCGGGCGGCCTGATCGGCCTGCTGCTGGGCGTGTTCGCCATCACCTACCTGGTGGACCAGGTCATCCTGGGCGTGGTGCTGAACGTCTTCGTGTCCGGGCTGACCGGCTACCTGTACGACAAGCTGCTGGTCCCGTACGCCAACACGCTGAACTCGCCGGGCACCTACCTGCCGATCAAGATCCCGCTGCTGGGCGACATCCCGATCATCGGGCCGGTGTTCTTTGACTCGACGCTGTTCCTGTACATCACCTACATCCTGGTCGCGGCGGTACAGGTCGGGCTGTTCCAGACGGCCTGGGGACTGCGGGTGCGCGCGGTCGGCGAGCACCCGGCAGCGGCCGACACCGTGGGCATCAGCGTCAAGCTGACCCGCTACCGCAACGTGGTCCTGGCCGGGCTGATCGCGGGCATCGGCGGGGCGTTCCTGACCATCGGGTCGGTCGGGTCGTTCGGCAAGGACATGTCGTCGGGCCGGGGGTACATCGCACTGGCCGCGATGATCTTCGGCCGGTGGACACCGCTGGGGGGAGTCGGCGCGGCTCTGCTGTTCGGCTTCACCTTTGAGCTGCAGTCGATCCTGTCGACGATCAACGTGCCGATCGGCTCGTACTTCCTGCTCATGGTGCCCTACGTGGCCACGATCATCGCGGTGGCGGGCCTGGTCGGGCAGGTCCGCGCCCCGGCCGCCGACGGCCAGCCCTATGTGAAGGCCTGAGTGTCTGATAGGACTGCTGGCGTGGATGTGGGGGATCCGTACGCCGCTGCGGCCAAAAGCGCGGAGCGGCTTGGTGAGCTGACCGGAGTCGACCGCTACGACGTGGCCGTGGTGCTTGGATCGGGCTGGGCGCCCGCCGCCGCGGCCTGTACCAGCGCCCTGGGCGCCACCATGACGGAAATTCCAGTGGCGGAGTTGGGCGGTGGTTTCGCGCAGCCCACCGTGGCCGGGCACGCGGGCACGGTGCAGTCGCTGATCACGCCGGACCTGCGGATCCTGATGTTCCTGGGCCGGACGCACCTGTACGAGGGGCTGCCGGTCAGCGCGACCGTGCACGGCGTCCGCACCGCGATCGCGGCCGGCTGCCGGGTCGTGGTGCTGACCAACGCCGCGGGCGGCATCCGCGGCGGCTACTACGTCGGCCAGCCGGTGATCGTCCGCGACCACCTGAACCTGACCGGGCGCTCGCCGATGTCCGGGCCGGAACCGCCGCCGGGATACCCGGCCCGGTTCGTGGACCTGACCGGGGCGTACTCGTCCCGGCTGCGGCGGCTGGCCCGCGAGGCCGACCCGGCGCTGGGCGAGGGCGTCTACGCCGCGCTGCCCGGGCCGCACTACGAGACGCCGGCCGAGATCGCCATGCTGCGGACCATGGGCGCGGACCTGGTCGGGATGTCCACGGTGATGGAGACGATCGCGGCCCGCCACCTGGGCGCCGAGGTGCTGGGCATCTCCCTGGTCACGAACCTGGCGGCCGGCCTGACCGGGGAACCGCTCAGCCATACGGAAGTCATCGAGGCGGGACGGGCCAGCGCCAGCCGCATGGGCGCCCTGCTCGCGAGCGTGCTCCCGGGCGCGGTGTCGGGCGCGGCCTAGGCGCTCTGGAGCTGGCTGTAGGCGACGGCGGCCTGGCCGGCCAGGGCGGCGTTGTCTTCGATCAGGCGCCGGTTGACCTCGACGCTGCGGCCTTCGCTCAGCTCGTCCAGCAGGGCCAGCACGGCCGGGGTGACGGCCTGGCCGGACCGGTGCTCGCGGCTCACCTGCGCGACGGCCTCGTCGATCAGCGGGTCGATGTCGATCCCGCCGACCGGGGGGCGGGCCAGCAGCACCCCGCCGCCCGGGTTGAGCTGCCAGTGCGCGGCGCAGATCCGGGCCAGCTCGGACGAGTCGCTGACCGTGGCCGACACCGGCGGCCCGCCCTCGGCGGTGTAGAAGCGGGGCAGGGTCTCGGTCTGCCAGCCCAGCACCGGGATCCCCAGCGTCTCCAGCAGTTCGGCGGTCGCGACCACGTCCAGGAGCGACTTCGGCCCGGAGGACACCACCATCGCCTCGGTCCGGGCCAGCTGCAGCAGGTCACTGGAGATGTCGAGGGTCTCGGCGAAGCCACGGTGCACTCCCCCGATGCCGCCGGTGCCCATGAACCGGATGCCCACCTGGCGGCACACGGCCATCGTGCCGCCCACGGTGAGCGAGCCGATCGCCCCCTGGGCCAGGCAGGCGGCCAGGTCGCGGGCCCCGACCTTGCGGGCCGACAGCCCGGCGACCGAGAAACGCTCCAGCTCGGCCGGGGTCAGGCCGATGTGGATGGCGCCGTCCAGGATCCCGGCCGTGGCCGGGACGGCGCCGGCCGCCCGGACCCCGCGCGCTGACTCGCTGGCCCCGGTCAGGCCCCGGCCCCCGCAGAAGCCGTGCGCGACCAGCGGGGTTTCCAGCGCCACCCCCCGCCGGGGCGCGCGGAGCGCGACGGCGACCTCCTCCGACACCCGGGTGTACACGGTCACGGCATCGCTCCCATCTTCGACACGGCCCGCGCGGCCGCCTGCAGCCCCAGCTCAATCCCGCCGACCAGGTAGCCGGCGGCCAGCGCGTCACCCGCCCCGGTGGAATCGACCGGTTCGGCCGGCCACGCCGGGTAGGCGCCGGCCGTGGTGCGGACCCCGCGCGGGCCCAACTTGACCACGGTCTCGGCCCCCGCGATCGGCCCGACCAGCTCGGTCTCGGCCTCGGTGCCGAAGATCACGTCCGGCCGCAGGGCGGTGGCCAGCTCGCGAAACTCCTGCACCCCGAAGGCCTGGATGGCGGCGGTGGATGACAGGTCGAGGCTACGGTGCGGCACCCGCTCGGCCGCGGCCAGGGCCACCCCTCGCACCGGCCAGGACACCAGGCTGTAGGCGGGCAGGTGCAGCCAGCCGCAGTCCGCCAGCCAGCCCTCTTCCAGCGCCGCGAGCTGCGGCCCGACGCCGCGGTCGGTGAGCATCGAGCGGGACCGGCCGCGGTCGGACAGCGAGACGACGACCCCGGTCCGGCCGTCCAGGGCGGGACCGGCGAGGTCGACCCCGCGACGGGTCAGTTCGTCGGCCACCAGCCGGGCCGCCGGGTCACGGCCCCAGGC
>CAXUJF010000170.1:0-10733 GCA_964250865.1 uncultured Streptosporangiaceae bacterium
AGGCGACGGTCCAGATCATGTCGACCGTGACGCCGGCGTCGGCCAGCAGGTTGCGGACTGGGCAGCGTTGCTCGGTGACGCGGGCGACGTCGGCCAACCTGGGGCCGGGCCGGGCCGCGCGGACCTGGATTTCGACCCGGACGGTGCGGAAGTACGTCCGGGCTCCGGGCTGGGCGGCCGGACCTCGCGGGTCGAGCGTGAACGACGCCTCGAAGGTGGCGCCGTCATAGCCGAAGCCGGCCTCGCGGGCCACCGTGGCCAGGGTGGCGCCGGTCGATCCGCACAGGGCACCGATGACGGTCTCCAGGGGATTCAGCGCCGTTCCGCTGCCACCGGATCTGACCGGCTCGTCGGTGACCATGCCGGGGCCGCCGCTGGTGTAGACGACCGTGCGCAGGCCGGCGTCGTTGCGGGCGGTCAGCAGCCGCCGGTGCCGGACCGGGCCGTGGCCGGGCATCGTCAGGCTCGGCTGCGGGCCACCCGGCGACGTCTGGTGGTCCAGGGCCACCGGGCCATTCAGCGTCCTCGGGCCGGCCAATGTCATCGGGCCGGCCAATGTCATCGGGCCGGCCAATGTCATCGGGCCGGCCAGGGTCTGGGCGTGAGCCGAACCGGCTTCGGGCCGGGCCGGGGCCCAGGCACTCTGCACTTCCTGCCCTTCGGGCTCCGGTTCCTCCCGCCGCCGCCGGGCCGCGGCCTTCTCGTCGGAGGTGACGATGGCCGCGGTCGCGGCGGCGAGCACGCCGAAGATCAAGTGCGCGACCGCGAAGACCCAGGGCGTGATGACCTGAGCCGCCGCCGGATCCGCCGCATGCCAGATGCCGTACTGCATCACCAGCCACAGGGCGGGCCCGAACAGGGCCCCGGCCGCGATGATCAGCGAGCGCGGCCCCGGGAGCCACCACGCGGCGACCGCGATCAGCGTGCCGAACAGGACCGACATCAGCACGTGCACGACCAGGCCGATGACCACCGCCTGCCAGGTGAACGTGTCACCGAGCGGCGCGCCCCGCCAGAAGGTATTGGCGATGAGGTTCAGCAGCGTCCAGAACCCGGTGCCGATGAGCCACAATATGAACATCAGCCACACGGCCATCATGACGCCGCCGATGATCCCGCCGATGGCTCCGGCTCGTAGGGCTGCTCTGCCCATGGCCGCCTCCCCCAGTTCGAAATGCGGTGCTCGCCCGGCACGAGGACGGGCTGAGCTGCGGCCAAGCTAGCAAGGAAGTGGCCCATTAACTGGCAAAACCACCATTGCGGAGCTAGTGGACAATGAGCAGGTGACCGTAACCGCCAGGGCGAGCCAGAGCGGGGAACCGCAGACGCGTGGCCGGAGGCTGGTCGATGCCGCCTTCGGGCGGATGATGCGGCTGCCACCCGAACGTGGCGGTTACACGGTCGCCCGGGACCGGCCCATCCCGATGCGGGACGGCGTGGTGCTGCGGGCGGACGTGCTGCATCCGGCCGGCCAGGCCCGGGGCACCGTGCTGCTCCGATCGCCCTACGGGTTCGACCCGCTCAACGGATCGCTGTACGGGGGGCTGTTCGCCGCCCGCGGGTACCGGGTGATCCAGGCCCGCGTGCGTGGCACGTTCGGCTCGGGCGGGACCTTCGACCCGATGCGGCGCGAGGTCGACGACGCGGCCGACACGGTGGCCTGGCTGCGGGAACAGCCCTGGTTCGACGGCCGGTTCGCCACCTTCGGCGGCTCCTACCTGGGTTTCACGCAGTGGGCGCTGCTGGTCGACCCGCCGCCGGAGCTGGTCACCGCGGTCATCCAGGTCGGCCCGCACGACTTTCGCGACGCGATGTACGAGGGTGGCGCGGTCGAGTTGTCGACCTGGGTCGGCTGGGCCGACGTGGTCACCCACCAGGAGCAGTACTCACTGCCCCGCATCCTGCTGCGGATGTACACCGGGACCCGGCGGCAGGCCGCCGCGCTCCGGCACCTACCGGTGGCCGAGGCCGTGGACGAGCTCTGTGCCGGGCGCGCGCCGTGGTTCCGCGAGTTCGCCACCCGCCGCGATCCCGCCGACCCGTTCTGGTCACCGATGCAGCTGAGCGCCGCGCTGGACCGGGTGCAGGTTCCGGTGCTGCTGCAGGGCGGCTGGCAGGACCTGTTCCTGCGGCAGACCATCGAGCAGTACCGGCACCTGCACGGCCGCGGTGCCGACGTGGCTCTCACCGTCGGCCCGTGGACGCACGCCGACGTGGCCACCAAGGCGGGCCGGATCATTATGAATGAGCTGCTTGGCTGGCTGGACGAACGCCTAGCCGGGACCGAGCCTGGGGCGGGGGCCTCGGTGCGCCGGGCCCCGGTGCGGGTGTTCGTGACCGGGGCCGATGAGTGGCGTGAGCTGCCCGGCTGGCCACCGGCCACCGGGGATCAGGTCCAGTACCCGCAGCCGGGTGGCGGGCTAGCCGGGCAATCGGCGATGGCTGGCATTGGGTCGGCTGGGACCGAGTCGGCTGGGACCGGGTCGGCTGGCGCTGCGCGGGCCACGTTCACTTATGATCCGGCGAACCCGACCCCGACGATCGGGGGCCGCTCGCTCGTGCCGCCCTACGGGTACGCCGACGACAGCGCCCTGGCCGAGCGGCCGGACGTGCTGGCCTTTACCGGGGCGCCGCTGCCGGAGCCGCTCGAGGTCTTCGGGGCCCCGGTGGCCGAACTGGCCCACTGCACCGACCACCCCGCCGACCTGTTCGTCCGGATCAGCGAGGTCGATCCGCAGGGCCGGTCCCAGAATGTCAGCGACGCCTTCGTGCGGCTGGACCCGGCTCATCGGGACGGCCCGGTGCGCGTCGAACTGGACCCGGTGGCGCACCGGTTCGCGGCCGGGAACCGGATCCGGCTGCTGGTGTGCGGCGGCTCGTTCCCGCGCTGGGAACGCAACCTCGGCACCAGCGAGCCGGCCGGCACCGCGGTCACGATGGCGCGCTCCCACCAGAGCATCGACCTGGCCGCGTCGTGGGTCCGGCTACCCGTCCGCGTCTGAGGGGTTTCCGTTCACAGGCCGCGTTCAATGGGCAGAACACCCTGGTCGACCGCCTTGACCAGGGCCGCGTGGTCGGCCTCGGTCTGGTCGGCGTACAGCCGCGCGAACCGGGCCAGCGCGACATCCAGGCGATCGGAGGAGCCGGCGTAACCGACGATCATGGACGCGCCGCTGGTCCGGGCGTGCCCTTTGGCCAGCAGGTGGCCGATGATCCCGGCGTAGTCGGCCAGCGCCGCGCCGTCGATGGAGTCCAGGGCCACGGTCCCCTTCATGTTCCGGAACTGGCGCACGTAGTACTGCTGGTCGCCGACGGTGGTCCAGCCCAGCAGCGGGTCGCTGACCGTCTGCAGGGCCTGCTGGTATTCGACCACCCGCTGGCCCTGGTGGTCGTGCCAGGCCGATTCACCGTGGACGTACCGGGCCAGCACCGACCGCCGGGCCTGCTTGAGCTGCAGGAACACCACGTCATCGGGGCTGCTGCCCTCGAGCAGCGCGACGTAGGCGCGCAGCCCGACGCTGCCCACGCCGACCACCTTGTGGGCCACGTCGATCAGCGTGTAGCCGCCCAGCACCCGCCGCCAGTGCGGGGCCAGGGTGCCCAGGTAGTCATCCAGCCCGCGCGCGACCTGATCGGCTTCGAAGTAGCTGACCCGGGTGATGAGCGGGAAGTCCTCCACGATGCGGCGTTTGCCGTCCCGCTCACTGGTGAACTTCGGCAGCGCCCGGTCGCTGGTCCTGCGGCGGGCCCGGGCCGTGGCTCGCTTGATCTCGGCCTGCAGCGACTTGTCCCGCGTGCTCTGGTGGAGATGGTCGACGTCGAGGCGCTGGTAGGACCGGGCCAGCAGCGCGGTCGAGGCGAGGTCCCGCACCTCGCCGCGGTACCCGGCCACGCAGCGCAGGACGGCTGATTCACAGTCTTGTTCGCTGGTGCCGTTCTGGCGCCCGGCGACCCAGATGCTGGCCACCAGCCGGCGAAGGTCCCATTCCCAGCCGCCGGGGTGGGCCTCGTCAAAGTCGTTCAGGTCAATGACCAGGTCCCGTTCGGGCGACGCGTAGAACCCGAAGTTGCCCATGTGGCAGTCACCGCAGATCACCGGGGTGATGCCGGTAGACGGCAGCCGGGCCACGTCCTCGGCCATGACGATCGCGGCGCCGCGCATGAACCCGTACGGTGAGGCGGCCATCCGGCCCACGCGTACGGGCACCAACCCGTCGAGCCGGCCGCGGTGCGACTCGGTGATCAGCTGCACCGGATCGGGCCGGCCAGGCGGCGCGGACCAGTCGCCCAGGGATTTGCGCGAGACCTGCTGCCGGAGTTCCTTGCCGATCCGGTACCGGTCCTGCCGGGCCGTCGATCGCTGCCGCACGGACATGAAGGCGCCGCTGTCGGCCGCGGCCAGCACGACATGACCGTGCGCCGGAGCGCCTGGGCTGCTGGCCTGAACCATTGCGACCTCTAGATCTCTGTTGGCTTAGAGCTTCGTCCTTAGATCAGTTCATCAGCCTGCTCGGAGGAACTCGCGGATCTGCGTTCGGTTGTCCATGCCCTCACGCTAGGTGATCTTCGTGCCGGAAGGGAGGCCCTGGCGTTACCAGGAAGCGCGGCCCCTGCCGGGACGCGGCCGGAGCTGCTTATCTGGAGTGGCACTTCTTACTGGAGTGGATCTCGAGGAGGGGTTGCGATGGAGTACACCCGGCTCGGTGCCACCGGCCTGAAGATCAGCCGGCTGGCGCTGGGGTGCATGAGCTACGGCGACCCCACGACCAACGGGGCGCACCGATGGGCGCTGGCTGATGACGAGGCTCAGCCGTTCTTTGAACAGGCCGTCGGGCTCGGCATCACCTTCTGGGACACCTCGAACAACTATCAGGCCGGGACGTCAGAAGAGGTCGTGGGCCGCGCGATCCGGCGTTATTCACGGCGCGAGGATGTGGTTCTGGCCACCAAGGTGTTCGGCACGATGCACGACGGCCCGGGCGGCTCCGGCCTGTCCCGCACGGCCATCCTGGAGCAGATCGACGCCTCCCTGACCCGGCTGGGCACCGACTACGTCGACCTGTACCAGATCCACCGGTTCGACCCGCAGACTCCCGCGGCCGAGACGATGGAGGCCCTGCACGACGTGGTCAAGGCGGGCAAGGTCCGCTACCTCGGCGCGTCGTCGATGTACGCCTGGCAGTTCGCCAAGCTGCAGCGCGCGGCCGAGGTCGGCGGCTGGACCCCGTTCGTGTCCATGCAGAACCAGTACAACCTGCTTCGCCGCCAGGACGAGCCGGAGCTGATGGCCATGTGCGCCGACACCGGGGTCGGCCTGGTGCCCTACTCCCCCAACGGCAAAGGCCGGCTGGCCCGCCCCTGGGGGCAGCAATCCACCCGGTCCAGCGTCGACCACGTGGTCCAGGCCTTCGACTCCCCCACCGACGAGCCCGTCGTCAATGCGGTCCAGAAGCTGGCTGAGGCCCGCGGCGTCACCATGGCCCAGATCGCGCTGGCCTGGGTCCTGCGCCACCCGGCCGTGTCCGCCCCCATCGTGGGCGCGACCAAACCGCACCACCTGCCCGAAGCAGCCGCCGCCCGGGAGCTGACGCTGACTGGCGATGAGGTCGCCACGCTGGAAGAGCCTTACACCAACCAAGGCCCATCCTGGTTCTGACCGGCTGGCGGCTACGAATCGAAGTATTTGTCGTCCTGCTCGATCACGGCGTCGTCGGCGGCGGCGTCCCGCTTCTCCTGCTCCACCCGCGGGTTGATGTATCCGGTCGGCCGCAGCCAGGGGCTCGTGGTCCGGATCGTCCGGGTGCGGTTGGACACCTGGGGCAAGATCAGGGCCACGATGCCGACCAGCAGCACGATGATGCCGGCGACGTTCAGGTTGATGCCGGGTATCACGGTCGCGGAGACGGCGAACGCAAAGATCGCGCCGATCGCGATCACGACGAGGGCCGGGCCGACTCGTATCACCGTTACTCCTGGTTCCCAATCGACAGCGTACGTTCCGTAGGAGACGTACCCAGATCGCCGCGGAGACACTCCGCTCATCTGGTTGGTCAGGGCCTGCCCTGGTTCTGCCGGGCGTGTTAGCCGGCGATGACGTCGAATTCGTTGCCCTCGCGGTCGGCCAGGGTGGCCCGGTCGACCGCGATCAGGCCGAAGGCGGGTTCCCAGTGGCCCCACTCCCAGTTGTCCAGCAGGCTCCAGTGAAAGTAGCCGCGGACGTCGGCGCCGTCGTCCATGGCCGCGCGCAGCGACCGCAGCGCTCCGGTCGTGTACTCGGCCCGCTGGGCATCGTCCGCGGTCGCGAGCCCGTTCTCGGTCACGATGATGGGGGTGCCGGGCAGGATATGGCCACCCGGCGGACCGCGCTGCCCATCGCCTGCTCCTTACCGGCCGGTCATCGCTGACTATGACATAGACCTGATTTCAGGTATTCGGGAAGGGGCGAGGTCCATGGCCGTCACCAGCGAGCCGGTCCGTACGGAGGTCCCCCTGCTGCCCGGCGGGCGGCGGGTGCTCGGGCACGCGCTGGAGTTCCGCCGCGATCCGCTCCGGCTGCTGCAGCGCGGAAGGGATTTCGGCGACGTGGTCCGTATTCGTTTCGGGCCGTTCCCGGTGTACGTGCTGAACAGCCCGGCCGCGATCCGGCAGGCGCTGGTCGGCCAGGCCAGGAAGCTGGAGAAGGGCATCAGCTTCGGCCGGGCCAAAGCCCTCATCGGCAACGGGCTGGTGATGTCGGACGGTGACCACCATCGCCGACAGCGGCGCCTGATGCAGCCCGCGTTTCACCGTACGGAGATCGCCCGCTACCTGGGCACGATGCGCGAAGTCGCGGTGCCCCGCATCGACGCCTGGGCCGACGGCGGGACGCTCGCCTTCGACCGCGAGCTGCGGTCGCTCACGCTCACCGTGCTGACCAGGACCCTGCTGTCCAGCGACATGGGCGCCGCGCAGATCGGCGAGATCGAACGCCTGCTCCATGTGCTGCTGGCCGAGCTGATCCCAGACGGGATCATCGCCAACATCCCGGCGCTGGCCTGGGTACCCACGCGGTCTAACCGCCGATTCGGCACGGCCAACCGGCGGCTGGAGGAGATGCTGACCGAGATCATCGAGGGCTACCGGGCGACGCAGGAAGATCACGGCGACCTGATGTCGATCCTGATCCGCGCCCGCGACGATGAGGATGGCACCGGAATGACCGGCCAGCAGCTCCGGGACGAGGCGACGACGCTGGTCATCGCCGGCTCGGAGACGACGGGCAACACGATCGCGTGGGCCTGTTACCTGCTGACCCAGCATCCGGAGGTCCAGGAGCGGCTGCAGCAGGAGGCCGACCTGGTGCTGGCGGGCCGGGATGCCGGCTACGACGACCTGGACCGGCTCCCGTTCACCCGGGCCGTGGTCACCGAGACCCTGCGGCTGTACAGCCCGGTGTGGATCCTGCCGCGCCAGGCCGCCGCCGAGGTCGAGCTGGGCGGCCACCGGCTGCCGGCCAAGAGCAGGATCCTGTTCAGCCCGTACGCGCTCAACCGGGATCCGCACGTCCACCGGGACCCCGACCGCTTCGATCCTGACCGCTGGGCCAGCGACGAATACACCCGGTCGGACCTGCGGACCTCGTTCTTCCCGTTCGGGCAGGGCATCCGGAACTGCATCGGCGAGGGATTCGCCTGGACCGAAGCCATCCTGCTGCTCAGCGCCATCGCCGCCCGCTGGCAGCTGCGGCTGGCCGACGGCGCCACGGTCCACCCCACGGTCAGCAGCACCCTGGTGCCGAGCGAGCTCCCGATCATCGTGACCCGCCGCGCCTGACTGCTGGCTGGTTCGCTCAGCTACGGGCCGTCGGCGCCGAAGATCTGCTGGTAGACGTCGGGGCCGTAGCTGGTGGACAGAGGCTCCCCCGGCAGCAGGCGGAACGTCCGCCCGCCGTCGTCGTGGCGCTCGGGCCGCAGGAACAGGGCAGCGTCGGACTGATCGGCGTAGAAGCTATGAGCCAGGTCGAACAGATGGGTGACAAAAAGGACCCGGACGCCCGATTCGAGGAGGGCGCGCACGATCTGGCGGCCGATCTCCGAGCCTTCCTGCTCGTTGGTCGAGGCGAACGATTCGTTGCAGAGCAGCAGGCCGCCGGGGGTTAGCTGGCTCGCGATATCCGCCATCCGGCTCAGTTCCTCGTCCAGCTTGCCCTGCTTCATCCTCGCGTCTTCCTCGCGCTTGAAGTGCGCGAAGACGCCCGGGCTCACGCTGGCGGTGAATGATTCGGCCGCGACGAACAGGCCGCACTGCATCATGAGCTGGGCCAGGCCGACACTGCGCAGGAAGGTGGACTTGCCGCCCTGGTTGGCGCCGGTGATCATGATCAGCCGCTTGCCGTCGGCGTCGGCGTCGTTGCCGACGGCCCGGCCGGTCAGCCGGAGGCTCAGCGACGGGTCGTACAGACCGCGCGCGGTCAGAGCGAGCTTCTCACCTGCTACCGGCACCGGCACGCAGACCGGTTCACCGGCGGCGGTCAGGGCCTGGCGCAGGTTCAGGGCACCGACGTAGAAGGCCAGCTCGGCCCGGAGCATGGTGAAGAAGGCCAGGATGTGGTCGCTGGCCTGGGCCAGCGCGCTGGCCACCCCGGCCAGGCCCCGGGATCGCAGGTCGGCCAGGGCCTGCTGCCCGGTCTCGTCGCGGTCAGCGATGGTAAAGCTGAAACCAGTCTTGCCGCCGAGCGACCACCGATCCCGCCAGCCCTGCCCCGGGATCTCGCGCAGCACGTACCCGGTGCCCTTGTTGCCCCGGCCCAGGCCGGCACTGATCAGCGTGCCGTTCCCGAAGCCGAGTTCCTTCAGGTGGTCGTCCACGGTCTGCAGGTAGGCGTCGTCCAGCTCCTTGGTGATCATGGCGAAGAACTGGCGGAAACCCTCGGACTGGAACCGGGCCTGGTGCTCGTCGGCGACCGAGCGCAGCTGCTTGAGCATTCCGCTGAACATCTCCAGGACTTTCGCCGCCCGGATCAGCCGCGACTCCGGAGATTTGCTCATCAGGCCGAAGAAAGTCTTCCGCTCGCCGGTGATGGCCGCGACCGCGATGTCGTAGACCTGCCGGACCACGGCGGGCTGGGCGACGGTGTCGGCCAGGACCTGCTGCCGGTAGGTGATTTCCTCCGGGCTGCTCAGGCTGGCCAGCAGAACGCGCTGGGCCAGGTCGGCCAGGAAGTCGTCCCCGGCCGCCATCGCCGCCCACAGCCGGCTGAGCCCCAGGTCCTGGGTGAGGGCCTGGGTCGCCGCGGCCGGCTCGTGCCCCGGGTCGAGGACGGGGCCGAGGTCGCGGTCCCGGTACATGAGGTGCGCTTTCATCGGGCGAGAAGCTCCCTCAGACGCTCGTAGCTGAGGCCATATCTATCGGCGATCGCGGCGGCGTAGGCCAGGCCGTCGGCCGGCTTGCGCACGATCCTGAACGTCCGGTCGGCCGGATTGTCCGGGACGATCTCGGCCACCATGCTCACGCAGGCCCCGTTCAGCGCGGCCAGCCGGTCGACGAACGTCACGTACAGGCCGAGCAGGTCCTGCCCGGTGACGCGGCGCAGGATCTCCGCCCCCAGGAACGACGCATCCTCCAGGGTGGTCGAGGCGAAGCTCTCGTTCATGACGATGACGCTCCGGCTGGTAGCCGCGGCCAGGATGTCGCGCATGCGAACCAGTTCGTCCTCGAGATTGCTCCGCAGGTTGTCGAGGTTCTCCTCCTTTTCGAAGTGGGTGAAGATGCGATCGGGGACGAACAGGCGAGCTGATCGCCCGGGCACCGGCAAGCCAAGGCTGGCCAGGTAGTGCAGCTGGCCGAACATCCGGGCGAACGTGGTCTTGCCGCCCTGGTTCGGCCCGGTGACGACGATGACCCGCTCGGGGCCGTCAAGCCGCAGGCTGTTGCGGACGACCGTCTTGCCTTCGCCCTGCAGCTTGCTGGCCAGCGCGATGTCGAACCCGTCGTCCACCCGGGTCTGTTTGCTGACCGTGCTGACCTCGGGATAGCAGAACTCACAGCCGGCCGACTCCAGCGGACGGATGTAGTCCAGGTAGGCCAGATAGAACTGAACCTCACGGTCAAAGGTCATGACGAGGTCGTCGGCGTAGCTGGCGTGCCTGCGGCGGAAATCGTCCAGATCGCGGAAGAGCTCCGGGAACAGCGTGGCCACACCGTCCAGGATCTTGGCCTCGACGTGGTCCATCTCGGCCAGCGTGCGGAACGTCGTGCGCTCATCGGCCGCCGTGCCCTGGGCGAACTTGGCGAACGTCCGCTCGACCTCCGCGCCGTAGTCTTTCTCATCCTCGAACCGGGTGACCCTGACCCGGTTGGCCTTGAGGTAAACGCAGTAGCGGACGTCCCGCAGCCGGTTCAGGAGGTCAGCGACGCTGGCGGTCAGCTGCTGGTACTCCGCCGACTGCAGGTAGGTTTCCAGGTACTCGCGCCAGGAGATCAGGCCGGCCGAGGTCAGCTCCACGTTCCGGAGCTGCTGGGTCAAGGCCAGCACCGCCTGGCCATAGCTGTTCGCGGCATCGAGAAACCAGCGCTGCTGCTGATGCGGGTGCGGTAGGCGGCCGACCTGGGCCAGCCCCTGGCGCATGGTGGTCAGACTGCGCGCGAATGCGGCGACGGCCGTGGGGGCGGCGCCCCGCCGCACAGACCGCCCCCCCCCCAGGGGGGGGGTGATCCCCCCCCCCGCCGGGCGCGGGGGCCGGCAGTTGGGGGCG
>CAXUJF010000171.1:0-258 GCA_964250865.1 uncultured Streptosporangiaceae bacterium
CGGGACGGCCCGGCCCCTCCCGGAGGTCATCGCCGGGCCCGAGGCCATGGCGCAGGCGGCCACCTGGCCCGGCGACGTGGTGCTCAACGGGGTGGCCGGCGCGGTCGGCCTGACCGCCACCATCGCGGCCCTGGACGCGGGCCGGACGCTGGCCCTGGCCAACAAGGAGTCCCTGATCACCGGAGGGTCGCTGGTCACCGGGCGGGCCGCCCCGGGCCAGATCGTGGTGGGGCTCGCGTTCGCGTTCGACTTCATGAC
>CAXUJF010000171.1:268-8458 GCA_964250865.1 uncultured Streptosporangiaceae bacterium
GAGCCGGGACCGGCTGGCCACCGTCACCCCCGAGCAGGCCCTGGCCCACCCGACCTGGAACATGGGCCCGTCCAACAGCCTGAACAGCGCCACCCTGGTCAACAAGGGCCTGGAGCTGATCGAGGCGTACCTGCTGTTCGGGGTGCGGCTGGACCAGATCGCCGTGGTCGTGCACCCGCAGTCGATCGTGCACTCCATGGTGGAGTTCACCGACGGGGCCACCCTGGCGATGGCCAGCCCGCCGGACATGCGGCTCCCGATCGCCCTCGCGCTGGCCTGGCCGGACCGGGTCCCGGACGCCGCGCCCGCGCTGGACTGGTCCCAGGCCGCGACCTGGACGTTCGAGCCGCTCGACGACGACGCCTTCCCGGCCGTCCGGCTGGCCCGCGAGGCCGCCGGGGTGGGCGGCACCGCCCCGGCCGTCTACAACGCGGCCAATGAGGAATGCCTGGACGCATTCATGGCGGGAAAGATCCCGTTCACCGGGATCGTGGACACGGTGGCCCAGGTAGTGTCGGAACATGACGCGTCCGGGGACGTGACCCTGGAGGACGTGCTCGCGGTCGACGCCTGGGCACGGACGCGGGCCCGTGAGCTGCACAGCAAGGGAGAGACCGCTTAAATGAGCTGGCTGGGCTGGGTCATTTTCGTCGTCGCCCTGCTCTTCTCGGTCATGCTGCACGAGACGGGCCACTTCGTCGCGGCCAAGAAGTTCGGCATGAAGGTCACCCAGTACTTCATCGGCTTCGGCACCACGCTGTGGTCCGTGACGCGGGGCGAGACCGAGTACGGCATCAAGGTGCTGCCGTTCGGCGGCTTCGTCAAGATCACCGGGATGACCTCGATGGACGAGGTGGACCCGGTCGACGAACCGCGCTCGTTCCGGCGGCACCCGGCCTGGCAGCGGCTGATCGTGCTGTTCGCCGGCTCGTTCATGCATTTCGTGCTGGCCCTGGTCCTGCTGTTCCTGGTGGCCGGGGGGATCGGCCTGAGAACCAGCAGCAACGCGGCCCAGCTGGGCCCGGTGACCTCCTGCGTGCCGGCCAGCGCCAAAGCCTTCGCCAGCGGCGCCTGCACCGCCACCGACCAGCCCTCGCCGGCCAAGGCGGCCGGGCTGCGGGCCGGGGACAAGGTCGTCTCGTTCGACGGCAAGCCGGTCAGCACCTGGACCGCGCTCGGTAACGACATCCGCGACACCCCCGCGAACCGCAGCGTCCCGGTGGTGGTGCTGCGCGATGGGCAGCGGCTGACCCGGCACGCCACGCTGGCCACCGTCAGCGGGCGGTCCGGCTCGTACCTGGGCGTCGAGGACGCCACCGTTTTCCAGCGCTACAACCCGCTGCGGTCGGTGACCTACGCGGGCTCGATGTTCGGGACCATCCTCACCGGGTCGGTCAAGGTCATCGGCCAGCTGCCGTCGGCCATCCCGCACCTGTTCGCCAAGAACCGGGCCAGTACCCCGGCCGGCCAGGTGACCAGCGTGGTCGGCGCGGGCGAGATCACCGGCGACGTGGTGTCGTCCAACGTGGGCTGGCAGGTCAAGGTGGACTACGTCCTGCTCATCATGGCCTCGCTGAACATCTTCGTCGGCGCGTTCAACCTGCTGCCGCTGCTGCCGCTGGATGGCGGCCACATCGCGGTCGTGATCTACGAGCGGATCCGGTCCTGGTTCGCGCGCCTGCGGCGGCGGCCCGACCCCGGTCTGGTAGACATGACCAAGCTGGTGCCGGTCAGCATGGGCGTGTTCGCCATCCTGGTGATCTTCGGCCTGGCGCTGATCCTGGCCGACCTGGTGAATCCGGTCCACCTCAGCTGACCGGCCGGTGACGAGGGTCTGAACTCCAGGAAACACCGTGACGTCAGTGTCAGGAAAGACCGCTGTGCCGGGCGTGACCGCTGGCAGGCCCTGAGACACTGGAAGTACTCAACTAATCGAGGACGGGAAGATGAGCATTGACCTCGGTCTGCCCGAGACACCGCCGCGGCCGCTGGCCGAGCGGCGGATCTCCCGGCAGCTGATGGTGGGGTCCGTGCCGGTGGGTGGCGGCGCGCCGGTGTCGGTCCAGTCGATGGCGACCACGCTGACCGCCGACGTCAACGCCACGCTCCAGCAGATCGCCGAGCTCACCGCGTCCGGCTGCCAGATCGTCCGGGTGGCGGTGCCGTCCCAGGACGACGCGGACGCGCTGCCCGCGATCGCCAGGAAGTCGCAGATCCCGGTGATCGCCGACATCCACTTCCAGCCCAAGTACGTGTTCGCCGCGATCGACGCGGGCTGCGCCGCGGTCCGGGTCAACCCGGGCAACATCAAGGCCTTCGACGACAAGGTGGGGGAGATCGCCCGGGCGGCCAAGGACGCCGGCATCCCCATCCGGATCGGCGTCAACGCCGGCTCGCTGGACAAGCGGCTGATGGCCAAGTACGGCAAGGCCACCCCCGAGGCGCTGGTGGAGTCGGCCCTGTGGGAGTGCTCGCTGTTCGAGGAGCACGACTTCCGCGACATCAAGATCTCGGTCAAGCACCACGACCCGGTGGTGATGATCAACGCCTACCGGCTGCTGGCTCAGCAGTGTGACTACCCGCTGCACCTGGGGGTCACCGAGGCCGGGCCGGCGTTCCAGGGCACGATCAAGTCGGCCGTCGCCTTCGGTGCGCTGCTGGCCGAGGGCATCGGCGACACGATCCGGGTGTCGCTGTCCGCCCCGCCGGTCGAAGAGGTCAAGGTCGGCATCGGCATCCTGGAGTCCCTCGGCCTGCGCCAGCGCGGCCTGGAGATCGTCTCCTGCCCGTCCTGCGGCCGGGCTCAGGTCGACGTGTACAAGCTGGCCGACGAGGTGACCGCCGGGCTGGAGGGCCTGGAGGTGCCGCTGCGGGTGGCCGTCATGGGCTGCGTGGTCAACGGTCCCGGCGAGGCCCGCGAGGCGGACCTGGGCGTGGCTTCCGGTAACGGCAAGGGCCAGATCTTCGTCCGGGGCAAGGTCATCGCGACCGTGCCGGAGTCCAAGATCGTGGAGACCCTGATCGAGGAGGCCATGCGCCTGGCCGACGAGGAGGGCCTGGCCGAGGGTGAGGCCGGAGCCCCCGAGGTCACCGTGGGCTGACCACCAAACCTAAAGCGGGGCCCCACCGGGAACACGTGCGGGGCCGCTTTTGTTCAGCAGGAGCTACAGCTAGCCGCGGGCCGCCCGCGCGGCGGGCATGTCCTCGGCCACGATGATCTCGCTGACCTTTTCCGACGCCGCCTCCCGGACCCCGCCCGGCAGTTCGTCGTCGGTGACCAGCACGTCGACCTCGTCCAGGCTGGCGAACGAGCTCAGGCTGACCAGACCCCACTTGGTGTGATCGGCCACGACCACGACCCGGCGGGCCAGCTTGATGAACGTCCGGTTGGTCTCGGACTCGGCCAGATTCGGCGTGGTCAGCCCGGCGTCAGGGTCGATGCCGTGGCAGCCGAGGAACAGCGTGTCGAAGTGGAGCGACCGGACGGTCAGGTCAGCCACGGGGCCGACCAGGGCGTCCGACGGCGTGCGGATGCCGCCGGTCAAGATGACCGACGTGTGCGAACCGTTGGTCGGCCGTGCGCTGCTGAACAGGTTCATCACCCGCAGCGAGTTGGTCACGATCGTCAGTCCGGGGACGTCGAGCAGGCACTGGGCCAGCGCGAACGTCGTGGTGCCGGCCGAGAGCGCGATCGCGGTCCCGGGCTTGACCAGGCTGGCCGCCGCCCGCCCGATCGCTGCCTTCTCCGGCTGCTCGAGTACGAGCTTGGCCTCGAAGCCGGGCTCGTGACTGCTGGTAGGTGTTCCCGGCAGAACCGCGCCGCCGTGAACTTTCTCGATCAGGCCATCCCTGGCCAGAGCCTCCAGGTCGCGCCGGACGGTCATGTCCGAGACCCCGAGTTGCTGTGTCAAATCGCTGACTCGTGCGCTGCCGTCACTGCGGACAGCCTGGAGGATCAGCGACTGCCGATGCCGGGCAAGCATCCGTAGCCTCCTCTTTTGTGCGGTGACGTCCCGGGGCTGCTGCTCCGGTGACGCCAATTTCCGCCATCCGTCATCACTGAGACGTTCGCTTTCGCTGTTCGGTTCCGATTATGGCTGTCGGATACGAAGCGTGACGTCGTGACCAGCTTTGCGCGAACGTGAACCATCTTCGCCAGGCTCGGTCCGAGTCCTCCCGGGCGATTGCGTTCTATTTTGGAAGTATCGGTGCGGGTCAGTCGGTGGCTCATGTCGCAGTATGGTCGAACTCTTGGCCCCACCCCCAGCCGACCTGCGGTTACTGTGCGAAGTTAATGAATACCTTGCCAGCACAGTCCGAATCTAATCATTTTGTATGGGTCCAACCTATGTGCAACCCGAAGGCATCCTCACAACATCCTCAGCGCCTGAACGCGGGCTGGGCGAGATCGCTGGGGTTTCTTCTGCTGGGGGACGCCCCCAGGCCGCCGGTTGCCTCGTCCCGCGGCGTGGCGATTGTGTTTCACGTTCGTGGCCCAACAGTTACTTGTTAGCGCTAACATCCTCATAATGTTTGACTATGTTAGAAGTGAGGCAGAGGTAGCGCCGTGGTTACAGGTAGCGCTGTGTTTAAAGGTAGCGCTGTGGTTACAGCATGCCCTCCGAGCATGCTGAGTTTCTGAGCAAGTTGTGCCCGCCCACCTGGTCCGCCAGCCTTGCTTCTTCGGCCGCCCGCAGGAGCATCGCGACATCGGTGCGAGGCGGTCATATCAGGCTTGTCCGGAGCTTTGCGTGGTGCCTTGACATGCAATCATGAGCGGCTTTAGCGTCTACCGCGTTCCGTCGGGCTTTGAGGTTATCCCCGAAACCGGTCACGAATCTGCGCTACGCCAGCCACCGAAATGCACTGGCGCTGTTTACCCAGCGGGTCCGGCTCGGGACAGTGAGTGTCCCGCGACAATTCAACGGAGGTCCACATGAAAGATGAAGTCGACCCGGTAGTCGACCAGGCCATTGAGGCCCTCGATATGAAGGACGGGCCCGCCCGCCGCAAGCTGCTCAAGGGCGCGGGGCTGTTCAGCGCGACGGCGGCGGCATCGGCGCTGATCTCGGCCTGTTCCTCGTCTACGAACAGCAACGCCGGTACCGCTAAGTCGGTCGTGGGTAATTTCCCCAAGACCCCGAAGTGGCAGTTCTGGTTCGTCAATCACGTCACCACGAACCAGTTCTTCACGCCGACTCAGTACGGCATAGCGGACGCGTGCGCGCTGCTCGGTCTGCCCACGGGCAAGTGGGGCGGGTCGGAGACCTCCACCGTCTCCCAGATGACGACCTACACGGCTACGGCGGTCTCCGCGAAAGCGGACGGAATTGCCGTCGCCGTCATCGACCCGAATGCGTTCAAGGGCCCGGTCGAGAATGCCATGAACGCGGGCATTCCGGTCCTTTCCTATAACGCGGACGGCTCGTTCGTGAACGGCACCGCCGTCATCGGCTCGAACCGGCTGGCCTATGTGGGCCAGGCCCTGTACATCTCCGGCCAGACGCTGGGCAACCAGATCATCAGTTCCGTCCCGGGCGGCGGCGACGTCGCCATCTTCATCGCCACCCCGGGTTCGGGCAACATCCAGCCCCGTTACGACGGTGCGGCCGCGGTGCTCAAGGCCAAGGGCGGTTACAACCTGCACGAGGTGGCCACGGGCGCGCTGACCGGTCAGGAGCAGTCCGCGATCAAGGCGTACCTGCTCGGTCACAAGAGCCTCAAGGGCGCGTTCGCGGTGGACGGGGGCTCGACCGAGTTCCTCGGCACGCAGCTGAAGGCGGCCGGCCTCACCATCCCGAACGGCGGGTTCGACACGACCGGCTCCTCGCTGCCCAACATCAAGGCCGGCCTGACGGACTTCGTCATCTACCAGGACCCGTACCTGCAGGGCTTCCTGCCGGTGGTGTACATGTACCTGTACAACCTGTCCGGCGGCACGATCGTCCCGTCCGACACCGACACCGGCCTGTCCCTCATCACCAAGGCCAGCCTGGGCAACTACCAGGTCTCCAGCCGGTTCCAGGGCCAGACCACCAAGCAGCTGCACATCAATCGCCCGGCCGGGGCCATCAGCAACCCGCAGGCCACCACCAGCACCTGACGTACCACCCGGTGGCAGGTAGGCCCCTTCCCGGATACCGGGCGGGGGCCTGCCTGCCCCTCGGGCTCGCCGCGTGGCGGGTGTAAGACTGTTGATAAGGCCTGGCGGTACCGTCCCGGGCCCCATCCGCGCTGACCGGGATCGCGCAGCAGACGTACAGAACGGATGAGCAAAGTGAGCGAAGCCGTAGAGAACAGGACGGACAGTCCGAGTCAGCCACCGGGCCATACGCCCCCGCGCAGTAGCCCCCTCAAAACGGCGGGCCTGGCCTTCCTGCGCCAGCGCGAGGCCACCGTGCTGGTGGTCGCGATCGCCCTGATCATCTACTTCGCGGTGTCCTCGTCGAACTTCACCGGCAAGTCGAACCTGTCGACCTGGCTGTCGCAGGACTCGGCCTACATCATGATCATCGCGGTCGGCGAGGTGCTGCTGCTGATCTGCGGCGAAATCGACCTGTCGGTCGGGTTCATCTATACGTTCGCGCCGTTCCTCATGCACTACCTGATCGACTTCTACGGCTTCCCCGGCTGGCTGGCCATCATCGTCAGCCTGATCATGGGTGTCGCCGTCGGCTGGCTGAACGGCTTCCTCACCGTTTCGGTGGGATTGCCGTCGTTCATCACCACCCTGGGCACCGGATTCGTTCTGCTCGGCCTGGTCAACACCACCTCGCACGCCGAGGCGGTGCCGATCCCGGCCTCCGTGAACGGCATCGGGCACTGGATCGGCTCCGGTACCTGGTCCGAGTTCATCTGGGCCATCATCCTGGTCATCCTGGGTCACATCCTGCTGACCCGGACCAAGTGGGGCCTGCACACGATTTCGGCCGGTGGCAACCTGCTCGGCGCCCAGGAAGCGGGCATCAAGGTCAAGCGGATTAAGTACGGCAACTTCATGATCACCGGCGTGCTCGGTGCGTTCGTCGGCCTCCAGGTCGCCTTCCAGACCAACACCATCGACCCCACGGCCGGCGGCTACACGCCGATGTTCTACGCCGTCACCGCGGCGGTCATCGGCGGCACGGCCATGCTGGGCGGGGTGGGCACGATCCTCGGCGCCGCCCTCGGCGCGATCGTGCTGGGCACGCTGACCGACGGGTTCAGCATCCTCGGCGTCAGCGCCAACCCGCTGGACATCATCTTCGGTGGCGCCATCCTGATCGCCATGATCGCCAACGTGCAGCTGGCACGGCTAAGGGAAGCAGGGCGGAGCGTATGACCAGCACCACTTCGGACGCCGCCGCGGCCGCCTCGGCGGCCGGGGGCGACATCCTCCGGGTCGAGCACATCTCCAAGCGGTACGGCGCGGTCACCGCGCTGACCGACGTCAACCTGCACCTGGGCCGGGGCGAGGTGCTCGGCCTGCTCGGTGACAACGGCGCCGGCAAGTCCACGCTGCTGAAGATCCTGTGCGGCTTCCAGCCCCCGACCACCGGCCGGATCATCCTCGAAGGTGAGGAGGTCGTGTTCAAGGGCGTCGACGACGCCCGCGCGCGCGGCATCGACGCCGTGTACCAGGACCTGGCCCTGGTCAACCAGCTCACCGTGTACCACAACATGTTCCTGAACCGGGAAAAGGTCAACGGGGTGCTGCTCAACAACCGGGCCATGAAGAAGCTGGCCCGCCAGCACCTGGACGAGATGGGCATCCGGATCCCGTCGGTCAACGTCGAGGTGGCCAAGCTGTCCGGTGGCCAGCGCCAGGCCATCGCGGTGGCCCGGTCGGTCTTCTCCGACCCGAAGATCCTGCTGCTGGACGAGCCGCTCGCGGCCATGGGGGTCAAGGAAGGCGCCATCATCCTCGACCTGGTCCGCCAGCTCAAGGAACAGGGTGAGGTCTCGATCATCATCATCGCCCACAACTACGGGCAGGTGCTCGAGGTGTGCGACCGGATCAACCTGGTTCAGCACGGCGAGATCACCTTCGACAAGCGCAGCGCCGACACCTCGGTCACCGAGCTGACCGAGATCGTGGTGGCCGAGTACCGCAAGGCGCTGGCCGACCGCCAGCGCCTCGGCCAGCGGCCCCCCACGATCGGCAGCAACTAACGCCCAGCACGGCCGTCCGCAACAGGCCCGGGCCCGCGG
>CAXUJF010000171.1:8468-10695 GCA_964250865.1 uncultured Streptosporangiaceae bacterium
CCCCCTTGGGGCTCAAACACCCCCCCCCCCCGCCGGCCCCCACGGGCCCGGCCCGGGGCCCCGGGGGGGGCCCCCGGGCCGCATGCTGTCCCCGGGTCGGGCAAGATAGCCCCATGCCACGGATCCCGCTCGGCCGCGCCCTGTCCCTGATCGTCGCCCTGGTCGCGGTCGTCGCCCTGGCTGCCTGTACGTCAAGCAAGGCCACGTCCACCCCCACGAGCACCTCCACCGGCGCCTCTACTGGCACCCCCGGCTCCGGCAGCGGTACCGGGGTGGGCACGGTGGCCTGGCACAACTGCACGATCAGCGGGGTCCCGGGCACCAGCCTCAAGTGCGCCAGCCTGCAGGTCCCGCTCAACTACAGCGACCCGGGCGGACGCAAGATCACGCTGGCCCTGTCGGAGGCCCCGGCCACCGCCCCGGCCAGTCAGCAGCTGGGTGACCTGCTGGTCAACCCGGGCGGCCCGGGAGCCAGTGGCCGGTCGCTGGCCGCCTCGGTCGAGACCGGGCTGAGCTCCAGCGTGGCCAGCCGGTACAACATCATCGGCTTCGACCCGCGCGGGGTCGGCGCGTCCGTGCCCGCGCTGAGCTGTCAGCCCGACTTCTTCGCCGGGGTCCGGGCCAACTACGTCCCGGCCAGCGCGGCCGCCGAGCAGACCCTGGAGAACCGGGCCAAGACCTACGCCGCCGACTGCGAGCAGCGGTTCGGCTGGCTGCTGCCCTACATGACCACCAAGGACGTGGCCCGGGACATGGACTCGATCCGGTCCGCGCTGAGCCAGTCCACGATCAGCTACTACGCCTTTTCCTACGGCACCTACCTCGGCCAGGTCTACGCCACGATGTTCCCCAGCCGGGTCAAGCGCATGGTGCTGGACAGCACCGTCGACCCGACCGGCATCTGGTACACCGACAACATCGATCAGGACTACGCCTTCCAGGTCCGGCTGGAGGCCTTCTTCAGCTGGATGGCGAAGTACGACCGCGTCTATCAGCTGGGCAGCACCGAGGCGCAGGTCCAGCAGTCCTGGAACACCGCCCGCAGCAAGCTGCTGGCCCAGCCCGTCGACGGGTCCAATGGCAAGCCGCTCATCGGCGCCGACGAGCTGGACGACACGTTCCTGCTCGGCGGGTACGACGACGAGCTGTGGCCCGGCCTGGCCCAGGCCCTGTCCAGCTACCTGCTGCAGGGCTCGACCAGTGCGCTGGTCAGCCAGTACGAGGAGAACGGCGTTCAGGACGAGAACGAGTTCGCCGTCTACAACGCGGTGCAGTGCGCGGACGTCAACTGGCCGCGCAACTGGCCCAAGTGGGACAGCGACACCCGCAAGGTCTACGCCACCGCCCCCTACCAGGCTTGGGACAACGCCTGGTACAACGCGGCCTGCGCGTTCTGGCCGGTGAAGGGGCCCGCGACGCCGATGAAGATCGGGGCCAGCGGGTTGCCGGGCATCTTGATGCTGCAGGGCACGCTGGACGCGGCCACCCCGTACGCCGGGGCCCAGAAGGCGCACTCCGATCTGCCCACGGCCCGGATGGTGGTGGTCGAGGGCGGCGGCAACCACGGCCAGTCGCTGGAGAGCCCGGCCAACACCTGCGTGCAGAACTACCTGAACAACTATCTGGCCAGCGGCGCGCTGCCCAGTGGCACCGGACAGGTCAACGCCACCTGCCCGGCGGTGGCTCCGCCGAACCCGGTCAGCTGAGCCGCCCGGATAACTCCGCTACGCTGATGTTGTGCTCCGCGTGAAACCGGCGCGGCCCGGGCCGCTGCGCATACTCGATGATCGCGATCGCGATGAGGTGCTCGGGATCTGTGATGCCGAGCCGGTCACCAACGTGTTCGTCAGCGCCCGGGTGCACGCGGCCGGCCTCAACCCGGCCCGCCTGGGCGCGCAGATGTGGGGTCACTACACCGGCGGCCGGCTGACCTCGTTGTGCTACGCCGGGGCCAACCTGGTCCCGGTGGCGGCCACGGCCGAGGCGATCGCGGCGTTCGCCGACCGCGCCCGGTCCCAGGGCCGCCGCTGCTCTTCGCTGGTAGGCCCGGAGCCCGCCGTGGCCGAGCTGTGGCGGCTGCTGCAGCCCCGCTGGGGGCCGCCGCGGGACGTCCGCGCGGTCCAGCCCGTGCTGGCGCTGTCCGGGCCGGGCCGCCGGCCCCCCCCCCCCCCCGGGCCGCGGGGGCGCCCCCCCGCCCCCCACCGCGAGCTGGCCCCCCGCCGGGGCC
>CAXUJF010000172.1:0-10690 GCA_964250865.1 uncultured Streptosporangiaceae bacterium
AGGGATCAACTTTCCCGGAACCCCAGGGGGTCAATATTCGGAATCCGTTGACAGCTTTGAACCGGAAGCCCGACATCATGCGGATTGATCCGTGCCCGACGTGTCCGCAAGAACTCTCCCAGCTGGGTGTTGCGGCGCTCACCCATGAGTCCTCCTCCCTGGGGGAAACCCTTCAGGTCCCTGATGTCGGTGCGGTTGGGGCCTGCTGACGTCTTCCTTCGGTCAGCGGCCCCCGTCGGCTAGCAGAGACGCCGACATTGCAGCCCTCCGGCGGCCAGCGCGGGGCAAACTAGCACGACTCTACCTAGGAACGATTGAACCAGGACAGGAGACCGCGAGAGGTGCTTAGGTATCTGTCGTGATAGCGGCCTGACCGCGCGATGCCGCCGCCATAGTCCGTTCAGCCAGCAATGTGCATGAATGTTGTTGTAGGAAACGGGCGTGCAATTAAGAAACGGGAGACGTCTCTATGACCATTCGCGTGTCGCGGGATGACCTCGCTGAATCCCCTCGGCATACCATGCTGCATGTGCCCGCCGGGGAGGGAATCACGACTTGGGTAAACGGTGACATTTACACTATAAAGATCACGACGGACGGCTCAGACGGGACACTCGGTTTTCTGGAGGCTACGGTTCCTCCCGGAGGCGGACCGCCGCCCCATGTTCACCGCGACCACGACGAGGCCTTTTACCTGCTCTCGGGCGAACTTGAGATTGTAGACGAAGACAAGTCGTTCACTGCCGGAAGCGGAGACTTCATATTCTGCCCGCGTGGCCGGGTACACGGACTCCGCAACTCCGGTCTGGACGTGGTCAGAATGCTGTTCCTGTACGCGCCGGGCGGTGTCGAACGACTTTTCATCGAGGGCGGTGACACGCCTCAGCCAGGAATGATGCCCCGGCCTTGGGGACCCGAGCGCATCGACAAGCACGCCCTTGAACTGATGACTAAATATGACAGCGAAATGCCACCTTCTTGAGAGCGGTTCGATGACATTGAGCGTGGTGCCGGTGCTGTGGGACGACGCCGAGTTGCTCAACTCCAGCCGCGGCCTCTGAACCAGAGGTACGGCACTCTTGGCCGGTATGCCTGGCGAGACCAAGCACTGCCAGCAGCGATCACAAATCGTGACAATGCTCTGTCGCCGGACTCCGGACGCGGCTGATATGAACCCGCTATACCTTTGCCAGTCATTGCCCAGCGGCTGCCAGCCGTGGCTCAGACAGCCCCCGGCTGTAGTGGTCTAGACCTGCCGGCGTCGGTGGTTGCTATACCAGAACTGGCGCACCACATCTAAGCTGGGCTTCTATTCTCGGCACTCGTGCTCTTCCGTCTCCTCTACTTGCGGCGGCCGGCTGACGCCGCGCTGGGCTCGGTGTCCGGTCACCCGGCAAGGTCCCGGCCGATGATCTCTTTCATGATCTCCGTTGTGCCACCGTAAATCCGTGTGATCCGGGCGTCGGAGTAGGCCCGGGCTATGGGGTATTCGGTCATGTAGCCGTAGCCCCCGTGCAGCTGCAGGCATTTGTCGACCGCACGCCCCTGCAGTTCGGTGCACCACCATTTGGCCTTGGCCGCGTCGATCGCGGTGAGCTCGCCCGCGCCGAGAGCTCGGACGCAGTCGTCGACGTAGTGCTGGGCGATGTCGATCTCGGTAGCCAGTTCGGCCAGGACGAACCGGGAGTTCTGGAAAGCGCCGACCGGCTGCCCAAAGGCGGTACGGCTCATGACGTACTCCAGCGTCCAGTCCAGCGCAGCGCGGGCGCCGGCGACTCCGGCGATCGCGATCGAGAGCCGCTCCTGCGGGAGGTTCGTCACCAGCTGCGTGAACCCCCGCCCCTCTTCCCGGCCGAGCAGGTTCTTCGCCGGCACCCGCACATCGGTGAACGACAGCTCGGCGGTGTCCTGGGCGTGCTGGCCGAGCTTGTCGAGGTTGCGGCCGCGTTCGAACCCCAGCATGCCGCGCTCCAGGACCAGCAGCGAGATGCCCCCGTGCCGCTGCGCCGGGTCGGTCTTCACCGCCGTGATCACCAAGTCGGCATTGATCCCGTTGGTGATGAACGTCTTCGACCCGTTGACCAGATAGTGGTCGCCTTCGTCGTCACGGCCACGGATTGCGGTCGCGCTCATCGAGGCCAGGTCGGACCCGATGCCCGGCTCGGTCATCGCAATCGCGGTGATCAGCTCGCCGGAAGCGATGCCGGGCAGCCACCGCTGCTGCTGCTCCTTGGTGCAGTAAGCGATGAAGTAGGGCAGGCAGATGTCGTTGTGCAGGGTCAGCCCGAGGCCGGCGGCGGCCTCCCCGGCACGCATCAGTTCCTCGGTGATGACGGCGTTGAAGCGGAAGTCGCGCACGCCCCCGCCACCGTACTGCTCGGCGATCTCCATTCCCAGGAACCCGGACGCACCTGCCGTGCGGAACAGGTCCGGGGGGACGATGCCGGCTGCGTTCCATTCTGCGCTGTGCGGCACTATCTCCTTCTCGACGAACATGCGGAACGACGACCGGAACGCCTCGTGCTCGTCGCCGTACAGGTGACGCTTCATCGCCTCGGCTCCTCTTCCCGGCCCGCGCCGGAGACAGCAGCCTGCACCGCCGGCCGGGCCAGTTCAGCCCGCAGCAGATGCTTCTGGATCTTCCCGGAGGGGTTGCGCGGAATGTCATTGATCACCATCGCGTGCGGGGCCTTGTAGTCGGCGATGCGATCCCTGGCCCAGGCGCGCAGTGACTCCAGCGTCGGCTCGGCACCATCGGCGGGCACGACAACCGCGAGGATGCTCTCCCCGTAGTCGGGGTGCGGAACCCCGATGACGGCGATGTCGAGGACGTCAGGGTGACCGGCAAGCGCCCCCTCCACCTCGATGGAGTAGACGTTCCGGCCGCCGGTGATGATCATGTCCTTCAGGCGGTCGACGAGGGTGATGTAGCCGTCGGGGTCCGGGACGGCGAGATCACCGGTGTGCAGCCAGCCGCCGCGGATGGCCTCGGCGGTCGCCTCCGGCCGGTTCCAGTAGCCTTTCATGATCGTCTCGCCGCGCAGGACCAGCTCGCCCACCTCCCCAGGCGCCACGTCGGTGCCGTCGGTGGAGACAATCCGGGCCTCGGTGTTGGGCATGGCGTAACGGCCGCTGGCGTCCGGCCGGGCCAGGACATCCTCGGGACCCGCGTAGATGCCTCCCGGTCCGGCCTCGGTCTGCCCGCACAGCTGGTAGAGGCCGACCCGCGGCAGCGCCGCGGCCAGCGCGCGGGCGGAGTCAGCCGGCATCGGCGCGGCACCGAACATGCCGATGCGCCAGGCGGACAGGTCGCGCTCGCCGAGGTCCGGAAGCCGCAGCAGGAACTGGTACATCGTCGGCACTCCGAACAGCACCGAGATACGCTCGCGCTCCATCAGGTCGGCGACCGCCGCAGGCTCGAATTTGGCGGCGACGACGTGCGTCATCGCCAGTCCGGTACCCGCGAACAGCACCAGGCACAGCTGCGCGGCATGGTAGAGCGGCGCGACGTGCAGGGTACGGTCACCCTCGCGGTAACCGGTCGCGCCACCCATATTGATGGCGACCCACAGCGCGCGGTGGTGGTCGAACAGTGCACCCTTCGCCGTGCCGGTGGTACCGGAGGTGTACAGCAGCAGGGCGTCGTCGGACTCACGGGGGACATGCGCGACAGGGGGGTGCTGGCCGGTGGCAAGCTCGGCGAGCTCGGGGAGCGACAGGAGCACTGGTGACGTCCCGGTCTGCGCGGTCCCCTTGGCGACGACGTCGGCGACCTCGGGTGCGTAGAGCACTGCGGCCGCGCCGGAGTCGGTGACCAGGTGGGCCAGCTCCGGGGGCGCGTTGCGGGGGTTGGCCGGCACCAGGATCGCGCCGGCCCGGAGCACGGCGTAAGCGGCGATCACGAACGCGTCGCTGTTGGGTGACATCAGCAGGATCCGGTCACCGGGCGAGACCCCGTGGGCGGCGAGCGCAGCGGCCGTTCGCTCCACCTCCTGGTGGAGCTCGCGGTAGGAGCGCCGGGTGGCCCCGAAGACCAGTGCCTCCCGGTCCGGGCAGCGGGCCGCGGTCGTCCGCAGCGTGTCGGGGATCGAGGGCATCGTTGCTCTCCTTCGGCAGTTGCCAGCTAATGTGAACCGTGATTAGCTGAATTAATAACAGTGAATCATCTTCACGGCCTGCTGAAAAGGGAGTCTGTGAATCGAGAGGAACAAGCATGAGTCGGACTGCGCACGTCGCCGGGGTTGGGATGATCCCGTTCACCAAGCCCCGGGAGACCGACGGCTATGAGCGGATGGGTGAGCGAGCCGCCCGCGCCGCACTCGAGGACGCTGGCGTCGACTACTCGCTGATCCAGCAGGCTTACGTCGGCTACGTCTACGGCGACTCCACCTCCGGACAGGCCGCGCTCTATCAGGTCGGTCTCACCGGCATCCCCGTTATCAACGTCAACAACAACTGCTCGACCGGGTCCTCGGCGCTGTTCCTGGCCCGGCAGGCCGTCGCAAGCGGGGCAGTGGAGTGCGCGCTCGCGCTCGGCTTCGAGCAGATGATCAACGGGGCGCTGGCGATGGGCTACTCGGACCGGACCTCACCGTTCGCGAAATTCGACGAGGCCGCCCGGGAGTTGCAGGACCCGCAGCCCGGAGCCCCGTTCGCGGCGCAGTACTTCGGCGGCGCTGGCCGCGAGCACATGGAGCGCTTCGGCACCGAGCAGGCCACGTTCGCCAAGATCTCCGTCAAGGCGCGCAAGCACGCGGCGAACAACCCGTACGCCGTGTTCCGGGACCAGGTCACCGAGGAACAGGTTCTGTCGTCCCCGACCGTATACGGCCCGCTGACCCGGCTGATGTGCTGCCCGCCCACATGCGGCGCCGCGGCCGCGGTGGTGTGCAGCGAGGACTTCGCCCGCCGGTACGGCCTCGACGCCACGGTCGTCATCCGCGCGCAGGCGATGACCACCGATACAGCGAGCACGTTTGACGCCGCCGACATGCGCCGCGTCGTCGGCTACGACCTGACCGTCCGGGCTGCCCACGAGGTCTACGAAGCTTCCGGCGTCGCGCCTGAGGACATTCCCGTGGTCGAGCTGCACGACTGCTTCGCCACCAACGAGCTGCTCAGCTACGAGAGCCTCGGGCTCACCCCGGAGGGATCGGGCGAGAAGTTCGTCCTGTCCGGCGAAAACACCTACGGCGGCCGGGTGGTCACCAATCCCTCCGGTGGCCTCCTGTCCAAGGGCCACCCGCTCGGAGCCACCGGCCTGGCCCAGTGCGCCGAGCTCGTCTGGCAGCTGCGCGGCACCGCCGGACCCCGTCAGGTCGAGGGGGCCACCGTCGCCCTGCAGCACAACCTAGGCCTCGGCGGCGCGTGCGTGGTCACCCTGTACGAGCGGGTGACGGCATGATTGACCCGGCGTTCATCGGCACCGCTCAACCGGAGCGTGCTGTCGAAGTCGAACGCGGGCGGCTCCGCGCATTCGCCCATGCGATCGGCGAGATCGACCCGGTCTATACCGAGCTCGACGCGGCCCGCGCCGCCGGGCATCCCGACCTCCCCGTCCCCCCAACCTTCCTGTTCGGCCTCGGCCTGGGCGGCGGCCAGGACAACTACGCCTGGCTCGCCGACTTGGGCGTCGACCTGCTCACCGTCCTGCACGGCGAACAGCAATTCACTTATCACGGCATCGCCTACGCCGGGGATATCCTGCGCTTCACGCCGCGGATCACCGACATATTTTCCAAGAAGAAGGGCGCCTTGCAGTTCATGGTCCGCGACATTTCTGTCCAGCGCGACGACGGGTCGCCGGTCGCCGAGCTCCGCGAGACACTCATCGTCCGGGAAAGCCGCGCATGAGCATCGAGCTCGACGATCTTGCTGTCGGGACGGAGCTGCCACCGCTCAAGCTGCCGCCGATCAGCCGGACCACGCTGGCTCTGTTCGGTCCCGCATCCGGTGACCTCAACCCTATACACCTCGACCTCGACGTGGCCCGCTCCGCCGGGCTGGACGACGTCTTCGCCCATGGCATGCTGTCCATGGCCTACCTTGGCCGGCTGCTCACCGGCTGGATCGACCAGCGCCGCCTCCGGTCCTTCGCGGTCCGTTTCGTCGCCATCACGCCCCTACACGGCCGGCCTACCTGCCGCGGCCGGGTCACCGCGCTGAGTACTGCCGAGGGCGAGCGCCGCGCGGAACTCGAGCTCACCGTCACTCTCGACGATGGCACCACCACCCTCGCCGGTGTCGCCGTCGTCGCCCTCGGATCGGAGTCGTGATGACCTCACCCACCGCCGGACCCCTCACCGGCCGGGTGGCGCTGGTCTCCGGTTCCGGCCGCGGTATCGGCCGCGCGATCGCCCTGAAGCTCGCCTCCGCCGGCGCCGCGGTGGTCGTCAATGACCTCGACAAGGACGTCGCCGAACAGACCGCCGCCGACATCACCGCTGCGGGCGGCACGGCGACCAGCTGCCCGGGCAGCGTCACCGATCCCAGCTTTTCGCAGCGGTTCGTCGCCACCGCGGTCGAGGCTCACGGCGGCCTGCACATCATCGTCAACAACGCCGGCTATACGTGGGACGCCGTCGTGCAAAAGATCACCGATCAGCAGTGGGACGACATTCTCGACGTCCACCTCAAAGCCCCGTTCCGGATCCTGCAGGCCGCGCAGCCAGTGATCAGCGCCGCGGTGAAGGCTGAACGCGCCGCGGGCGGCCCGCGGGTCACCCGCAAGGTCGTCAACATCTCCTCGGTCGCCGGCACCGCCGGCAATGCCGGGCAGGCCAACTACAGCTCGGCCAAGGCCGGCGTTGCTGGGCTGACCAAGACCCTGGCCAAAGAATGGGGCCGCTACGACGTCACCGTCAACTGCGTCGCCTTCGGCCTGATCCGCACCCGGCTCACCGAAGCTGCCGCCGGCGGGGCTGCGAGCATCAACATCGACGGGCGGCAGATCAAGGTCGGGGTCAACGCCGACCTGCTGGCCCAGCTGGAGAAGGGCATCCCGCTCGGTCGCGCCGGCACACCAGACGAGGCCGCAGGCGCGGTGTACTTGTTCTGTCAGCCCGAGAGCGACTACGTCAGCGGGCAGATCCTGGTCTGCGGCGGCGGATTCAGCGGCTGATGGTCAAGTCCGTCAAAAGGTCCGTGAGGGCGTGGCGACACTGACCCGCGACCGTCCCCCGCGCAACGCGCGCACCGCGCCAGTTGCTGACCTTCTGATCGCCGCCCGGCACCGCTGCAGCGGGCGGTCAGCGGACTGGGCGCCCTCAGGCCGAGCGCCGGTCACACGACCGCCTCGCAGCGGGGGCAGGTCATGACGACGGCAGGCGTGTCGGCACACACCGAACCTCGTGCCCGCCCTAAGCGCCCTCGGGATCGCAGGCAGCAGATCCTGGCTGCCGCCGCCGAGCGATTCTGGGCAATCGGCTACCACCAGGTGGGCATGGCGGACATCGCCGCCGCGGTAGGGATCGCCCCGAGCGCGTTCTACCGCCACTTCAGCGGCAAGCAGGAACTGCTGCTCGCCATCCTCGACGAGCACCTGAGCGGCCTGGAGCAGGTCGCCGCCGAACCCGGCCACGACCTGATCGAACGGCTCGCGGCACTGGCGCTCGAGCGCCGCGCGTTCGGTGTGCTATGGGAACGCGAAGCCGGGCACCTACCCGAAGACCAGCGGCGCACGATGCGACATCGGCTGCGCTCGCTCGCCGATGCCCTCGTTACCGCCACCAGCGAAACCGTAGCCGACCAGGAGACGGCAGACCTCCGCGCCTGGGCCGCATTGTCAGTACTCGACAGCCCCTCCCACCACAGAACCCAGATCGAGCCGATCAGGTTCGAGCGGCTCCTTCGGGCGGCGGCACGCGCCGTGCTCACTGCTCCCCTTCCAAAAAAGACGACGGACGCCCCGCCTCCCAGCCGGCGCAGACCGGCCTTGGTCCCGGCATCCCGGCGTGAGGCGCTGCTTGCTGCGGCGATCCGGCTGTTCAGCGAACGGGGCTACCCCTCGGTCGCGCTGTCAGACATCGGCGCCGCGGCCGGCATCGCCGGTCCCAGCGTTTACAACCACTTTGACAGCAAGATCGACGTCCTGACCGCCGCCCTTAACCGCGGTAACGAGGCACTGTGGGCCGGGCTGCATCGCGCTCTCGCCTGGGCCGAAGGCCCCGCCGACGCCCTCGAACACCTCGTAGCGGACTACGCGGACTTCGCTGCAGCCGACACCGAGATCGTCAGCATCCTCGTCTCGGAGATCATCCACCTGCCCGAAGAGCGCCGCGCGGCATTCCGGCGTGCCCAAGTGGACTACATCACCGAATGGGTCGCACTGCTGACCAGCGCCCGCTCCGACCTCACCAGCGCCGACGCGCGCGTTCTCGTCCAGGCCGTCCTGACCATGATCAACAGCTTGTCCCGCATTCATCATCTCCAGATCGCCCCCGACCGGACCAGCCAGATGGTGGCCCTCGCGCAGGCAATTCTGAGCACCAGTGCCGAAGGTTTATCTGCACGCACACCTTTCCTTCTACCGGGCTTAGGGCCTACCAACGATCTGGACGGGAGACAGGGCATGCCATTCACGCGTTCAGGGCAAACGGAAGTGTGGTGGGACTTCGACGGTGACGGAACCCCCATCCTGCTTATCAACGGTCTGAGCTCGCCGTCAGCGGCCTGGTTTCGCCTGGTTCCGCTGCTCGCACCGCAGCACCGAGTGATCACTTTTGACAATCCCGGGACCGGCCGCACCCGGACACCATCAGGCCCCTACACCATGGAGATGCTCACCGACGCTGCTGTTGCCGTCATTCAGGCCGCGGGAGAGTCAGCGGCGCATGTTCTCGGCATTTCCATGGGAGGCCTGATCGCGCAGGAACTTACGCTGGATTACCCGCACCTCGTGTCCAGCCTCACCTTGGTGGCCACACATGCCGGGGCGCCGCACATGTCCAGTGACCAGGACAGCCTCGATGCGATCAAGCGGGCTGCGGACCTGGCCCCCGAAGAGCGAACGCTTTACCTGGCCGGCTTGGCCTACGTAAGCACCACACCGCCCGAGCGGATTGACGAGGACCTAACGGTCCGCGCCCAGCATCCTACGTCCGCGGAAGGATACAGCAGCCAGCTTGCAGCCTCCGCCGAGTGGGAGCGACTCGGGGAACTGCACAAAATCACCTGCCCCACTCTTGTCCTGCACGGCGACCAGGACCGGCTCGTCTCCCCCGGCAACGCGCGAATCCTGGCTAACCAGATATCGACAGCGCGCCTCACCGTGCTGACCGACTGCGGGCATCAGCTGTTCACCGATCAGCCTGCGATGGGCGCAAATACCCTCCTGGACTTCCTCGCCTCCGTCGACGACGCAGGTCCTGAGGCGCGGAGATGATCCCTCAACCGAGTGCGAACTGACCGGACAGCACGCATTGGGCTTTGAGTGCGGCCGCCCCGCCGACATAAACCCCCATGGCGGCTTCGATCAAGTCCGGACCGTAATGGTGCGCCATCAGGTTGCCGTCTCGGCCGGTAAATTACCACTTCGTGCGGCGAGCCACCCTGACCGCAACCGCAGCCCCTGTCGAGCGTAGGTGTCCCGTCCACGCACCCTTAATTCACGCACTGTCGCTCGTCACCGCACGTGCTCTTCAGAACGTGGCCGCCGCACCCTAATCCATGCCCGTCCGCATCCACACGGCATGTTAATGACCGCCGGGGTCAGCACCGATTCAGCAGGCGGTCCGGAAACTCCCATACCTCGTCCGTGGCTCGTCCGTGGACGCGGCTTTCCGTCCGTGGCTCGTCCGTGGACGCGGTTCTCCGTCCGTGTCCGTTCGTGGAAACCGACGGTCACACCGACCGCCCCGAGCCCCGGACGCCGTCCGCTATATGTTCGTGGACACCGCAACACAGGGGTCTACAGCGACCCACGATGACACACACGGGACACAGAAGAAACGCAAATGGTGGCAGGTAATGGATTCGAACCATTGAAGGCGTAGCCGACGGTTTTACAGACCGCTCCCTCCATCGGAGGTATATGCCGCTGAACTGCGGTTATGCGCTTTGAGGCTCGTTTCCGGGCTGCCACCGTCCGCTATGTGTCCGTGGGCACCAAATTTTGGGGCCGAAAAATCCACGGACAGGGGCCGAAGAATCCACGGACGAAACGGTGGGAGCGGTTACACTGACCGCCCGGCCCGATTCAGCTCCCTGACCTGCCATTTTAGGTGCCTGCTCGTTATCGCCGTCGCCCTCGTCGGCGGGGTCGGGCTGGGAGTCATGGGTGCCGAGGGCGGCGTTGATCCGCGCGTTGGCCTATCCGGGTGACCTCCGCGCGAGGTGATCGTCGTGCTCTCCTCCCCGGGCACCGTCTCTGGCCATTGCCCATGATCGGCGCCCGCATCGCCGCCCGCGACGAGGTGTTCCGCCAGCCCGGGCTTGATGTCACCTGCACGCCAACGGCCTGATGGCGAACGCGCTGGGATGGGCTCCCTCGATCCGCGACGAGGGCCGCGGGTCTTCCTCGGCGAGACCCTCGACGCCGATAAGGTCGCGGCCGACTACGCCGCGGGCGCGCTCACCCTGACCGTCCTCGTCCGCGAAGCCGCCAAGTCCCGCAGCATCCAGGTCACCAGCAGCGACCGAGCAGGCCGTCACCGTATAACCTTCCCGGGTGCCGGGCAGTCCGTCCCTACCC
>CAXUJF010000173.1:0-10655 GCA_964250865.1 uncultured Streptosporangiaceae bacterium
CTCCCAGCCTGCGCCAACGCGCCGAGGATCAGCGCACCCACCCCACCGAGCGCGACTGGCCCGCCCAGCGCCGCTGACCACGGGTACGGGTGCTCCGAACATGCGCTAAGCTCTACCGGTACCGCAAGGGGCTATGGCGCAGTTGGTAGCGCGCTTCCATGGCATGGAAGAGGTCTGGGGTTCGAATCCCCATAGCTCCACTGGTTTTCCGGACCTCGGTTTCATTCTTCAGGGACTAACCAAGGGACTACGGCGCTGCGGCCATTCGGCTGCGGCGCCTTCGTCTTCTGTACTCTCGCCAAAGACGGTGTCCATGACGCTCGCTCCGCCTCGGATGGCGGGCACGATCACGTGCCGGTACACGGTCTCGGTGACGTGGGTGGACTTGTGGCCTACCGTGTCGCTGATGTCCTGCAGCGGCACCCCGTTACTGCTCATGATCGACACCGCGGTGTGGCGTCCCTCGTGGGCGTGCCAGTGACCGATCCCGGCTCGCCGCGTCATCTTGCTGAACCGCCAGTTGAGCGCGTCCTTGCTGTACATGCGCCCGTCCTCGTGGCAGAACACGAGGTTCTCGTCGTGCCAGCCGGCGCCTGCCGCGAGCCGTTCCGCGGCCTGGAGTTTGCGGTGCGCCACTAATGCAGCCGCGGCGCGCCTGGGCTGAACTAGAGAGCGCCTGGACTTCTCGGTCTTGACCTCGCCGGTCCGGCTCGCTGACCGCCACACGTGAATAACTCCTTGGTCGAGGTCCACGTGATCCCAGGAAAGCTTGTGGAGCTCCCCGGGACGAAGGCCAAGCGCGATTGATAGCACGAACAGCGCCTCAAGCCGACGACCGTCGCTGACGCGATCGTCTATGCCGAGTTCTGCGCAGCAGGTACGGCACGTGACCAGACTCAGATCGGTGCCGATTTCGGTGATGAGAGCCTGTTTGCGCGGCTGGGTTTTACAGGCCACCTCACCCGTCTTCGTGGCCGCATGGCTTGCCGCGTACCGGCCGCCGCTCACCTTGACGGCCTTGACGTACTCAATTGGCTGACCGGTCGCAGCCTTGAGCACCCTGCTCGCCTGTTCCTCAGTCATAGCCCGCGACGGTCGGCCCGGGCGGCCTTTCGGCAGGTCGACCAGCTCGGCGACGTTCCGGCCGATGAGGTCGTACTTCTGGGCGCGCCGGATCGACCAGGTGAGCGTGCTTTTGATCTTCATTAGCGAGGCTTTGCTGAGCGTCTGGGCAGTGTCTCGGAAGAAGCGGTCGGCGTCGATGGCCTTGAAGTCCTTTAGCTTCGTCGCGCCGATCGCCGGGTAGATCCACTTCTCGGCTGGACCCCGGTAGCCAGCCACGGTGGACGGGTCCAGCTCCAGTGAGTCGAGCCAGTCCCTGACGCAGTGCTCGACGGTGTAGGTCGCGGGGGTCTGGATGCCGGCGCTGATCTCCTGTTGGAGCGCATCAAGTTTTTCCTTGACCTCGGCCTTGGTCTTGGCGTGGACGCGCCGTCGGAGGCGTTTGCCGTTGCCGTCAAAGCCGAGTGAAATCGAGCCTTCGTAGTACTTATTGATCTTGTCCCACGAGATGCCGCCGTCGCCACGCTCCCGGCGTTTCTTCGGCCCGGACGGTGATCGTGCACCCATTGCTTCAGCTCCTTCGATTTGCTGTCTTCCTCCGCCGATAGGTCAAGAAGTCCCTAGACGTCCCTTAGTTCAGGCGGCGTCTTCTTGTGAGGCGATGAACTCGGCGAGCTGCTCTTCGGTGATCCGGCGCGACTTGCCGATCTTGAGGCTGCGGAGCTGATGGGTGCGCAGCAGGTAATAGACCTTGTCCCGGCCGATGTTCAGCATCTTGGCCACCTGCTCGACGGTGTGGGCCTGCATCGATCGATCACCTCCTCTGGCTGTGGCTTCTCCCGGGCATCTCCTCTCGTTCTGTGACTCAGCGTGATTGTCTACGTCTTTGTCTCTTCGCCTGTCTTCTCGCTATTACGTGCAGACGCGCGCGAGGCGCAGAGACGTAGACAATCACTCGTTGTCACCATTCACGGAGCGCCATCGCCCCCGGCTGACCTGGACCACCTGGTCGCGTTCGGCGAGTCCGCGCAGCCGACGGTAGATCCAGGGTCGGCTCATGCTGGTAGCGGCCATGAGTTCAGTCACGGTCGTGCCCTCGTCTGGGGCTAGCGACAGAGCGGCCCACAAGATGGCCTCAGGCTCGTCGTTCGCGCCGCCACGCTTGGCTTCGGGGTTTGATGACGAGCCCTGCGTCTCGTTCTCTTCGCCCGTCGCCGTGGCGACTGGCTCGGTCCCGTCCTGCTCTTCAATCGCCTGTTGTGATACCTCGTCGAGGTCGGGCCGCAGTTCGGCGTGCGCTCTGGCCGTGCTGGCCACGGCCTCGTCGGTGATCAGGTAAGCGCGGCCTCTCCGGGGCGTGCCGTGCTCGGCGGCCGAGACCAGGAACTTGCCGGGCGCATCGAGCGTATGGGCCTGCCAGCCTGCGGCCAGCATGCCTTGGCCCAGGATGAGGTCCACGTCCTTGCGCTCCCGGACCCGGAAGCAAATCCGGACGTCCATCTGAGAGCGCACCGCCCCATGCCCCATTGCCTTCTGCGTCGGCCGCTGGGTGGCTGCGACCAGGCTGACGGCCACGGCGCGCCCGCGCCGGGCAATCGAATCGGCGTGCCGGATCGCCTGCGGAGCGTCGTCCGCGAGTTCGGCGTACTCATCGATGAGGATGATCAGCGCGGGCATTTCCGGTGTCGGCTCCCAGACCCTCCGGCCCTGCTCGGCGAGCGCTGTCGCTCGTGCCTCGAGAACCGTGACCGCATCCGCCAGGAGCGCACAGGCGTCGTCGGCTGTGGTCGCCAGCCGGTCCAGGCAGCGGAGCCACGGGCCAAGTTCCATGCCCTTCTTGAGGTCGATGCCCCACAGGACCACGTCGAGGCAGGCGGACAGGTTGCCGATCAGCACGTTGAGCCCGCCGCTTTTGCCCGCGCCGGTTGCCCCGCCGAACAGGACGTGGCGGCGCAGGAACGAGACCCGGCACGGGTCCGCGTCCTCGAACGGTCCCAGCTCGATGGGTTCGGTGATCGAGGTGACCGACGGCCCGGGCCACGGGATGGCGTCGGCGTGCGGGTCGGTGTCGAGCACGCGCAGCTCGCATCGGTTGGCGTAGTTGTCGGGTGTCGGGTAGACGCGGACGGCGCCGCGGAAGGTGCCGAGGCCGGACTCTATGGCCGGGATCTTGGCGATCACGTCGCGGATGGTCTGACCGCGGGCCAGGCGGAGCCGGGCCCGCCAGCCCCACAGGTCCACCATCGCCGACATGACCCGCGAACCGGCCAGCCCGACGGCCCGCGCGATCTCCGGCCACGACTCGAGGGTCCGTTCCAGGCGGACCTTGGCCCGGCGCCGGCGGCTGGCCCACCAAGGGACGGCAGAGACGACGGCCAGGATGACAGCGAGGATAGGCATTGGTGGTGTGGCCGGACCGAGTGCGGTCGCCGCCGTGAGCCATCCGCCGGCCGCTGCCAAGACCGCTGCGGCGTAGACCCGCTCCGCAGTTCTGGTGAGGAAAGGCCACTCATTGTGCAGCCGTCGCGGCGCAGGCATCGCCACAGCGATCACATCGGCGAACGTGACGGCCATCAGCCATGGCCACCATCCCGGATGCGAGCGATGCAGCGTCACCGCCGCGATCACGACGCCCGCCGTGGCTACGACGGGGACCAGTTCGGAGCGGTATCGCCAGAGTGCGCGGACAGCGATCGCACCGGCCGTCTCCGGTAGCGGCTCGCCCGGGCTGAGGAACATGGTCGGCTGGAAGCCGTCGCGACGGAGCTGGCGGGCGCGACGACGGAGCCGGTGTCGTGACGGCCGGTTGGTCATGGCCGCTCGCGGTCCCACGATGGAAGCCGGCCCTGGGCTTCGAGTTCGTCCCGCAGGTAATAGAGGGCGTCGTCCTCACCGTCGGCCGAGGCGCGCAGGGTGGCCCGGGACGCGGCCGTCAGGTTGTGAAGGTTGGTCAGAGTCCGAGCCAGGCGGGTGCGGAGCCGGGCGACCTCCGCGGACAGCAGCGGGATCATGTCGAGTGCCCGGGTGAGCGTGCCCATGGCCGAAGCAGCATCGTCGTGCCGGCCGGCTACCTCCTGAACATCAACGTCCAAGTAGTTCCTAGGTTCGGTCGTGATGATCACCTCCTTTGGTCGTGGTCAGCCCTGGCCCGTCAGGGCATTGATGATGGCGGTCACTGTCGTGCGGATTTCGGGCGCGAGGCTGGTAGCGGCCAGGAAGAAGCCGAACATCACGCAGATGAAGCCGTGCCAGACCTTGAGCCCGGCGTACCGGTGCAGCAGCCACACCGCGACGCCGAGCAGCAGGACGAGTGAGACCGAGATCGCCAATTCGCCTCACCGCCTCTCGGCGCTGGCCGCGATGATCGCGTTGAAGCGATTGCTAGCGCTGTCGAGCTGGACCGAGATGCGGGTCTTTACGTCCTCCGATAGGGGAGTGTCGGACCGGGCAGCCAGCTCCGCCAACGAGGGGACCAGCGGCGCGTACTTGCGAGCGAGCCGCACGGCCTTCTCCCCGGCGGCGTAGAACACTCCGACGCCGTTGTCGGTAAAGTCCGAGATCTTGACGACCCGAGCCCACGGGCATGCGGCCAGGCTGTCCACGACATGCTCCCGGTACTGCCTGTCCTTATCGCTGCCAGGCGCGTAGACCGGGTTGGTCACCGCGGCGACCAGCTCCGCCACCCGCGCTCCGTAGACCGCGGCCATCGCCACGAACGCGCCGGGCCGCCCGGCCGTGGACAGCTCGTCGGCATGGTCCTCGACGGCGTCGTGGAGCAGAGCCGCGCAGATCACGTCCGGCTCCCAGATGCCGTAATGGACCATGACACGGAGAGCCACGCGGAGCAGATGGTTCACGTACGGCTCACGCTGACGGTGATCGCAGGCGTGCAGCCGGGCTGCGAGCTGCAGAGCCCGGCCCACCTGCCCGCTGGAGGCCGGGTCAGGGAGCCGATCGGTCTCCAGCGCGAACCGCTCCCGGAGCCCCTGCTCGCCATACATGGTGGTGATGGCGTGCAGGGGCATGACCGAGAGCAGCTGACGCCCGTCAGCCAGGCCAGGCGTCGTAGTGGCCCGGCTCACCGGCGCTGTCCTTCCGAACCCTGGCCCACTAGGCAGGAGCACCGATGCTCGTCGGCTTCGTCCGCCGGATCGGGCCGGCGGACGTGCGCCCCGAGCAGGATCCGGGCCAGGGCTGCGGTCGGCCGCGGCGCCCGGCTGGTCATCCTGGCGTTCGTCGGCTCCTGGCGGATACCAGCGACCACCACCGTGAGCAGCAGTAGAACGATCAGGGCCATCACGGCCGCTATGAAGAGCACCGCGGCAAGCATCAGTTCTCAGCTCCCTTCTTGGCGGTGCGAATGGCGATGGCAAAGGTCCGGGCGCCGGTCTGGGCCTGTCGTCTGACCAAGCGGCGCGCAGTGCGGCGGCTGGTCGGCGTGGTCCTCCGCCGCCACTTGATCCGGGCCCGGCATTTGCGGCACAGCCTGTGCGAATGTTCCGTCACCGCACCGCAGGGACACTGCCGGCGCCGGCCCTCGGCAGGTGGAGCAAGAAGATCGGTGTGCATCCAAACTCCTTCCACTCGGCGCCGTCGTCCGATGTTCAGGAGCGGCGGCGGTGCGTCCTTATGCACCGCAGAATGCGCCGAGGAAGCAGGACGCAGTGACTACGCACCGGGACCATGACCGGACGTGCCGGGACGTCCCCACTCCGGGGAAGCCGTCCTTCCCGTCCTGCACCCAATGAGAGTCGGCGAGTGCTCGCCGGGGAGGCCGGTCACGGACTGGCATGGGAAGCCAGGGCGGGACCGGAGCCCGCGACCGGCTGCTAATCCGAAAATTGGTGAGTTAGCGGGCGTGCGGCAGCACCCGGCGAAGCGCCAGCGGAGCCGGGTCCTGGGAGCGGGCGGCTCAGGCGGCGGGCTGGACGGTGACGGTGTAGCCGAGGGCTTCGAGTTGGCGGACGTGAGTGCGCTTGCGGCGTTCGGGGTCGATGCGGGCGGCGTGGAACCCGGACCCGAGGTCATGGAACTGGGCATCCGGGTCGGCCAGGAGGTGCCAGGCAATGACCATGATGGACCTGCTGATGGCGACGATGGCGCGCTTGGAGCCGCGGCGGCGGGCGATGCGCCGGTACCGCTCGCCCAGGAACGTGCCGGTCTTCCCGGCAGCCGCTGCGGCGTTGCCGAGGATCGAGGCGAGGTAGGCGTTGCCGTGGCCGGTGGAGCCCTTGCCTTTCTTCTTCCCGGCTGACTCCTTGATGCCGGGGGCGAGCCGGGACCGGGAGACGAGGTGCCCGGCGGTGGGGAACCGGGTCATGTCGGTGCCGATCTCGGCGAGGATGACGTGGGCGCTGGCCAGGCTGATGCCGGGGATCTCATCGAGCCGGGCGGCCGTACCGGCGAGCGGGGCGGCGTACCCGGCGATCCGTGCGTCCAGGTCGGTGATGTCCGCGCTGATCGCGTCCACGCGGCCCAGCATCTTCCCGGGCAGGAACGCGTGGTGGCCGGTGAAGTGGCCGGTAAATGCCTGCTCCAGGACGGTGATCTTGGCGCGCATGGTGCGCCGGGCCAGCTGCGCCAGCACTCTCGGGTTCCGCTCGCCGGCCACCAGCGCGGCCAGCATGTCCCGGCCCGATACCCCGAAGATGTCCGCGACGACCGCGCTGAGCTTGATGCAGGCATCCTCGAGCAGCTTCTCGGCCCGCTGCTTCTCCGCCGTCCGGGCAGCGACCAGGCCGGCGCGGTACCGGGTCAGGTCCCGCAGCCTGCGGATCTGCGGCGGCGGCACGAAGCTCGGCCGCAGCATCTGCCGCTCGGCGACCTTGCATAGCCAGACCGCGTCCAGCTTGTCGGTCTTCGGCCGCCCCGGCAGGTGCTTCACGTCCTTGGCGTTCACTAGCCACGTCTCGAACCCGGCCGCCTCCAGCAGGTAGAACACCGGCTTCCAGTAATCACTGGTGGCCTCCATCACCACCCTGGTCACACCCAGGCCGGCCAGGTGATCAGGCATCCCCAGCAGCGAGCGCGTCATCGTCGGGTAGGCCTGCACCTCCTGCAGCCGCTTCCCGCGATGATCCTCATCGGGAACCCGCACACAGCACATCAGCTCGGCCTTGCCGATATCCAGCGCCGCGACCCGCTCGATGAGCTCCTCGTTGTCCTGCGTCCTGGTAAGCACCTGGCCTCCTCCCGCGATAGGCGGCCGCCGCCCGCAGGAACCATGGGCACAGCTGGAGAAATCTAATCCTCGTGCCCGGAGCAACACTGAACGGCCCGTGAGCGGTTCCCCGCGCCCGAACGGCAACGGGAAACCTGACCGGCTGGTCGCCTGGCAGGCCGCGAACCAGCGCGGCGCGGTGGCCTATCTCGACGACGGCAGCGTCCACCCCCTGCAGAACGGCTCGGCCACCGAGGTCAACTCGACCGCGCCCTGGGCCTCCTACCTCCCGGACGACGGGCAGACCAACCAGCCCATGCAGGTCATGCGGGTGGGGCAGTCAGCACGCCAGCAAGTGCTGCTCATCGACTCCGAGGGAGCAGATGGGGACGACGCGGTGCTGACCGGCCTGAGCACAGACGGCAGCCTTCGCCTGGTCATGACCGGCGACGGGCACGCCGACGGCCTCCCCACCGCCGCGAACCTGGGCTGCGCAACCCAGTCCGGGCAGCGGTTGTTCGTGGAAGGGGCGCTGGGCCGAGGCGAACCCGGCGGACAGAGTGAGTCAGTTCCCGGGTACGGAGTGAGCCGTTCCTTCTTCCAGCTGTCCGGCGATCTAGATCTGCGGTTCGCGGGATACCAGGGTCAGGTGGTGGCCAGCGCCCCGCCTTCCGACCCGTACCACAATTTCTGCCCGGCCGCGGGCGGCCTGCCCGCGGCGGGGCCACTAGATCCCTGGGCGGACTCCGCCCAGCAGGCGCTCACCGGGCTGGTTGCCGCGGCCGTCAGCAAGGATCAGACACGGGCCGGCGCGTTCCTGGGTGGCGGTTACGCGGACTTCAGCGGCAACAGCTTGAACGTCCCCGACATGGGGAAGTACCTGACCGCGACGCCGGGGCTGAATCCGGACAACTGGGCCGACCGCGCCGCGGTCTGCACGTCGTCCGGGCCCGGAGATGCGACCTGTCACATTATCGGCGCCAACGGCGAGCCGCTCTCCACCGAAGAAGCTCAAGCTCCCAGCGGTAACTGGGTCGTGACCGGCGGGGAGGCCGGCTGAACGCCACCCAGCGTCGGCCGACGCATGGCCCGGATTCCGCGGGTGAGACGGCTGACCTGAGTGTGTACCTCGGAGCGCTTCTTTATCAGGGTGTCGATTTCGCCGCTCAGGTAGCTGCCGTGATCTGCGGCTGATCTCACGTGGCCCTAGCAAGTACCCCGTATTTACCCGCGCTGCCACGGGCACTCTAGGGCCAGCCCTAGGGCCAAGCCGAATGGAATGATCAGGCCAGGTGCTAGCCGCCATCGCGGCAGCATGGTCCGCGGGCCGGTGCCTGATCCATGCCGAGACGGTTGTCCGGCTCTTCAGTCGTGGATGGGTTCGCCGCTGACCTGGTGGTCAGCCTGGAACAAGGCCTCGGCGAGGAGGGAACGGACGTGGCTGCCGCGCAGGCGGTAGATCATGCGGCGGCCCTCTCGGGTGGCCTCGACCAGTCCGCCGAAGCGGAGCTTGGACAGGTGCTGGCTGGCGACGGTGGGACGGCACCCGGCGATCTCGGCGAGGGTAGCCACGTCCAGGTCCGCGTCCCGCAACGCCCAGAGCATGCGGACCCTGGTGGGGTCGGCGAGCAGGGTGAAGGCCATCACGGCGGCGCTGACCTGCTCGGGGACCAGCGGCCCGGAGTGCCCGGCCGGGACCGGGGACAGGCCCGCGCGGCGAGCTGATGTCATGTCCGCAGCATACTCGTTGTTGCAACACCTTCGCAGATTCGCATATGTAGATAGAGTCGGGTAGCGTCGGGTCCGGGCCACAGCAGCGGAAGGAACCGCACTCATGACCGCTCACGCCGGACACGAGCACCCCCGGCCGCCAGCCCAAGAACACCACCCCCCCCCCCCCGCAGAAGGCGCCCACGACCACCGTCCCGCCGGGCACGTCCACGACCACGACCACGGCCATGGCTCGTCGGTGTGGGCGCGGGTCCGGCACGGAGTGTCCGAGGTGCTCGGCGCGCACTCCCATGACAGCGCCGACCAGGTAGACGATACGCTGGAGGCCGATGCCGACGGGCGGCGGGCGCTGCTGCTGAGCCTGCTCATCCTCGCGGTGACCGCCGCGATCCAGGCTGCCGTCGTGGTCCTATCCGGGTCGGTGGCGCTGCTAGGGGACACCCTGCACAACGTCGCCGACGCACTAACTGCCGTGCCACTGCTGATCGCGTTCCGGCTCGCCCGCCGCCCGGCCACCAGGCGGTACACCTACGGGTACGGCCGCGCCGAGGATCTGGGCGGCCTGTTCGTCATCGCGATGATTACCTTGTCCAGCGTGCTGGCCGCGTGGGAGGCCATCGACCGGCTCATCCATCCTCGCGACGTCACCCACCTATGGATTGTCGCCGTCGCCGCGATCGTCGGGTTCGCGGGTAACGAGATCGTCGCCCGGTACCGTATCCGCGTCGGCCGCCGTATCGGCAGCGCCGCCCTGGTCGCCGACGGCCTGCACGCTCGCACCGACGGGTTCACCAGCCTGGCCGTGCTGCTCGGTGCGGGTGGCGTGGCCCTGGGCTGGCGCGCCGCTGACCCGATCATCGGCCTGGTCATCACCGTCGCCATCCTGGGCGTGCTCCGCTCGGCGATCCGCCAGGTCGGCGCCCGGCTCATGGACGCCGTGGATCCCGCCCTGGTCGACCAGGCCACCGCCGCCGTCACCAGCGTCGCCGGGATCAGGTCCGTCCGCGAACTGCGGATCCGGTGGATCGGCCACACCCTGCGCGCGGAGGTCGACGCCACCGTTGACCCGAACCTGACCGTTACCCAGGCCCACGACATTGCCCACCACGCTGAGACCCACCTGCTTGACCAGGTGCGTCGCCTGACCGCTGCCACCATCCACACCAGCCCGACCGGCACCCACCCGGCGTAACTGTCCCCTGATCAGGCGGGCGCGACCCGCGCAGTCCAGGTGAGGCTGCCTGCGTCGGGCAGCTCACTGGCGACAGCCCAGGCGACCTGCTGGCCGACCTTGTGGGCGCTGCTGACTGTGATTTCCGGGTCGACTCAGCCCTCGATTTCCACCCGCAGGATCCGCCGGTCCACCGGGCCCGTGCGGGGGCGTGGATCACCCCGTCAACCGATCCGGCGGCCGCCTCGGAAGGTGATGACCGCCGGGTCGATGCCATCGGCCAGACGGTGCACGACGTCCCTGGTCACCTCGTAGCCGACATGGCAGATGAACAGTGACAAGTAGGCCAGCTTGTAAGGTCCCTGACCCCCGCTTGCAAATCCGCGCAGGTTGTCCCGAACCGTGCATGGTCTGGACTGATCACCTTCACTAGTCCGTGAAATTCGCCGAGAGCCAGTTTGCTGGTGGAAACTGCGTCGATACCGCTGCAGGCGACCCGCCGTGGTCGCCTGCGCAGCACCGATGGCCGCG
>CAXUJF010000174.1:0-9764 GCA_964250865.1 uncultured Streptosporangiaceae bacterium
GGGTGGACGGGGTGGCGCGGGGACGAGCCGATGAATTCGAGGAACAGGCGGCCAGCAGGACCAGCAGCAGCACACCGGCGATCAGGGAGCAGCAGCGGCGCGCGGTCACCCCCACACGGTACGCGGGCCGGGAACGGGAACGGCCGGCCCGCGCGGCGGGATCAGCTGGCGGCTTCGGCGCCAGCTTGGGCGCCGGATTCAGCGCCGGATCCGGGGCCGGATTCGCTGCGGGATTCGGGGCGGGCGAAGTCCTTGCCCCGGATCAGCACCAGCGACAGCACGCCAGAGACCAGGGCGATGAGCGCCGCCACCAGCAGGATGCGGTTGAGGCCGGAGGTGAACGCGCCCCGGGTGATCTGCGCGGCGGCCTGCCGGGCCTGGGGCGGCAGCTTGCTGATGAGCTGGCTGACCTCGCCGGATTGGACCGCCGCGGCGATCTTCGGGCCCTGATGGGCCAGGCTGGCCTGCCGGGTCACCTGGTTCAGCACGTCGCTCCTGACCTGGCTGGAGAACAGCGTGCCGAGCAGCGCGATGCCGGTGGCGATGCCGACCTGGCGGAAGGTGGAGCTGATGCCGGAGGCCATGCCGGCCTGGGGCGGCCGCACGACGCCGACCGCGGTCGAGGCCAGCGGCGGGTTGAGCAGCCCGACACCCACGCCGCTGACAATCATGCCCGGGATGAGGTGGGTCCAGCCCGAGCCCGCATTGAGCCCGCGCATGAGCAGCAACCCCACCCCGACCAGGATCAGGCCGGGCCCGATGAGCAGGCGAACCGGCACCTTCGAGGACAGCCGACCGGCCGCGGTGGAGGTCAGCAGGATCCCGCCGGAAATAACCATGAGCCGGAGACCGGTCTGCAGCGCCGAGTAACCCAGGATGTCCTGGAAGTACAGCACGAGGTAGAGGAGCATCGCGAAGATCGACGCGCTGACCCCGAACGCCGCGACCGAACCGCCGGAGAACGTCGGCAGCCTGAACAGCGTCAGGTCGAACATCGGGTGCGCGATGCGCATCTCGAGGATGACGAAGGCGATGAGCAGGACCACGGCCAGCGCGAAGCAGCCGAGCACGAGACTGTCGGTGAACGACTTCTGGCTCGACTCGATCAGCCCGTAGACCAGGCTGGACAACGCCACCGTGAACAGCGCGAAGCCGAACCAGTCCGGCCGGCTGGCCTGCGGGGCGCGCGACTCGGCCACCTTCAGCAGCGAGATGACCACGGCCGCGATCCCGAACGGCACGTTGACGAAGAAGATCCACCGCCAGGAAAGGCCGGAGGTCAGCAGGCCTCCGGCCAAGGGGCCGATCGCCACGGCCAGCCCGGTGATGGCGCCCCAGATCCCGAACGCCGTGCCGCGGTCCTTGCCCCGGAACGCGTCGGCCAGCAGGGCCAGCGAGACCGCGAACATGATCGCCCCGCCGACCCCCTGCAGCGCGCGGGAGAGCTGCAGCACCAGGGTGCTGGTGGCGAAGCCGCACAGAGCCGAGGCGGCGGTGAAGATGACCAGGCCGATCAGGTACATCCGCCGCCGGCCGTAATTGTCGGCCAGGCTGCCCGCGGTGAGCAGGAACGCGGCCAGGGTCAGCGCGTAGGCGTCCACCACCCACTGCAGGTCCGAGAAACTGGAGTGCAGCGCGGTCTGGATGTCCGGCAGCGCCACGTTCACGATCGTGACGTCCAGCAGCAGCATGAACGTGCCCAGGCACACCGCGACCAGCGTCCACCACTTGTTCCCGCGCTGGGTGTTCTCGTGCTGGGGCCGGTGGCCGGCCTCGTGCGGTTGCTCGCGCGAGCCGCCCTCGTGCTGCCCGTGCCCGTCCCGCGCGTGGTGATGCGGGTGTGGTGCGGGCTCGGACAGATCTTCGTGGGCTTCGGTCACGGCACGGCTCCAGGCTCCAGGTCGCGGTGAAAGGTTTTCGCAGGCTGGCGTGGGTGCCGCCGCATCTCAGGTTCTGTCCTGCAAGCGTCGCATGTAACAGGTGACCTGGCGTGACCGCCCCCCGCCCGCGCTTCGCTGACCGGTGATCGTGCGCTGGCCGACGTACGGCGACCGATCAGTAAAGTCAACAACGATCAACATCTGCGGCCTTCCGTTCGAGTACAGGCGATCCCCAGTTTGGGGGATTCGGAGCACCCGTTTTCCGGTTTCCTCAACGCGGGAATGCCGAAATTCCGCGTCGCCGTAGCCCGTGGGAAAATCGGAATACGGTGCGCGGAATTCCGGGGTAATCGGGATTAGTTCTGCGCCTTGATCATGCCCGCCAGCCGCGTTATCGTCGATTCAGGGTTCGCCGCTGCCATCGATCGGCGCAATGGCTGGTGAGCGGTCTTTTACAGGCCCAGCGCGGCGAGAATCTGGTTGAGTAGCGACGACAGCGAGGCCAGGCCGCCGGTGCCGTTGAGCAGGTTGACCACCGCGCACAGCAGGTTGCCGAGCAGATTGCCCGCACCGGGCACCGCGGTGATGTTCAGCGTCACCTGGTTGAGGGTGACCACGAGCCCGAGCAGGTTGAGGTTGAGCGGGCCCAGGACCAGGTTAAGTACCTGGCAGCCGACCACAGCGTTGGCGGCCGCGCTGGTGTTCACCGAGTCGGTCACGGTCTGGTTCACGGTGCCGAGCGACGCCCCGTTGGCGCTGGTGAGCGTGCCCTTGAGGACCCCGGTGGCGTGCAGCACACCGTCGGTGACGCTGAACTTCCGGGGCGTGAACGTGCCGCTGAAGGTGCCTTTACCGGCCGAATTCGTGACCGTTCCCTTTACGGCCGAGGTGAGGTTGCCCACGGACGCCGCCGGGGCCGAGCTGATCGTCTTTTCCGTGGTCGACGTGGTCGCCGATACGGCCGCGCCGGCCGCGCTCGCGGTGAGTCCGGACAGCGCCACGACCGAGCCCGCCGAGATGGCCATCATTCGCATGGACGGTACTTTCATCGTTCCTTCTCTCTGAAATTCGGTGAGAATGGGACGCGCTTCATGTAACCGGCCGAGTGGGCAGCAAACACACCAGACGGAACAAAAATGTTCATGCTCTTGAGGGTTCATGCGAGTCCCCGACTGTACGGCGATGGCCGTACACGTTTGGGCAGTTGAGGCGCGGTTGACGCGACAAGCGTGGCTGGCCGGGCATGATCGCCCCCCAGAAAAAGTTTTGCGGCTCGGCCGCGCAGCACCTTGGGCACGGGCCGCCCAGGCACCCAGCGCCGCTGCTCCACAGCACCGAAAGCGCCAACGGTGCGCCTGGCACCGGGCCGCTGGGCGGCGACGGCTGGCAGCCCGGCCTGGCGTGGTCGCATCGGGCGGGCCCGCGGCCCTCCTTCCACCACCAGGACGGTCAGAGAAACTACAGGTCATTGTCGGAAAACTGCAGGTCAAGGGGAGATTGGCGGTGAATAAGGACGGCAGGTTAACGGAAGATGTCGCACCGCTTAACCCTTGACCGGAACTTGGGCCGGGGTCTTGATAGCGACCTGACCACCGTGAACTCTTACAGTCGTGACGAAAGACGTAATTATCGTTTTGCTCGTGGTGGTCGCGCTGGGGTTCGACTTCACCAACGGCTTCCATGACACCGGCAATGCCATGGCGACCTCGATCGCGACGGGTGCCCTGGGCCCGCGGGTCGCGGTGGCGTTGTCTGGCGTCCTCAACCTCGTCGGTGCGTTCCTGTCGTTGAGCGTCGCGGCCACCATCGCCAGCGGCCTCGTTGACACGGGCAAAGTGACCGTGACCGTGGTCCTGGCCGGCTTGTGCGGCGGGATCATCTGGAACCTGGTCACCTGGTTGTTGGGTATCCCCTCGAGTTCGTCGCACGCCCTGATCGGCGGGGTCGTCGGCGCCACGATCGCGGCCGCGGGCGGCTCCGCGATCAAGTGGCAGGGCCTGATCTCCAAGGTCATCATCCCCGCGGGCCTGTCCCCGATCATCGCGGCGCTGGTCGCCGCGACCGGGACCTACCTTATCTACCGGATCGCCCGGAACATCTCCCAAGGCGCACGTACGCACGGTTTCCGCATCGGCCAGATCGGGTCAGCTTCGCTGGTCTCCCTGGCTCACGGCACCAACGACGCACAGAAGACCATGGGCGTCATCACGCTGGCCCTGATCGCCAACGGCTCGCTGCACACCGGGGCCAAGGCGCCGTTCTGGGTCATCCTGTCCTGCGCCCTGGCCATCAGCCTCGGCACCTACCTCGGCGGCTGGCGGGTCATCCGCACGCTGGGCAAGGGCCTGGTGGAGATCGAGTCGCCGCAGGGCATGGCGGCCGAGTCCGCTTCGGCGGCGGTCATCCTGCTGTCCAGCCACTTCGGCTACTCGCTGTCCACCACGCACGTGGCCACCGGCTCCATCCTGGGCGTCGGTATCGGCAAGAAGGGCGCCGAGGTCCGCTGGAACGTGGCCGGCCGGATGGCCACGGCCTGGCTGTTCACGCTGCCGGTTGCGGCCCTGGTGGGGGCGGGCGCCGAGGGGATAGCCCGCGCCATCGGCGGCCTGGCCGGCGTGATCGTCGACGTGGCGATCCTGCTCGTCCTGGCCGGGTACATCTACCTCCGGTCGCGCAAGACCGCGGTCGACCGCAAAAACGTCAACGACGAGTGGACCGGCACGGGCACCCCGTCCGAGCCCGAGCCCGCCGCGGTCTGACGGCCAGTCGAGCTAGCCCAGTTGAGCCAGCACTGACGAGAAGAAGAGGACACAACGTGAGCGGCGTCGACAAGTGGATCAACCTCACCGCGCTGTGGGAGATCGTCGTGATCGGCCTTCTGGCCGGAGCGGGCCTCCCGGCCCTGTTCGCGGTGGGGCTGCGGTTCCTGAACATGTCTGGCGCCCGGGTGGCGACCGCGGGTGCCGGAGCGGGTACCCACCACGAGGTGAGTGGCCACCCGGACGAGGAGACGGTGTACGGCGGCAACCCGATGGGCCTGGTCGTGGCCTGCGTGTGCTTCGCCATCATCCTCGCGGCCATCGGCTACGGCATTTATCTGATCGTCGCTGGTACCTGACCTGATCCTTCGGCCGCCCAGTCCGGCACGGGCCCGGCGGCCATCACCTACACAGGAGTTCAGCCATGCCGCTGTCTTCGTACGTGCACTCGATCCTGGACTGGGTGAGAGCCGGGTATCCCGAAGGGCTCCCGCCCAAGGACTACATCCCGCTGTTCGCGCTGTTGGGCACCCAGGTGACGGGCGACGATCTGCACGCCATCGCCGATGAACTGGCCGGAGAGAGCGACCCGGATTCGGCCGCCGCGATCAAGCGGGCCATCACCGAGGTGCTGAATGTGAAGCCCAACGAGGCAGACGTGGCCCGGGTCCGGGCGCGGCTGGCCGAAGGAGGCTGGCCGCTGGCCCGGCCCGAGCAGTTCAGCTGACCGGGAGGCACTGAGCCCATGCCGATGCCTAACGTCCTGCAGTCAATTATCAGCTGGCTCCGGGCGGGCTACCCCGACGGAGTGCCCACCACCGACTACATCCCGCTGTTTGCCCTGCTGGGCACCCAGCTGACCGACGTCGAAGTCCTGGCCATCGCTGAGCAACTGGCCGACCAGAGCGACCCGCAGTCGGCGGCCGCGATCAAACGGGCCATCAACGAGGTGACCCACACCCGGCCGACCGATGCGGACGTCAACCGGGTCCGAGCCCACCTGGCGGCCGGCGGCTGGCCGCTGGCCCCGGTGGAGCCGTCCGCGGCCGAACGTGCGGGCGGGGCGTCCCAGGCCTAGGGTTCCGTGGGCCAGCAGGCGGCGAACAGCGCGTCCCGGCCGTGCAGCTTGACCCGGTCCCCGCGCCCCAGCGACCGGGCCAGGTCGGCCTCCGCCGCCTCGACCAGCAGCCACTCCGCATAGCTCACCGGCCGGATGCCCTTGTCGGCCAGCATCTGCTCCAGGGCGGTCTTGCCGTCCTGCACCCCATCGGCGGCGGGGTCCGAGCCGTCGGGGGGGGGGGGGGGGGGGGGGCCCCCCCCCGCCGGGGGGGGGGCGCCCCCCCCCCGGCGGCGGGGGGGTCCGCGCGGTGGGGGGCCGGGTAGCGGAGCATACCCGGCCGCGGCAGGGGCACGTCCACCGCCTCGTCGCCGAGCAGGTCGGCCAGCAGCGAGCGGACGGTCTCGGCCGCATCAGACTTGTTCGTGCCGATGACGCCGGTGGGTCCGCGCTTGAGCCAGCCCGCCACGTACTCGCCGGGTAGCGGCGCGCCGTCCGGGCCGAGCACCCGGCCCTGGTCGTTCGGGACCACCGCGTTCCGCTCGTCGAACGGCACGCCGTCCAGCGGGACGCTCTGATAGCCGACCGAACGCAGCACCATCTGCACGTCGAGCGTCTCCAGCTCGCCGGTGCCCTGGAACACCCCGTTTTGGTCCAGGCGGGTCCGCTCGAGGGTCAGGCCGTTGACCCGCTCGTCGCCGGTGATCTCCACCGGGCGCAGCCAGAACCGTAGCGTCAGTGTCCGTACGGGCCCTTCTGCGGCGTGGCCGTCGCCATCGGCCCACTTCTTGATCATGACCATGTTGCCGCGGACCCGGCGGTCGGACTCGGCCAGCTCGGCTCCGGTCCCGCTCGCGTCGAAGGTGTCCAGGGCGGCTTCCCCGGCCGGGACGGTGACCTCGACCCCGGACAGCTCCCCCAGCTCGCGCAGTTCCTTGGTGGTGAACTTGGCGTACGCCGGGCCCCTCCGGCCGATCATGTGGACCTCGCGGACCCCGCTGGCCTGCAGGGCCGCCAGCACCGGCTGGGACACGTCCGTGGTGTGCAGGTCGGCCGGGTCACGGGCCAGGATCCGGGCCACGTCCACGGCCACATTGCCGACCCCGATGACCGCGACCGACTCGGCGTCCAGCGTGAACGCGGCCGGGCCGACGTCCGGATGCCCGCAGTACCAGTTGACGAAGTCGGTGGCCGCGTAGCTGCCGGGCAGGTCCTCACCGGGGATGCCCAGCCGCCGGTCCCGCATGGCGCCGGTGGCGTACACCACCGCGTCGTAAACGGACAGCAGGTCAGCCCGGGTCACGTCCTGGCCGAAGTGCACGCCGCCGATGAACCGGACGTCCGGGCTCTCCAGTACCTTGCGCAGGTACTCGGCGATCGACTTGATCGACTTGTGGTCCGGGGCGACGCCGTAGCGGACCAGCCCGTACGGCGTCGGCAGCCGGTCCAGCACGTCCACCCGCACGCGAACCGGGTCCGGGAGCGCGGCGGAGTGCTTGACCAGAGCCTCCGCCGTGTACAGCCCGGCGGGGCCAGAACCGACGACCGCGACATTAAGCACCTTGGCAGCCACGCTCCCGACGTTACTGCCCTTCGGTCGGCTGGCGCACCTGCGGATTTGGCTGGCGCACGGGCGGATTTTGCTCCGGGACGTCGGCGGGGACCCGGCGGGCCACCGCCTCGGTCAGCTGGCGGGCCAGGTGCTGCGGAGTCAGCCCGACCTCCTCCAGCACGTCGCTACGGTCGCCGTGGGTCAGGAACCGCTGCGGCAGGCCGAACGTTTTGACCGGGGTGTCCACGTCCTGGTCGTGCAGCAGCCGGGCCACCGCGTCACCGAAACCGCCGACCCGGCCGTTGTCCTCGACCACGGCCACCAGCCGGTACTGCCGGGCCGCGGCGATGATGGCCTCGTCGACCGGCTTGGTCCAGCGCGGGTCGACCACGGTCACGCTGATGCCGTGGTCGGCCATCCGCTCGGCCGCGGCCAGGCTCAGCATCGCCATCGGGCCGGCCCCGAGCAGCAGCACGTCACGGACCGCTGCGCCGTCGGTCTGCTCGGCCTCGGGCTGACGGAGCACGTCCATGCCGCCGAGCTTGGCCACCGCCTCGACCTCGTGGCCCACGTTGCCCTTGGGGAAACGGACCACGGTCGGGCCGTCGGCCACCGCGATCGCCTCGTTGAGCAGCTCGGCCACCCGGGCCGCGTCGCGCGGGGCGGCGATCTTCAGGCCCGGCACCACCTGCAGGATCGAGCCGTCCCACATCCCGTTATGGCTGGCCCCGTCGGGCCCGGTCACGCCGGCCCGGTCCAGCACCAGGGTCACCGGCAGCTGGTGCAGGGCCACGTCCATCAGCACCTGGTCGAACGCCCGGTTCAGGAACGTGGCGTAGATCGCCACCACCGGGTGCAGGCCGCCCATGGCCAGCCCGGCCGCGCTGGTCACCGCGTGCTGCTCGGCGATGCCGACGTCATAGACCCGGTCCGGGAACGCGCGCGCGAACGGGCCCAGGCCGGTCGGATTGAGCATGGCCGCGGTGATCGCCACCACGTCCGGGCGCCGCGCCCCGATCGCCGCCAGCTCCTCGCCGAAGACCTGGGACCAGGTCTTGCTGGCCACGCCGGGCACCGTCCCGGGCCGGGGTGCGCCCGGTACCTGGTGCAGCCGGTCGTCCTCGTTCTCCTCGGCCGGGGCGTACCCGAAGCCCTTGCGGGTGATCACGTGGACCAGCACCGGGCCGCCGTACTCCTTGGCCCGGCGCAGCGCCTGCTCGACCATGGCCTCGTCGTGGCCGTCGATCGGGCCGACGTACTTCAGTCCCAGGTCCTCGAACAGCACCTGAGGCTGGAGGACGTCCTTGAGGCCCTTCTTGATGCCGTGCAGCGTCCCGTAGACCGGCGGCCCGACCACCGGGGTGCGGGACAGCGTGGTCTTGATGTAGTCGAGCACGTTCTCGTAGCGCTGGGTGATGCGCACCGTGCTCAGGTGGTTGGCCAGGCCGCCGATCGTCGGCTGGTAGGACCGGCCGTTGTCGTTGACCACGATGACCAGCCGGGAGTCGTCGCAGACCGAGATGTTGTTGAGCGCCTCCCAGGCCATCCCGCCGGTCAGGGCGCCGTCCCCGATGATCGCGACCACGGCCCGGTCGGTCTCACCGCGCAGCGTGTACGCCTTGGCCAGCCCGTCAGCGTAGGACAGGCTGGTGGAGGCGTGGGAGTTCTCCACGACGTCGTGGTCGGATTCGGCCCGGCTGGGGTAACCCGACATGCCGCCGCGCTGCCGCAGCGTGCTGAACTCCGCCTGGCGGCCGGTGAGCAGCTTGTGCACGTAGGACTGGTGGCCCGTGTCGAAGATGATCTTGTCCCGGGGCGAGGCGAACACCCGGTGCAGAGCGATGGTCAGCTCCACCACGCCCAGGTTCGGCCCCAGGTGCCCACTGGTGCGGATCACGGTCTCGATGAGGGCATCGCGGATCTCGCTGGCCAGGACCGAAAGCTGTTCCTGGCTGAGGCCCTTCAGGTCTTCCGGGCCTGCGATGGACTCCAGCAGGGTCACGTTGGTGCGCTCCTCGTGTTCCGGGGGCCGCATGGACGGCAATTCACCGAGTCTATTTGCGGCGCCTACGGGACGCGCGCGACACCCGGGCTAAGACTGACGGGCGTGTCGCCTAAGGCTGGTCCCCTTCGGGCCCCAGGCGCTCCTCCAGCCTTTCCAGCCGCTCGGTGAACGGCTGCATTTCCCGCCGCACCGCTTCACGCAGCGTGGTGAGCATCTGCCCGGCCCCGGGCTGGCCGGGCTGGTTCGCCTGGCTGGCCGCTTGGGCCCGAGCCTGCTTCGAGGCACTGATAGCTGTATAGCCGGCCAGCGCGGCTGTTACGGCCCGGCGCACCGGCCGGGAGTCGGCACCGAGGTCGCGCAGCACCGCGCCGCCGGTCCCCTCCGTCTCGGTGGCCAGGCCCAGCAGCAGGTGCTCGCAGCCCACGTAGTTGTGCCCCAGGCTGATCGCCTCGGTCACCGCTAGCTCCAGCGCGTTGGCGGCCGGCCCGGAGAAGCGCAGGGCTCCCCCGCT
>CAXUJF010000174.1:9774-10631 GCA_964250865.1 uncultured Streptosporangiaceae bacterium
CGCGCCGGGGCCAGGGTCACCGGGGGCCACGGACGCCGCCGCCGCTTGGGCCGGCGCGGCGGTCACCCCGGCCGCGGCCAGCGCCTGGCCTATCGCGGCCGGCTCGATCTCCATGCTGGTCAGAATGACCATGGCCAGGTTGGTGTCGTCGGCCAGGAGACCGGTCAGCAGGTGCCCGGTCCCCACCGTGTCCGAGCCACTGGCGCGGGCCGACCGCACGGCCAGCCCCACCGCCGCTCGTGCCTTGGCCGTGAGGTGGGCCATCCGGCCCGCCGGGTCGTCCAGGGGCACCGGGCCCAGTGTGGCCTGGCGGACCGCGGTCACCCGGCGTACCGACGCCTCCAGCGCCCGCTGGCAGATCGCCGACACCGGCACGCCCATCTCCTTGACCGCGTCGGCCAGGTCGTCGGGCAGGTAAACGTTGATCTTCGGCACTATGACTCCTCCCAATGGGGTTATATATGGGGTTAGTGATTTAGCCATACCTCCATTGGTGTACAGCGCAAGGCCCCCGGCGAATGCCGGGCTGCCGGAGCCACCGGGTCCGCCGGGTCCGCCGGGTCTGCTCGCAGCCACCGGCCTGCCGGAGCTGCTCGCCCACCGGACCGTTGGCGGCAACGTACCGGTGATAGCCGGACCGTTGGCGCCAACGTACAGCGAGGTTCCCCGGCCCAACGTGACCGATGCGACTTGGGAGCTTGCTGTGACTGGCGGGCCGGATCCGGGCCCGCCCAACCAGTCACATGAGACACGCCGGGCGCATCAGCTTCACCAGTATCTCGTGTCCCGGGTCCGAGCAAGATCAATGGCGTCAAAGACGCTGCCCATAGCAAGGCCAGTGACGCGCCATTGACCTC
>CAXUJF010000175.1:0-297 GCA_964250865.1 uncultured Streptosporangiaceae bacterium
TCAGTGCTCAATTGTGCTTCTCCTGCGACGGGTCCTGGCGATCGCCATGCCGTGGAGCCGGACGTGCCCCCGTTCGGGTCCCAAAAACCGTTTGCGAGCCGCTGGAAGGAGTCTTTACCCTCCCGGAAATGGATCCTCGCGAAGAACTTCCGGGTAACAGAGAGTCGGTGCAGGCAGGATGTCCACCGGCGGCGTTCGGGGGGGACCATGGCCGTGTCGTGGCCGGGGTGGTGGATGGCGCGCGGGGGACCCGCACCCCCGCCGCTGGGGGTTGGGGGGGGGCCCCTCCGGGGCGGG
>CAXUJF010000175.1:307-10561 GCA_964250865.1 uncultured Streptosporangiaceae bacterium
TGGCCGGCTTGGTCGATGCCTCGCGGGAGACCATCACGCCGGCCGATGGTCTTTCGCTGGTGGCCGATCCGGGCCTTCGATCTGGACAAAAGCTCGGTCAGATAAATCTGCCGAGCTTGTAGAGATGTCACAGGAGGACGCGCGCGACTTCAGTGCTAGCGGCGAGCGACCCATTCGGTCCTCCGCCGGCACACATGAGACGTCCGAATCGAGGAAGACGGATGAGTCCTGCAGTTCCTGAACGGCCGTCGCTCTCCGTCGGCGGGTTTGAGCATCGCAGCGCCGGGCCGGATGAGCGGTCGATCCATTACGTCACGGCCGGCTCGACGGGTCCACTGGTTGTCCTGCTCCACGGATTTCCCGAGACGTGGTTCGGATGGCGGGCGTCGATCCCGCTCCTCAGCCCGCATCACCGCATCATCGCGCCCGACATGACCGGGCTCGGCGGGAGCGCGCGACCCCCGGACGGATACGAAAAGACGGCGGTCGCGGCTGACATCAGGTCGGTTCTGGACGCAGAACAGGTGACCGACTATCACCTGGTGGCGGCCGACATGGGCGGGATGGTGGGCTTCCCGCTGGCCATGACCGACCGAGAGCGGGTGCGGTCGTTCACCTTCATGGCCAGCGCACTGCCCGGCTTCGGGCTTGAGCGGCTCTACGACTACAGCGCCATCGGCGTGAACGCCTGGTATTGGACCCTGTTTCAGCACCCCATATTCGGGCCGATGCTCACCGGCGACCACCAGCGCGAGATGCTGACGAACTGGGCCTACCGGGGCTCGGCACTCAACCCTGATGCCATCCCGGCTGAGACGATCGAGATCTATCTGCAGACCTACGCGGACCCCGAGGGTTGGCGTGCGGCGATCCAGTACTACGCGACGCTCGAGCAGGACGCCCGGGACAACGCACGGCTGATCGACGAACACGGTCTGCTCGATATTCCCACCCTCGGGATCAACGGCGAGCAAGACGCCCGCCTCTCGACCGCCACCCTCGCCCAGGTCGCCCGCAACGTCCGCGGTGTTCTGATCCCCGACTGCAAGCACTGGGTGGCCGAAGAGCAACCTCAGCTGCTGTCCGAGCTGCTCCTCGGATTCTTCGCCGACGTCGAAGACCCAGGGAGAGGTCAACGATGACGATCAATTCGGGAGCCCTCGCCGCGCACGCAAAGATGGCCGCGGTCGGAACTCCCGACGGGAGCACCTGGTGGTTTGGTCGGGCCGGCTCCAGCGCCCGCACGGGCACAGATGCCCGCGCCGGCGGATTATGTGCTCGTTGGTCATCCTGACCCGGATCGATAGTGTGGCTGCATGGCTCAGGTTGTGGTGTACGGGCGGCGGCAATCACTGGACCAGCGCCGCAGCGTGCTATCCGAAGCGATCCACGCGGCGATCATGAGCGCGCTGGATTACCCCCCCGAGAAAAGGTTCCAGCGCTTCATACCGCTGGACGAGTCCGACTTCATCTATCCCGCGGATCGGGGTGCCGACTACACGATCATCGAGATCTCGATGTTCGAGGGGCGCACGGATGCTGCCAAGCGCGCCCTGATCGCCGAACTGTTCACCCGCGTCGAAGCCCAGGCTGGCATCAGCCCGCACAGCCTCGAGATCACCATCACCGAGACACCCAGGGTCAACTGGGGTATCCGAGGCCAGAACGCTGCCGATCTGACGTTGAACTACCGCGTCGAGGTCTAGCACCCCTCTGTAACCACGTAAGTGAAGATCGTTTAGCTCTTGGTACCAGGCGGGGAACGCCTCCAGCGTGGCCAGTACCGTAACTCCGCAGCTTCAGGCGCTTAAGCAGGCTCGGTCCCTGGGTCTGGTGGCTGGGACTCGTTGACTGCGATCGGTTCGATGCGCGGCGCTCCCGGCACGCGGTCAACGGCGTGCGGCTCCGCGAGGATTCGCCACCATGGCCAGCGCTGCACCAGGATGCGATCGATGCTGAGGCGTTCTCGGCGGGCAGGCGGAGCGAAGACGAGCAAGGTAATAAACAGCAGGGCGTAGACGATGCCCGTGCCAACGTCTGTCGAGCCCGCCATGTAGGGGCCGCCGAATCCTTCACCGATCGCCCAGACCAACAGCATGTAGGCGGCACCAAGTATGTAACCGGCGCGTCGCGCCAGGCCGAGCAGCAGGACCAGGGCAAGCGCGGTCTCTCCTACCCCGGTCAGGACCGCAAAGAGGGTCGGCGAGCCTGACTGCAGGCTGATCCAGAAGTGAAACCAGCCGTGCAGCCAGGATGGCTGTCCCCCCGCTGCGGACTTCAGCTGGCTCAGGTAGGTCTTGCGATAGCCAGGCAGCCATTTCAGGTATGCGTCTATCGCGAAGATCAGCCCGAACAGCAGGCGGGCGATGGTCCCCGTCCAGCCGGCCGACGGTGATGGCAGGCGGCCCATTGCCGTGCCCGGCCGTCGGCCCCGCCTCATGTGCTCTGTTCCCCGCGCCTCAGCCACGTCCTCAGCCATCGGGATAACCCCCTCCGTCTAGTCATGCCCCGCCCAGCCCGGAACGCGACGTCTGCTCCAGTCACCCTCGCGGTCCCCAGCACGCGAGCGCTACCCGGGCGACACGCAGCCAACCAGCAGCGCGACAGGCAGCCGGTCCCCGCGTTCAGCGCGCCCAGGCGGTCACGGAGTTTGACGGCGGCACTGTCGGCGCAGGAAGCGGGAAGCGGCAGGAACAGTCGAATCAACGCCGGAAGGTGACGTCATGGATGTGCAGTTCATCACCAGCGTCGCGGTCATTACCCCTGCCCGACTCGAACATGGTCCCGAGTGGCACTTCCACCACACCAGCCCGAGACTTGCGGTCACCTCAACAGTCAAGGTAGGCACGTTCTCGCCCCGAACTCAAAATCAAGGCTGGCGGGTCAGAACCAAGCCCGCGCGTGATGGACCCGACCTGGCTCAAGTTAGTGCGCATCCGCAGGGCGGCGAATCGGTCGAGGGCATCGGGGTACCGGGACTACGTCTCGCGGACGATTGACTCCCACGCTAACCGCGATTATGTTGATCTGCTATAGCAGATAGGAGAGCAGGCAACGTGGCAGAGCAGGCATACGATGGACAGAAGCTCACCACGGGACCGACGCTGTCCGATCAGGCGTACCGGGCGCTGCGCGAAGAAATCACAACCGGGAAGCTGGAGCCGGGGCAGCGAGTGACGGAGCGGGCCCTGGCCGAGCGTCTCGGTGTCAGCCCGACTCCGGTTCGCGAGGCGCTCCAGCGGCTTGAGCACGAGCGCCTTATCGAGCGTGACGCGGTGCGCTCCATCCGGGTCGCGGAGCCGTCGGTGGCGAGGCAGTACGAACTCGCTCTGATCGAGGTCGCTCTCCGGGGCGTCGCGGCCCGCCTGGCGGCCGAACGCGCCACGGAGCGGGAAATCATGCGCATCGTCGAGGCGTGCGACCGGGCGGATGCGCTGGCCGGTGAGGGCACCTGGACCGAGGCGCGAATCCGGGACGTCCTCACCGTGACGCGCGGTTTTCACCGGCTGATCGACGAGGCCGCCCATAATCACACCCTGATCGACATGATCTCCACCGTGACCGCCTTCGACTGGGCATTCCGGCTCCGCTGGTCGGCCGAGTCGCATCCTGACGAGGCCAGCGTCCGGCGCAGCCTTGAACAGCACCGCAGGGTGGCGATGGCCATCCACGCCCGCGACGGGGAGGCGGCCGAGGAGGCCATGCGCGCGCACAGCGCGTCACGCGCGGACGCTTTCCTGGCCATCGCGTCCCGCAAATCGCCGCCCGCACCGTAAAGGTCCACCTAGGAACTCCGGGTCGGTCATCTCCCTATGACCGTTGCTATAGCAGATTTACCATCTTCCATAGGAGATAGAAATGCTGAGACTTCGCTGCCCCCGCATCGCCGCGTCGGCCGCAGTCGCCGCCTCCCTGGCGGTCACCGCCGCCGCGTGTTCCAGTTCTGGCTCATCGGGCTCCGGTTCCCCGGCCGCTTCGGGGTCTGCCGCGGCCTCCGCCGCACCGGTCAGCCAGGCCGCGCTGATCTCCGGCTCCAAGCGCGAAAAGGGGCTGGTGATCTACAGCAATGCTCTGCTGACCCAGATGCAGGCCGTCGCCAAGGCGTTCGAGACCGCATACCCGTGGATCCACGTCACGGCGACCGACGACGAGGATCCGGTCGTTTTCTCGAAGTACGCCGCCGAGCACGCCACCGGCGCCCGCACCGCGGACATCCTGGTCGCCAGCGCTCCCGGCCTGTGGGTGGGCGCGGTCGCCCACGGGTACCTGCAGCCGTTCACACCCGCGGGGATCTCGAACTTCCCGGCCTTTATCTCCCAGGGCAAGGGCCTCTACATCTTCTCGCCCGACCCGGCGATCACGATCTACAACAAGATCAAGCTGGGCGGCCAGGCGCCGCCGGCGACGATCGCGCAGATCGCCCAGGACGGGATGAGCGGGAAATACAAGGTCGCGACGTACACGATCAACAACAACTTCGGGTACACCGCCTTCTGGGCGTACGTGCATCAGAAGGGCTGGGCGGCGCTGGACAAGCTCGGCCAGACGGCGCAGACCCCCGGCGACGGGGACGTGCTGGCCCAGGACGTCGCCCAGGGCGGCTACACCGTGGCCGTCTTTGAATCAGGACTGGCCCGTGGGCCAATCGAGACCGTCCCCGCGGACCGCAAGCTGCTGGGCTGGGAGTACACCAAGGACTTCACTCCGCTGATCCCCCGGGGGATCGGGATCACCGCCGGTGCGGCCAGCCCCGACTCGGCGAAGCTGTTCCTGAACTTCGTCTACGGCAACCAGGGTCAGCAGGCGCTGTGCGACGCCGGCTTTGAAGCCAGCAGTAACACGTTCACGCCCGCCAACGGATGCCCCAACACGCTCAAGGCCCTGTACGCGGCGGTCGGCGGCGCGCAGCACACCTACCTGACCCCGTTCAGCCAGCAGGTGGCCAGCGGCCAGACGTCGTTCACCGCCCGCTTCCGCCAGGCGTTCCACCAGTGAGCCCAGCGCCCACTGCGCCGAATGCCGTCGTGGCCACGAGGCCGGGAGACTCCCCGCCGGCGGACGCTGACGGTACCCGGGGGCGCCGCCTCGTCCCCGAGACGGGGCTCCAGGCGGCCATCTGGGCGCTCGTGGCGATCTGCGTGCTGGCTCCGGTCATTCCCCTCGTGTACGCGTCTGTGCAGAGCAAGCCGATCTACGCGGCCGGGCGTGTCTTCACCCTGGCCGCCTACCGTCAGTTGTTCGCGGACCCCGCGTTCCGCACGGCCGCGCTGAACACGCTGGAGTTCGCCGCCCTCACCACCGTGTTCTCGGTGGTGCTGGGCGGCGGCTTCGCCGTCCTGTGCAGCCGCACCGACGTACCCGGCCGGCGGGCATACGCGTGGCTGTTCATCGCGCCGATCGTGCTACCCCCGCTCGGCATCATCCTCGGCTGGAACGCGCTGTACGGCCCCGGCGGATACGCGCACGATTTTGTCCGAACGACCCTGCACATACCGTTCAATCTGACCACCGTCCCCGGCATGGCGGTACTGGGCACAGCCGTCGCCGTGCCGGTCGTCTTTCTTGTCTGCCAGGCCGCGCTGTCCGGCATCGACTCTGCCCTGGAAAACGCCGCCCGCAGCGCCGGCGCCTCGCCGCTGCGGGCGCTGGAACGGGTCACCGTGCCGATGCTGCGCCCGGCGCTGCTCAACGCAGGGCTGCTGGTCTTTACGCTCTCCATCGAATCGCTGGGCATTCCCCTGGTCCTCGGCTCTCCTCAGGGCCATGACCTCATCGCCAGCTATCTCTACAACACCTGGTCGAGCGCGTTCACCCCGGACCCGCCGGTCGTCAGCGCCGGGGCGATGGTCCTGCTGGCGTGCGCGTGCGTGCTCCTGCTGCTGCGCAGCAAACTGCTGGGGGACCAGGCCCGGTTTGTATCGATCGGCGGGCGGGGCGGTGCCGCCGGTGCGGTCAAGCTGGGAATGTTCGCGAAATGGATGCTCAGCGCACTCCTCGGCCTCTATCTCGCGGCGACGACGTTCGCTCCGATTGCGGCGCTGGCCCTGTCGTCGGTTGTCTCGCAGCTGACCCCGCTGATCGCTCCCTGGCACCTGTTCACGCTGGCCAACTGGCGGACGATCGGGCACGGCACCCTCGCCCACTCGATCCTGAACACCGTCGAAATCGCCCTCGTCGGCTCGGTCGCCACAGGCATGCTCGTCGCTTTGGGCACGGCCGTGGCGCACCGGTCGGTGTTCAGGCTGCGGCGATCCCTGCCCTTCCTGCTGCTCTTCCCCCGGGCCATTCCTGGGATCATCATCGGAATCGGCTTCTTCTGGACGTTTCTGCTGGTCAATCCGCCAGGGAGCACGCTGCGGAACAGCATCTGGGGCATTATGATCGCGCTCGGCATCCGCTCGATCACGCTGGCCTATTTCGTCATGTCGGGTGCGTTCGCGACCGTCAGTGAATCGCTGGATAACGTGGCGCGCTCCGCGGGGGCGAGTTGGTGGACGACGATAACCCGGATCACTTTCCCAATCCTCCGGCCGGCGCTGTTCGTGTCGATCATCCTGCTGTTCGTCTCGATCCTGAACGACTATGATCCGGCCCTTTTCCTCGTTACCCCCGGCCACGAGATCATGGGCGTCTCGATGCTGCAGGCCGAGCAGCAGGGCACGAACGGGCCTGTCGCGGCGCTGGCCATGGTCCAGGTCGCGATAACGATCGCCGCCATCGCCGTGGGCGGCCGACTGTTCGCACGCAGAATCAGAGGACACCGACATGCCTGACATCAACGTTGAGGGCCTGAGCAAAACGTTCGGCCGGGAACGGGCGCTAAACGACATCAGCTTCCAGGTGCACGACAAGGAGTTCCTGACCCTCCTGGGGCCGAGCGGGTGCGGCAAGACCACCAGCCTCATGTCGATCGCCGGCTTCCAGCGGCCCGACCGGGGCACGATCTCCTGCGGCGGCCGGACGTTCGCCGACCCGGCCCGGAAGGTCTATCTGGCCGCCGAGGACCGGAACCTCGGCATGGTCTTCCAGTCCTACGCCATCTGGCCGCACCTGACGGTGTTCGGCAACGTCGCGTTCCCACTCAAGATCCGAAGGATGAAGAAGGACGCCGTGCGCCGGCGGGTCCTTGAGACCCTCGAACTGGTCGAGATGGCCACCTACGCCGGGCGGTACCCGCATGAACTGTCTGGCGGCCAGCAGCAGCGGGTCGCGCTGGCCCGCGCCCTGGTGTACTCACCCACGGTGCTGCTGCTCGACGAGCCCTTCTCCAACCTCGACGCCAAGCTGCGCGAGCGCGCCCGGACCTGGCTCAAACACCTGCAGACCGAGCTGGGACTGACCACGCTGTTCGTCACCCACGACCAGGACGAGGCGCTCAGCCTCAGCGACCGGATCGTGGTCATGAACGAGGGATCGGTTCTCCAGGTCGGCACCCCCGAGGACATCTACCACCGGCCAGCCACCCAGTTCGTCGCCGAGTTCCTGGGCCACTGCAACGTCCTGGCCGCTCGCGCCGTCACCGCCGCCTCCACGGGTACCTCTCCGGGCCCCGCCGGACTTGTCCTGAGCGCAAACGGCCAGCCCATCACCATCCCGGGCAGCGACATCGCGCCCGGTGATCAGGTCCAGCTGGCCGTGCGGCCCGAAGCGGTCGAGCTCAGCGACCACCTGTCTGCGGCGTCTCCGGCTGGGGAGAACACCTATCCGGCCGGCGAGAACACTTATCCGGCCGAGGTGCGCACCATGTCGTTCCTCGGGGACCACTACCTCTATGAGCTTGACGCCGGCGGCCTCCCGCTGACGGTCACCAGCGTCCGGGCCTTCGCGGGCCCGGCGGTCACCGTGCGGATACCTCCCTCGGCCTGCCGGGTCCTTCCGGCGTGACGACTTCCCGTCCGTACGGACTCCGGTACAGCACCGGACGCACGCCCGCGTACTTGTCCGCGAAACTTGTAGGGAGCCACGGCCATGTCCACGCCGCTCAGTCCTGAATCAGCCGGCATCATCTTCCCCAGCGGAATGCTCGGCGCGGGCTTCACGGCCGAGTCGGTCAAGAGCGGCATCGCTATGGGGGCGACCGCGATCGCTATCGATGGCGGCTCGACTGACTCGGGCCCGTACTATCTGGGCGCCGGCGTCGCGAAAACAACCGCTCAGGCGGTGGAGCGGGACCTGCGCATTCTGCTGACGGCGGCCCGGGAGAGCCGGATCCCCCTCATCGTCGGCAGTTGCGGGACGTCCGGCACCGACGCGGGCGTGGACTGGGTCGCCGGGATCGCCGTCCGCATCGCCGCCGACGATGGCCTGTCGTTCCGGATGGCCCGCATTTACAGCGAACTTGACGCCGCCACCGTGATCGCGGCCATCGAAGCGGGGCGGGTGCGGAGCCTGCCTCCGCTCGGCGATCTCGACCCGGGCACCGTCCGGTCCTGCACCCATATCGTCGCCCTGATGGGCCACGACCCGATCGCCGCTGCTCTCGACGCGGGCGCCGACGTCGTGCTGGCCGGCCGCGCGACCGACACCTCGATGGTCGCCGCCGTGGCCCTCCGGGAGGGCCTGCCGGCCGGACCCGCCTGGCACGCGGCCAAGACCGTCGAATGCGGCGGTCAGTGCACGACCAATCCGGTCGCCGGCGGCGTCTTTACCCGCATCGACCGCGACGGTTTCACGGTCAGCCCGCTCACCCCCGACGCCGCGTGCACCCCCGCCTCCGTCGCCGCCCACATGCTGTACGAGAACGCTGACCCGTTCCGCCTGATCGAGCCGACCGGCACCCTGGACACCTCCGCGGCCACGTACACCGCGCTCGACAGCCGGGTCGTACGCGTCGAGGGCTCCCGGTTCGAGCCGTCCGGCCGGCCCACGGCCAAGCTGGAAGGAGCCCGGCTGGCCGGGCACGAGACGATCTCGATCGTCGGGATCCGGGACCCGCACATCCTTGCTCACCTCGACGTCTGGCTCGGTTACCTGCGCACGGTCCTGGCCGACCGCGTCCGCTCCACCCTCGACCTGGACCCCCGGCACTACGACCTAGCCCTGCACTGCTACGGAGCCAACGCCGTCCTGGGCTCGCTGGAGCACAGCAGCGGGCCGCCACGGGAGATTGGCCTCCTGTTCAAGGTGCGCGCCCCCACCCAGCAGACGGCCACCGCGATCGCCAAGACCGCCAACCCGCTGCTGCTGCACCTGCCGCTGCCCGGCATGGACTACCTGCCCAGCTTCGCCTTCGCCACCTCTCCCGCCGAGATCGAGCGCGGGCCCTCGTACGAGTTCGTGCTGAACCACGTCATCGAGATGGACAGTGAAACCGGCCTGTTCCGGACCAGCCTCAGCGAGGTCACCCATGCCTGACGGCCTTCTGACCCTCGGTGAACTGGCCGATCAGGTCCGCTCCAAGAACGCGGGGCCTTTCTGGATCACCCTGGACATCTTCTTCGCCGACGAAAACCGGTACCGGCTCGTGGCCAGATCCGGTGCCCTGTCGAAACAGGCGATCGGCCACCTGTACGGCGTCGACCCGGAGACCGTGAAGTACTTCGAGCTTCCGAACGTTCTTGCGCTGAAGATTTCCTTCCCGCGGTTTGTTACGGCTGGCAGCTTCGAGGACCGCGACCTGCACGCGGGCCAGCAGCACGTCCCGCTGCTCGGCCTTCCGATACCGGCCAGAACGCCCAAGCCGCCGTCGCCGGAGGGGGCGCCGGCGTGACCTGGGTCCGGGATGGTCTGCTGCGGGTCAGGGGCTGCCTCCCCGGCGGCTGATTAGCCCGTCTTTGGTGATGCCGCGCTGGGCCAGAAAGCTCTCCGCGTGGTCGTACTCGACCGGGTCAGGTAGCGCCCGGCCGGCCTCCTCGGCCAGTGCCCACAGCCCCGTGGTCCGCAGCATCTCAACTACGTGTTGTCGCGTAAGTTTCATCGCTCACCAGCTCTGCTTCCCGGTCGCTGCAGAGCCTCGACGGCGCCGAGAAGGGAACGGAGGCCAACTTCGTAGCGCTGGACATCCGGGTCGAGCAGCTGCTCGTCCACCGGTACGCCAGCGGCCTCCTCTTCTGGCTGGCGGGTCTGGGTCAGAGTCAGCTCGGTAAGGACGTTGAGTTCGAGTTCGTGCAGGAAGGCGCGGTCGCCGACCGGGGTGCTCATGACAAATCTCCTGTCCGCCGGGTCATCGAGTTTCCGATGCCAGCTACGACAGGGCAGCCCCAGTGCCTGTGACATACAGCCCCGGTCACAATTCGCGCGGCTGTCCGGTCTTAG
>CAXUJF010000176.1:0-10529 GCA_964250865.1 uncultured Streptosporangiaceae bacterium
GGGGCGGCCGCCCGGGCGGGCCCGGGCGCGGGGCCGGCCGGCCGCCGCCGCTGCCGCCCTGCGCCGCCCGGCGGGCCGCCCCGCCGGCCGCGGGCCGGCGGTAGCTCGGCACGTTTGGGAGCCGCGGCGCAGCGGTAGGTTGCTGGTACGGGATGTGAAGGGATGCCCCGATGGGGAACTTCGAACGGCAGCTCCGCGACCTGATGGCTTCGATCCGCTCCGCCTGGCGCTGGCGCGCCCGGTCGGGCCCCACCGATCCCCGGGCTCAGGGGGGACGGGCGCGCCCTGATCTCGGCGACGTGCGCGGCAGCGACGCAGGCCAGAAGGCCGAAGAGATGTACCGCGACCTGCGCACCGGTGAGACCGGCCGCAAGGCTCAGGAAACATTCCGGGATATGCGCCAGAGCGAGACCGGCCGCAAAGCCGAGGAAGCCCTGCACGATCTGCGCAGCAGTGACACCACGCGCAAGGCTCAGAGCCGGGTGCGCGAGTTCCGGAAGAGCGAGACCGGCCGCAAGGCCGAGGCCACCATCGCCGACGCCGAAGCGGCCGCGCGAGCGGCCTACCTGCGGCTACGCAAGTCCATGGACGAGGACCGCTAAGGCGGCGTCCGGCTCGAGGACACCCTGAGCGTTGGCCGTTACTTCACTTTCCGTTACCGGTCAACCGCACAACCGGCCCGAATCAATGTGTGTTTCCACCAGTTTAGGAAGCGTCAAGCGTTTTTCGGGGGCCCGGTTGATCATGGCCGTGGTCAGGGGGTATACGCTCCGTTTAGGACTTTGATGTCACCGGAAGGTTACTTAAGGTGACATCGGTCTTGACCAAGCGAAAATGTGAGCGATAACATCATCAAAACTCACCAGTAGTTCGGCTCCGCTCAGTGGCGAGCAAGCCCGGCGACCGAGCTGGCGCGACCTCGGGGCCTGACAAGGCCGGTCACGGCCCGCCCTGACCGGGTGGCCACTGCGGGTGGTCCGCCGCACTACTGGTGTTCAAGGGAGGCGCACGTGGCGTCGTCACCGCATAACCCGGGCCGTTCCGGTCCGGCCCAGGGGCGAGCCAAGGCAACCGCCGCGGGACGCGGGGCGCCAGCCCGGCCACCGGTGATGGCCGACGTGGCCCAGCTGGCCGGGGTCTCCCACCAGACCGTTTCCCGGGTGCTCAACGAGCATCCCAACGTCCGGCAGGATACCCGGGAGAAGGTGCTCGCGGCCATCCGCCAGCTGGCCTACCGGCCCAACGCGGCGGCCCGGGCCCTGGTCACCCGGCGTACCCACACGCTCGGCGTGATCAGCACCGACTCCACCCTCTACGGGCCGGCCATGATGCTCGACGGGATCGAGCGGGCCGCCCAGCACGGGTACTTCGTGCTCATCGCGAGCCTGCCGGCGCTGGACCGGCGTTCGGTGACGGACACCGTGGACCGCTTCCTCGGCCACGCGGTCGAGGGGATGATCGTCATCGCGCCACAGACGTCGGCGGTGGCCGCGCTGAGCCACGTGCCGCCGGAGGTGCCGCTGGTCGCGATGGGTTGCGGCACCCGGGCCCCGCTGACCTCGGTGGCGGTGGACAACGCGGGCGGAGCCCGCACCGCCACCGAGTACCTGCTGGGCCTGGGGCACGAGACCGTCTACCACGTGGCCGGGCCGAGCAACTGCCTGGACGCCCGGGAGCGGATCGACGGGTGGCGGGCCGCGCTGCGTGAAGCCGGGGCGCACGAGCCCGACGTCATCGTCGGGGACTGGTCGGCCCGCTCCGGCTACGAAACGGGACAGAAGCTGGCCCGGATGGCCGACCTCACCGCGGTGTTCTGCAGCAACGACACGATCGCGCTTGGGCTGATCCGGGCGCTCGCCGAGGCGGGCCGCCGGGTGCCCGAGGACGTCAGCGTGATCGGCTTCGACGACATGCCCGAGGCGGGATACTTCCTGCCCCCGCTGACCACCGTGCGCCAGGACTTCGCCGAGCTTGGCCGGCGAGCGCTGGGCTCCCTGGTGGAGCGGATCTCCGGTGGCGAGGCCGGCCGGCACGTCCGGGTGCCACCCGAGCTCGTGATCCGGGCCAGCGCGGCGCCACCGGCCGGAGCCGTGTTGCGCCGGACCGCGACGTGACCGCTCACTAGCAGCGATCAGCAGCGGGAATCAGTAGCGGGAATCAGTAGCAGCGATCAGTCGCACCGTTCAGTAGCACCGTTCAGTAGTACCAGCCCGCGTGCCGCCTCTTCTGCGCCGGCGGTATGTATGAGAAGGTCAGCTGACGCAGAAAACCTTTTCTCTAACGTGTCGAGCGGGCCGCGACCCGGTGCTGACCGGGGGCGCGGCGGCGGGCTCACGGCGGGTGCAGCGACCACGCTTCACGGGCGCGGGAACGGGAACCGAAGGAAAGGAAACCCGAGTAGGAGGCGGCCATGGTTGTTAGCGCTAACAACGACCGGTACGTCGTAGGAGTGGACTTCGGCACGCTGTCCGGGCGTGCGCTGGTGGTCCGGGTCAGCGACGGAGCCGAGCTGGGGACCGCGGTGCACGAGTACCGGCACGCGGTCATGGAGCGCGAGCTGGCCGCGACGGGCGAGCCGCTGCCGCCGGACTGGGCGCTGCAGGATCCGGCCGACTACGTCGCCGTGCTGCGAACCGCGGTCCCCGCGGCGATCAAGAACGCCGGCGTGGACCCGGGCGCGGTGATCGGGATCGCGACCGACTTCACCGCGTGCACGGTGCTGCCCGCCACGTCGGACGGGACGCCGCTGTGCCAGCTGCCCGGCCTGGAGGGCCGTCCGCACGCCTACCCCAAGCTCTGGAAGCACCATGCGGCCCAGGCGCACGCGAACCGGATCAACGCGCTCGCCCACGAGCGCAAGGAGCCGTGGATCGCGCGGTACGGCGGCAAGATCTCCTCTGAGTGGCAGTACGCCAAGGGGCTGCAGCTGCTGGAAGAGGACCCCGAGATGTACGGGCGGGCCGACCGGTGGATCGAGGCCGCCGACTGGATTATCTGGCAGCTCACCGGGACCGAGACCCGTAACGCCTGCACCGCGGGCTACAAGGGCATCTGGCAGGACGGTCATTACCCGTCGCGCGACTTCCTGGCCGCGCTCAACCCGGACTTCGCCGGGTTCGCCGAGGACAAGCTGACCCACCCGGTGGCCGAGCTGGGGACCAGGGCCGGGTCGCTGACCGCCCAGGCGGCCGACTGGACCGGGCTGCCGGAGGGCATCGCGGTGGCGGTCGGGAACGTCGATGCGCACGTGACCGCGCCGGCCGCCCGCGCGGTCGAGCCGGGCCAGATGGTGCTGATCATGGGCACCTCGACCTGTCATGTGATCAACAGCGCCGGGCTGGCCGAGGTTCCGGGCATGTGCGGGGTGGTCGACGGCGGCGTCATCGCGGGCCAGTTCGGCTACGAAGCCGGCCAGTCGGCCGTGGGTGACATCTTCGGCTGGTTCATCGACCAGGCCGTACCCGGGCCGCTACGGGAAGAGGCCGGGGTACGCGGGATCTCCGTGCACGACCTGCTCACCGAGCAGGCGGCGGCCCTGCCGGCCGGAGCGCACGGGCTGGTCGCGCTGGACTGGGAGGGCGGCAACCGCTCGGTCCTGGTCGACCACCGGCTGTCCGGCGTGATCGCCGGCCTGACCCTGGCCACCCGGCCGCACGAGATCTACCGGGCCCTGCTGGAGTCGACCGCGTTCGGCACCCGGGTCATCGTCGAGGCGTTCGAGTCGTCCGGGGTCCCGGTCACCGAGGTGATCGTGGCCGGCGGCCTGCTCAAGAACGAGCTGCTGATGCAGATCTACGCCGACGTCACGCGCCACTCCCTGAGTGTGATCGATTCCGACCAGGGGCCGGCCCTGGGCTCCGCGATCCACGCCGCGGTGGCCGCGGGCGCGTACCCCGACGTGCCCACCGCGGCCCAGGCCATGGGCAAGGTCCGGCGCCAGGTCTACACGCCGGTGCCGGAAAATTCGGCCATCTACGACGAGCTCTACGCCGAGTACGTGCTCCTGCATGACTACTTCGGCCGCGGCGGCAACGAAGTGCTGCACCGGCTGCGGGCCTTGCGCGACCGCATTCTCGACGTGGGCCAGGACAACGACACCGAGGGCGACACCACTTCGGGGGCGTTCGACAATGGAACGGGAGATTCTTGATGAGCCTGACCAACGGGGCGCTGTCCACCGACGAACTGGTGGCGGAGCTGCGCTTGGCCGTGTCTGATCTGCACGCGGAACTGCCGCGCAACGGGCTGGTCGCCTGGACGTCGGGCAACGTGTCGGCCCGGGTGCCGGGGACCGACCTGATGGTGATCAAGCCGAGCGGCATCAGTTATGACGACCTGACCCCGGAGTCGATGGTCCTGTGCGACCTGGACGGGAACCCGGTCGGCGACGGGCACAGCCCGTCCAGCGACACCGCGACCCACGCGTACATCTACCGGCACATGCCCGAGGTGGGCGGGGTCGTGCACACCCACTCGACCTACGCGACCGCCTGGGCCGCGCAGGGTGAGCCCATCCCGTGCGTGATCACCGCTATGGCGGACGAGTTCGGGGGCGAAATCCCGGTCGGGCCGTTCGCGCTCATCGGCAGCGACGAGATCGGCCGCGGGGTCGTGGCCACGCTGACCGGCCACCGCTCCCCCGCCGTGCTGATGCAGAGCCACGGCGTGTTCACCATCGGGCCGTCCGCCCGGGACGCGGTCAAGGCCGCGATCATGTGCGAGGACGTGGCCAGGACCGTGCACGCGGCCCGGCAGCTCGGGACGCCGGTGCCGCTGCCGCAGGACCAGGTGGACGCGCTGCACAAGCGCTACAAGGAGCAGTACGGCCAGCACTGAGCCGCTCTCGTTACCACTGCGGGCCGGCCACCGCGCCAGGCCCGATTGACCCGATCAAGGAGACATCCATGGCTGACCGCAGGCCGCGCATCGGCATTCTCGGCATCATGCAGGACCTGTACGACAACGACATCCCCGGCATCGCCCAGCGCCAGGAGGGCTACGCGGCGGAGGTCGCCCAGCAGCTGTCCGAGGTGGGCGAGTTCATCCCGAGCAAGGCCATCAAGTACCGCGAGGACGCGGTGCGCGCGATGCGTGAGTTCGAGGACTCCGACCTGGACGGGGTCATGGTCGTCATGCTGACCTACGGGCCGGCCATGCGGGTGGCCCGGCTGCTCAGCGAATCACGGCTGCCGGTGCTGATGGCCAACATCCAGCCGGAACCGACGGTCACGCCGGCCTGGAACATGGACGACATGACCTACAACCAGGGCGTGCACGGTGCGCAGGACACCGCCAACGCCATGGTCCGGGCGGGCAAGCGGTTCAGCGTGCTCACCGACGACTGGAAGAGCGACACGTTCAAGGCCAACGTGGGCCAGTGGGCCCGGGCCGCGGCCGCCGCCACCGCGTGGAAGTCGCTCAAGACCGCGATCTTCGGCTACGCCATGAACGACATGGGCGACATCCGGGTGGACGAGAGCGCGCTGATCCGCAGCCTCGGCCCGGAGATCCTCGCGGTCGCGCAGGGTGACCTGGTGCGCGGCATCGAGGAGGTGACCGACGCCCAGCTGGCCGAGGTCATCTCGTTCGAGGACGATCACTTCGAGATCGACCCGCGGCTGTCCACCGAAGAACGCGAGGACCACGCCCGGATGCAGGTGGCGCTGGAGAAGATCCTGGTCGACGGCGGGTTCGGCGCCTACACCGCACACTTCGACGCGATCGGCGACGACGGCCGGTTCAACCGCCTGCCGCTGGCCGCCGCGTCCAGCCTGATGGCCAAGGGGTACGGATACGGGGCCGAGGGGGACGTGCTGGCCGCGTGCATGGTCTACGCCGCGCACCAGCTGATCGGCGACGGGCACTTCACCGAGATGTACGCGATGGACTTCCCGTCCGACTCGATCCTGCAGAGCCACATGGGCGAAGGCAACTGGAAGGTGGCCCGGTCCGACCGCCCGGTCAAACTGATCAAGCGCCCCCTGGGCATCGGCCGGCTGGCCGACCCGCCGACGTTCTTGTTCCAGCTCCAGCCCGGCCCGGCCACGCTGGCCGCGCTGGTGTCGCTGGAGGGCGAGCGGTTCCGCCTGGTGGTGGCCGAGGGCGAGAACCTGGACAGCCAGGAGCTGCCCGCGCTGGAGATGCCGTACGGCCAGTTCCGGCCCGAGTCAGGCGTGCGCGAATGCCTGAACGGCTGGCTCCGCAACGGCGGCCCGCACCACGAGGTGATGAACCTCGGTCACCACGCCTCCGACTGGCGCGCCTTCTGCGACGTGACGGGTATCGAGTTCGTCCAGGTGTGAGCGGCGCCGTCTAACCGGCACCGTCTAACCGGCACCGTCCGGAGGGGGCAGTCTGGGTTTTCGGCTGCGGCGCGGACGGCGGTTATGATCGGGGCAGTGGCTGTCACGCTGGCCCGCCTCCGAGCCGCCGTTCGCCCACGCCGACTGTGGTGCTGACGGACAAGGGTCTCCGACTCGCGTTCGATGATGCATGGTCGTGACGATCCAGCCGGCCGGGCCGCGTGGGAGTTCGCGCCGTGATGGGACTACGCCATGACCTCCGATCGAGCCAGGAAGAAGGCGGCCCGCGCGCAGCAGGCCGCCACCGGCCAGCCGTATGTGCAAGCCCGGCGATCCGTGCAGCGCCAGACGAGCTCGCGGGCCGAACCGGTAGAACCGCCGGCGATCGACCCGCGGGACCGGGCCAGCTACTCGCACCAGTGGGGTGACCAGGCCTGCTACCTGGTCCTGCACCAGGGCCGGTATTACACCTGGATCACCGACGCGGCCGAGGACGGCCGGTCCGTCGTCCATCGCGTTCCCGGCGAAGAGGTGGGACGCGCGCTGGTGGACGAGTGGCAGGCGCTCAACATCATCCGGGCGGGCTTCGGCGACAACGCGATCGAGTTCATCCTCCTGATGGACCCGGGCGCGGGGACGGGCAGTCACATCTGCTACCAAGCGAGCGTGGCCGAGGTCGAGGGCATCGGTCTGTGGCTGGCCTGCTGCGATCAGACCGTGTCCGGGGAGACCAGTTACGTCCTGAAGCGGTTTGCCGAGCTGGAACCGGCCCTGGCCGTGTTCGCCGACTGTGCCGACGACGCCGCGGACCAGGCCGCGCAGAATCAGACCCTGAGCATGCCGGACGTGCTGGCCGGGGTGCTCCGGTTCCGGGCGGCGAAGGTCAGGATGGACGTGGCCCGGGCGCGGCTCGGGGACGCGCTGCGGGGACGCCGGGAACAGATCGCGGACGGCCACCATCTCTCCCCCGTGTTGGCTCCGGCGGGGCTGGACCGGGGCGGCCTTGGACCGGTGCTGGACGGCCAGGAGTTCACCTGGCCTACCGGCCTAGTGGTGCGGCCGCCCGGCTCGCGGCGGCCGGGCACTTCCGTCACCACGCTGGCCGAGTACACGGTCGAGGGCCAGCAGTTCATGCTGAAGTGTTACCGGGACAGCGCGGGCGCCCATTGCGTCGCCATCGAACACGACGGCCACATGTCCGTGGTCAAGGACGTGCCGGTGGACGAAGAGCGCCTGGTCAATCAGGGCTCCCTGCTGGTCTCGCGGGGTGGCCCGGGCGTGATCTACGGGCGGGCCCACGACAGCGTGACCGCGATCTACTCGCTGGGCACCGACGGGGAACGCACCGACTGGCCCATTTACGACGACCCGCGCACCGGCGAGCGCTACTTCGCGGTCGTCATCATGCCCGAAAAACTGGCCGACATCGTGGCCGAGGCCCCGGCGGCCAGCAGGTCGCTGAAGAGCTTCTTCACCATGTGGTTCAACCCACCGGGGCGCCCCCGGTGATGGTAGCTACGGGACACGGTTCCCGGGAGCTGGGCCCAGTTTTGCAGGCGCACCCGGGCGGCCAGCATCTGCCGTCGTGGTTCGATGCCCTCGGCGCTGCTCCCTGGGGCGATCACCCGATCCGCGCAACTCTTTGACACGGCGCGAGCGGCGACGGTGTACTGCCCCGCATGACGAATACGACGAGTACGGCAGGCACCCCGAAGTCCGCAGCCGCTGTTTTCCCGGTCACCACCGCGTTCGAGCTGCCCGGCACGGTGGTGGAACAGAATCTAGGCGTCACGTTTGGTCTGGTGGTGCGGGCGATGGGCATCAGCAAGACCGTCGCCGGCGGGATTTCGTCGCTGCGCCAGGGCGAGGTCTCGCAGTTCACGGTGGTTCTCGAAGACGCCCGCAGGCACGCGATCGACCGAATGATCGAAAACGCGAAGCTGCTCGGGGCCAACGCGGTGATCGCGATGCGCTTCGACTCCTCCGAGATCGGTAAGGCACGCGCCGAAGTCGTCGCCTACGGCAGCGCGGTGGTCGTCACGCCGTCGGCGTGAGCGAGCCCGGGGCGGTCCCGCCGGTGACCATCATGGCCGGTCCCGGCGGGCGTCTGACCGGGCTCAGGTTCGGGCCGATGCGGAGCGATCGACGTTGAGGAACCAGGAGCCACCGGCGAGATTCAGCGCCCCGAGAACCAGGAAGAAGGCGGCCCATCCGTAGGCGTCGTACGCGAGGCAGATGACGCCAGCGATGGCCGCGACACTGCCACCGGCGATACGCGCCGACCCGAAGAAGCGGAGGTGGCGGTACTCATACGGCGCGATCAGGCGTTGCAGACCCGTTCGCGGCGGAGATGCCCACCACCCACGCAGGCCGCGGGCCGAGGGGTGGTCGTTCAATGCGTTCATCGGGATACCTCCTGTTGCTGTGGTTACGTACCCAGCGTGGGATGGCGCGCTTGTGGGTGACTTGCCGCCGGCTTGCGGCCCGGTTGCGAACGCGTCAGGGTGGGCTTGATCCTCTTCGTCAGCGAGGTGCGTGTGATCGGGGTTCGGGTGCTCGGCCCGCTGCAAGTCATCGTCGACGACGTCCCGGCCGATGTTGGCGGACCGAGGCAGCGGTGTGTCCTGGCCCGGCTGATCGCCGAACACGGCCGGGTGGTCTCCGCCGATCGGCTCATCGAGGATCTCTACGCCGGTGAGGCGCCGACCCAGGCCCTCGCCGCGGTGCAGTCGTATGTCTCTCATCTGCGCCGTGCCCTGGAGCCAGGCCGACCGGCCCGGACCCCGTCAGGCGTCCTGGTCACTTCCCCGCCGGGCTACGCGATCCAGCTCGGCCAGGACGCGGTTGACGCCTGGTCCTTCGAGGACGAGATACACCAGGCCGCCGAGCTGGACGACCCCGTCGCCGTGCACGACCGGCTCTCGTCCGCGCTGGCGTCCTGGCGCGGTCCGGCCTTCCAGGAGTTCGGCGGCATGGCCTGGGCCGACCTGGAAGCGTCCCGGCTGGAGGAACTGCGCCTGATGGCCACCGAGCGCCTGGCCAACGCGGCGCTGCGGCTGGGCCGAGGCGCGCAGGCCGTCGCCGGCCTGGACCGGCTGACGGCCGAGCATCCGCTGCGGGAAGAAGCGTGGCGGCTGCTCGCGCTGGCGCTGTACCAGTCCGGGCGGCAGGGCGACGCGCTGTCGGCGCTGCGCCGGGCGCGGGCGCGGCTGGCGGCTGATCTCGGCGTCGACCCCGGGCCGGCCCTGCGCGAGCTGGAGAGCGATATTCTCGCGCAGGCGCCGCGCCTGTCCGCTCCGCCAGCCGCGCTGTCGCCCACCTCCGTGACGGCGGTCCCCGCGCCGGCGGGCAGCAGTGTGGCGCCGGCCGTGGCCGCGCCGTACGCCGGCCGGGAAACCGAGCTGAGCCAGGTGGCACGGTCAGCGCGGGAAGCGGCAGCCGGCCGGATGCAGATCGTGCTGGTGAGCGGCGACGCCGGGACAGGCAAGACCGCGTTCGCCGACCGGGTCAGCCAGCACCTGACCGGCGAAGGCTGGACGGTAACCGCCTTGCGACGCCCGGCGGACGAGGGCACTCCGACAGGGGACGGCGATCCGGCTGCGGCCCGGTTCCGGCAGCACCGAGCCGTCGTCGGCTACCTGGAGACAGCCAGCCGCGCCGCGCCGCTCCTGCTGGTGCTCGACGATCTGCACCGGGTGGATGGCGAGACGCTGGCCCTCCTGGCCGACGTTACCGCGGACCTGGCCGCAGCCAGGCTCCTGGTGCTGGCCACCTACCGGCCCGCCGAAGCCAGTGAGCAGCTGTCCCGCTACCTGGCGGCGCTCACCCTCCGCGAACCAGTCCGGGTCAACCTGGCCGGGCTGGACGCGGTCGCGGCGGGTGCGCTGATACCGGCCACCTACGCCGGCCCCGTCGACGAGCAAACCGAGCGCGCCAGCGCCGAGCGAACCGGTGTCTCCGGTACGCCGGGCGCCTGGCATCGGGTGCGCCGGCGCGGGCGGCACGGCCAGACGCGCAAGCCCGAGCCGGGCTGGGTACCGACGGCTGAGCGGTTCCGCGATCCGCCCACCGGCATGATCATGCGGGTCTGGATCGACCCGTCTGACGAGAGCCGTCACTACATACCGGACGGCGCCTGATCGTCTCGTCTCATCGGGCTGGACCCCGCCAATCGCGTCATTGGGCGGGTGTGGTCTGGCTTCCGTGGGCGTGCGGCGGTGGGACGGG
>CAXUJF010000177.1:0-10475 GCA_964250865.1 uncultured Streptosporangiaceae bacterium
CCGCCGCAGCCCCCACGCCCGCCGCCCAGTTGGCCGCCGAGCCGGTAGCTGCCGCGTTTGCCGAGCCGCCGCAGGTCAGCCACGGGCCACCGCCATGGCCGTGACCGGACCGGGAGGACGCAGCGTCCAGTGCAACGAACCCGCCGCGGCGCCGGGCGCGGGCATGGGCAGCAGGCGGTCATCCCACCAGTAGTCGATCAGGTTGCTGTACCAGGGTGAGGCCGGATTCTCGTTCTGGCCGCCGGGGTAGACGCCTTCGGCCAGCGCCGGGCCGCTCCCCTGGCCGCTGGAAGTACCCGCTGCACCGGGGAAGGCGATCACCATCCGCCAGGACGGCCCCACGCTCGAATTGAGGCCTCCCTCGGCCGCGTCCACCGTCCAGGCGTCACCGCTCGAGGCGCGCGGCCCGTACCCCAGCCCGGACGCCCCGGTCAGCGACGGGAACTCCCGGGTGTGCAGCTTGCTCCAGGCCCAGGTCGACGGTGATCCGCCCAGCTTTGACGCCAGGTGGGACACGGCGGTGTCGAACGCCTGCCGCATCACCTGCGACATCGGGCGATTCGCTCCCGCCGGGAGGGTGAACGCCGACAGGGACGGTGGCGAACCGGTGCCGGTCGTCCAGGCGTCGAGGTCCTCGGTCAGGCTGGTCGGCCAGGACGACAGGGCCAGGCCGGCCTGGTCCTTGCGCACCGGAACCTTGGCCGACGTCCACCACGGCTGGAACGTGGCCGAGATGTAGTCACCCCAGAACGTCCACCAGATCGAGGCCGCGGCTGAGCCGGTCGTCATCTCCTCGTTCCAGTTGGCCAGCTGGTTCAGCGCCGACTGCTCGTTCTTGCTCAGGGCACCCGACTGGCCCTGGGACTGACCCGGCGATTGACTCTGCGACTGGCGCAGCGCGGCGACCAGCCTGGGCACGATCGACTGGGCCAGGTTGTCGGCCACGTTGCCCTGCAAGGCGGCGAAGGCGGCCGGTGTCAGGTTGGAGCGGCCCCGCAGGCTGGCGTAGAGCTGGTTGGCCCGGTAGCTGTTGTCGAAGAAGTTTCCGCTGGTCCCGATGTAGTACGGGTAGGACGAGCCGACCGGCCGCTGGTTGGCGGTGGCGATCACGTGCCCGGGCGGGTCGTACACCTGCGGCACCGCGGCGTAGGGGATGACGCCGTCGATGTCGTCGGCGCCGGTGCCGGACAGCGGCAGCCACGGGTCGCCGTGCGCGACCTGCGGATAGTAGCCGGCCGAGATCTCGCCGATGTTCCCGTGGTCGTCGGCGTAGACGAAGTTCTGGGTGGGCGCGTGCCAGCTGGCCAGCGCGGTCCGGAACTGGGCGAAGTTACTGGCCTGGTTGATGCCGAGCAGGGCGGTGAGGTCGGGCGACGGCACGTTGCCCATCCAGTCCACGGCCATCGTCTGGCCGGCCTGGGTCATGATCGGCCCGTGCACGGTGATGTGCACGGTCAGCGATCTGGTCGAGCCGCCGCGGACCGGGATCGTGTAGTGCACGGTCGACATCGGCCGCCAGGCGCCCCGCCAGTAGTACTGGCCCGGGTGGCTGCGGCTGGTCTGCTCGGCGTAGAACAGCGCGCCCTGGTTCTGGGTGTCGGTCAGTGACCAGGCGATGTGCTGGTTGTGCCCGATCAGGACGCCGGGGACCCCGGGCACGGTGACCCCGCTGACGTCCTGGCCGGGGGCGGAGAGGGCGGCCTGGTACCAGATGGACGGCAGCGTCTGCGGCAGGTGCGGGTCCCCGGCCAGGATGGCGCCGTGCCCGTCCACCACGGGCCCGTTCGCGGCCCAGGCGTTGCTGTCCGGCTGCCGGTGTACGAGCCCGGCCGGGAGCCGGCTGATCTGGGCCAGCAGCTGGCCCGCCGCCGCGGTGACCGCCGATGAAGATGATGAATTAATGACGCTGGACGGCGAGGAGGACGAGGTCGTGGCGGCGGTTACCGGCGGGACCGAACTGGCGGCATCCGGTGCCACCTTGGTCAGGCCGAGATTGCGGTACGGCCGGGGGTCGAACGGGCTCTGCTGGTTGGCCGGATTGACCGGGAACCAGGCCATGGTCTTGGCCGCGCCGAGCGACTTTTGCAGCAGTGCGTAGTCCAGCGGGGTGGTGGTGAAGTCGAGTTCCTCGGTCAGCACACCCTGGATGACCAGTGAGTCGACCGGGGTCCAGGCCGACGGGTAGACCCGGGCCAGGGAGAACTCGGCCGCCCAGTTACCGGCCGTCCGGACCTGGGCGATGTCGTCGTTGACCCCCTGGGCGAAGCTGAGCAGGGCCTGCCCGGCCGGGCTGGACCGGGAGGTGGCGGCCCACTCCCGCTGGGCGGTGCGCAGCAGCCCGAGCCGCAGTTCGAACTCGTCCGAGCCCAGCTCGCTGGGGCCGGCCAGCTGGGCCAGCCGGCCCTCGCCCAGGCGGCGCTCGCTGTCCATCTCGGCCAGCCGGAACCGGGCCTGCACGTAGCCCAGGGCCAGGTAGGCGTCGTGGTCGGTGGCGGCCTGGATGGACGGCACGCCCTGGGCGCTGAACGACACCGCGACCGGGTGCTGCAGGCCGGTCAGGTGCAGCGTCTGCGCCCCGGGTAGCCCGGCGCCCGAGGCTGAGGTCCAGGCCCCCCGCCCGGGGTCGAGGACCGCCCCGAGCGGCGGGATCGTGCCGACGCCGGCCGCCATGACCCACAGCAGCAGCCCGGCCACGACGAGCGCGACGGCCACGTTGACGGCACGGCCGACGCCGCGCCGGCGCCGGGCAATTCGCATCCGCCGACGTTATCCCAGCGGCGGTCGCCGATCCTGCCACGGGTGGGCCTGTTCGAGCTGGGCCGACAGGGAGATCAAGGTGGCTTCGTCGCCGATGCGGCCGGCCAGCATGACGCCGATCGGCAGGCCGCCGGAGTTCCAGTGCAACGGCAGGTTCACCGCGGGCTGGCCGGACAGGTTGTAGGCCGCGGTGAACGGGGTGAACCGCTTCTGCCGCTCGAAGTTCTCGGCCGGGTCCACCTCGGTGAAGTAGCCGACCGGGGCCGGCGGCGAGGCCAGGGTCGGGGTGAGGATCGCGTCGTAGGCGTTCATCGCGGCCAGTGCGGGCCGCAGCACGATCTGCAGGTAGGCCTGGGCGAAGATCAGCTCGCCGGCGTTGACGGCCAGCCCCCGCTCGCGCATGTAGCGGGTGAACGGCAGCAGCCGGTCCTCCCGGGCCGGGTCAATCGGGGCCAACGTGGCGTGCGCGTACCAGAGCGTCTCGAAGAACGGCACGACGTCCGGCCCGATCGGCAGCGTCACGTCCTCCACCTCGTGGCCCAGCTCGGTCAGCAGCGCGCTGGCCCGCTCGTAGGCGGCCACGCAGTCCGGGTGCACCTCGGCCCCCTCGACCGGCGGCACCAGCGTGCGGCCGATCCGCAGCTTCCCCGGCTCCCGGCGCGCGTAGCCCAGGAACGTCTCGCCGTCGGGTAGCGGCCGCTGCGTGTACAGGTCGCCGACCTGGTTGCCGCTCATCACGTCGAGGAGCAGGGCCGCGTCGGCCACGGTCCGCGCGATCGGGCCGTTCGTGGCCAGGCCGAACAGGTCGGGCACGATCGGGCCGCCGGAAACCCGGCCGCGGGACGGCTTGAGGCCGAACAGCCCGCACACGCTGGACGGAATACGGATGGAGCCGCCGCCGTCACTGCCCTGGGCGGCCGGGGCCAGCCCCGCGGCCACCGCGGCCGCGGCGCCGCCGCTGGAGCCCCCGGCCGACCGGGACAGATCCCACGGCGTGCGCGCCGGCGGCCCGATCTTGGTCTCGGTGTAACACGGAAGACCGAATTCGGGGGTGGCGGTCTTGCCCGTGATGACGGCACCGGCGGCGCGGATGGCGGCGACGACGTAATCGTCATCCGACGCCACATAGTCCTCATACACAGCGGAACCGAACGTCTGCCGCACACCGGCAACCATGTTCAGGTCCTTGATTGGTACCGGAACGCCAAGTAGCGGCGGAAGAGCGGTGGCCTCACGCGCGGCTGACACCGCCTTTTCGGCGGCCAGGGCCTGCTCTCCGGCCAGCTCCGCGGATACCGTGTAAAACGCTCCGACCTGGGCGTTCAGCTCCTCAATCCGGCGCAGATAATGATTGGTTACTTCTACCGGAGAAAGTTGCCGGCTACGGATGGCGGTGGCCAGGCCGATCATCGTAAGCTCATGAATCTGAGGCATGTTACCAAATGGTAGACCGTGCAAACCGGGGCACTGGCCGAAAGCTTATTCATCCCCGATCCGGAGCCAGATACACTCCCCAGAGCGACATAATTAACTCAACGCGTGACGACTTGCGCTGCGCCTTTGTTCAGTTACGCTAAGCATGTGGAACAGATGACATGGCCCACTAAGAAAAGCCATAGGTCATCGGCCCCATCGAACCCGCAGGGGCGCGACGGCGCGCGCCCGCAAAATTCGTCTGGCGCTGCCGTGCCGCCCACCGGCCCGGCCGTCGCGGGGCCGGCCGCCGACCCACCCAGTCCGTCTGACAGACTCAGCGCCCACAAGGCGTCTGATGAGCCTGACCCGCGCGACCAGCGCGACCAGCCGGACGCGCCCGATCGCCCTGACGTGCCTGACCCCCGCGACGGGGTTCGCACCCCAGCCGATTCTGCCCCGGAGCACCCCACGTCCAGCACGCCCGCGTCCGGACCGCCCGACGCAGACGCCGACCTCCCCGAGCCGACCGGCCCAGCGGGGGGATCCGGTGCGCACGGGTCGTCCGACCCCCGCGAGAGCGCCGGGGACGGCTACCACGAGAGCGCCGCGAACGGGTACGAGAATGCCCTGCGTGCGGCCCGGCTGAACTCGGCCTTCCGGTCTGCGGCCAGGAGCGTCTGGCCCGGCACCGAGGACCGCCAGGATGAGGCCGCCCCGGCCGCCTCGGCCCCGGCGCCCGTCCCGGATCCCGATCGCCCGCCCGGCCAGGCCGGTCCGCCCGGGCTGTCCAGCTTCGGCCCGCTCGGCGCGGGCGCTCAGGCCGACCGGCAGATCTGGGAGCCCCGGCGGCTGCACCAGGTGCCGCGCCTGCGCCGGCCACCGCGGCCGACCCAATCACCCGAGGGCACGTCGCAGCAGAACAAGGCGCCGCGCACTGAATCAGCGCGCACCGAACCACCGCGCACCGAACCACCGCGCACCGAACCGCGGAGCCCGGGGGGCCGGCCGCCGCATCAGGACATCCCGGTCCGGCGACTGGCGCTGCCGAGCGGTTCCGGGTCATCGGACGACTCCGGTCCCCCGAGCCAGGGCCCGGGCGGCTCGGCGCCGGAGCGGGGGCCCCGCAAGCGCCGCGAAGGGCAGGAGTCCAACCGGGCCCGGCGGCATCGTCCCTCGGCTGGTCCTGCCTACGCGGCCAGTAACGCCTGGGACGGCACCGACCGCAAGGCCGACCGGATCAAGGTCGGCGACGTGATGGCCGACGCCAGGATGCGGATCTGGCGGCGGCGGTTGCTGATCGCAATCGTGGCCGGGCTGGTCTTCACGTTCATCTTCACCTGGCGGGCCGGGCTGACCGCGGCGGTGCTCGCGGCCATCGCCGACGTCATCTACCGGTCGCGGACCACCGCGTCCATGCCCGCGGGTGGGGTCCGGCTGAGTGGTGCGGAGAAGCGCACCCAGCGCCAGCTAGCCCGGATGGAGCGGTCCGGCTACCGGGCCTTGCACTCACGGCCCATCCCGGGCAGCCGGGAGCAGATCGACCACTTCGTGGTCGGGCCGACCGGCGCCTACGCCATCGACTCCGAGGCCTGGGACAAGAATCTGCCGATCCGGACCCGCAACGGGCGGCAGCTGTGGCACGGGCCGTTCAGCAAGAAGGACCGGCTGGAGCACGCGCGCTGGGAAGCCTCGCAGGCCAGCGAGCGGCTGACCGCCGAACTCGGGCACACCGTCTACGTCCGGCCGGTGCTGGCCGTCTACGGGCCGGGAGTGCCGTGGAACGTGGCCACCATCCGTGAGGTCGACGTGTTCAACGGCGACCGGCTGCGCAAGTACCTGCGGCGCAACGCGCTGCTGCGGGACCGGCCCAAGCTCAGCAAGGACGAGGTTGAGCAGATCTACGCGGCGGCGGCCCGCGTGCTGCCGCTCAACAATGCCGATCAACACGCTCCGGTAGGCTGAAGAAAACCTGCGAGCAGGGACTTCACCGGCCCTTCCCTGGGCCTTCAGCTGAACTTCGGAGTTAACCGGTCATGCCACCGCTTCGGTCTCGCACTGTCACCCACGGCAGAAACATGGCGGGCGCCCGCGCCCTGCTCCGGGCGACGGGCGTCGCCCGGGAGGACATCGGAAAGCCGATCGTCGCGGTAGCCAACAGCTTCACCGAGTTCGTCCCCGGTCACGTCCACCTGCGTGAAGTGGGCCAGGTCGTGTCGGCCGCGGTCAAGGCGGCGGGCGCGGTGCCACGCGAGTTCAACACGATCGCGGTGGACGACGGCATCGCCATGGGCCACGGCGGCATGCTGTACTCGCTGCCGAGCCGGGAGCTGATCGCCGACTCGGTCGAGTACATGGTCAACGCGCACTGCGCGGACGCCCTGATCTGCATCTCCAACTGCGACAAGATTACGCCCGGCATGCTCATCGCGGCCATGCGGCTGAACATCCCGACCGTGTTCGTGTCCGGCGGGCCGATGGAGGCGGGCAAGCCGCTGGGCGCGGCCGTGACCGGCGCGGGCGGCAACAAGCTCGACCTGATCGACCCCATGATCGCCGCGGCCGACCCGTCGGTGTCCGACGCCGAGCTGTTCGACATGGAAGAGTCGGCCTGCCCGACCTGCGGCTCGTGCTCGGGCATGTTCACCGCCAACTCGATGAACTGCCTGACCGAGGCGATCGGCCTGGCGCTGCCCGGCAACGGCACCACGCTGGCCACGCATACCGCCCGGCGCGGGCTGTTCGAGCAGGCCGGCGTGGCCATCGTCGAGGCCGCCCGGCGCTACTACTCCGGCGACGACGAGTCGGTGCTGCCCCGCGCGGTGGCCAGCCGGGATGCGTTCGAGAACGCGATGGCGCTGGACGTGGCCATGGGCGGGTCGACCAACACGATCCTGCACCTGCTGGCCGCGGCGCACGAAGCGGGCGTGAACTTCGGCCTCAAGGAGATCGACGAGCTGTCCCGGCGCGTCCCGTGCCTGTGCAAGGTCGCACCCAGCAGCAACTATCACGTGGAGGACGTCCACCGGGCGGGCGGCATCCCGGCCATCCTGGGCGAGCTGGACCGGGCCGGGCTGCTCAACACCAGCGTGCAGACCGTGCACGGCGGCACGCTCCGGGAGTTCCTGGACGCCTGGGACCTGCGCTCGGACTCCGTCCTGGACGAGGCGGTGGAGCTGTACCACGCGGCCCCGGGCGGGATCCGGACCATCCAGCCGTACTCGCAGTCGGCCCGCTGGGAGGAGCTGGACCTGGACCGGGAGGGCGGCTGCATCCGGGACGTCGCCCACGCCTACAGTACCGACGGCGGTCTGGCCGTGCTGTACGGCAACCTGGCCCCGCAGGGCGCGATCGTCAAGACGGCCGGCGTGCCCGAGGAGCTGCACCGGTTCCAGGGCACCGCGCGGGTCTTCGAGAGCCAGGAGGACGCCGTGGACGGCATCCTCGGGGGCGCCGTATCGGCCGGCGACGTGGTGGTCATCCGGTACGAAGGACCGCGTGGCGGCCCCGGCATGCAGGAGATGCTGTACCCGACCAGCTTCCTCAAGGGCAAGGGCCTGGGCCGGGCCTGCGCGCTGATCACCGACGGCCGCTTCTCCGGCGGCACCTCCGGGCTGTCGATCTGCCACATTGCGCCGGAGGCGGCGCTGGGCGGGCCGATCGCGCTGGTCAACGACGGGGACCAGATCACCATCGACATCCCGCGCCGGGACCTGACGCTGGAGGTGTCCGACACCGAGCTGGCCGCCCGCCGGGATCAGATGCTGGCCACCGTGGCCGGCTACCGGCCGGTGCACCGCGAACGGCCGGTCAGCGCGGCGCTGCAGGCCTACGCGGCCATGGCCACCTCGGCGGCGCAGGGCGCGGCGCGCGACGTCAGCCAGCTGGCGGCGCACCCTGAGGACACGCAGAGCCGTTGAGCGGTCAGGATTTCGTCCGCCCCGCCCGCGGGTCCGACGCCGCCGGCGTGGCCCGGATCCAGGTCGAGTGCTGGCGTGACGACTACACCGGGGTCATCCCGGACGACGTGCTGGCCGAGCTGACCAGCACGGAAGCGACGGAGCGCTGGCAGGAACGGTGGGCCGAGGCCATCGCCAAGCCGCCCACCAGCCGGCACCAGGTGCTGGTGGCCACCGCCACTGAGCCGGCCGCGGCCGGCGGGCGCCCGGAACGGGTGATCGCCGGGTTCGCGTCGGTCGGGCCGGCCAGCGACGAAGACCGGTGGCCGGCCCCCGACGGGGAGCTGTACGAGCTGCACGTCGCCCCGGGCCGGACCAACCAGGGCCACGGCGGGCGGCTGCTGAACGCGGTGGCCGACACGCTGGCCGAGGGCCGGTTCAGCCAGGTCTCGGCCTGGGTGCTGGAGGCCGACACGGCCCTGCGGCAGTTCCTGGAGAGTGCGGGCTGGGCCGCCGACGGCGCGCGCAGCCAGCTGGACATGGGCGTCCGCGTCCCGATCGTGCGGCTGCACACGGCCCTGGAGGTCCCGCCGGAATGAGCTCAGATACCAGTACCGTCCCCGCCGAGGGACCGCGGGTCGCGCAGCCGCGGGACTGGCTGGCGGGCACCCGGCCGCGGACCCTGCCGGCCGCGGTCGTACCGGTGTTCATCGGCACCGGGGTGGCCTTCGGCTACGGCAAGTTCTCCCTCTGGCGGGCCGTGCTGGCCCTGGTGGTGGCGCTGGCCCTGCAAATCGGGGTCAACTACGCCAACGACTACAGCGACGGCATCCGCGGTTCCGACGAACGCCGGGTCGGGCCGACCCGGCTGGTCGCGGCGGGATTGGCCCGGCCCAAGCAGGTGCTGGCCGCGGCGTTCGCCTGCTTCGGCGTGGCCTGCGTGGCCGGCCTGGTGCTGGCCATCTTCACGTCCTGGTGGCTGATTCTGGTCGGTGCGGCCGCGGTCGCGGCGGGCTGGTTCTACACCGGCGGGTCACACCCGTACGGGTACCGCGGCTTCGGTGAAATCGCGGTGTTCACGTTCTTCGGGGTGGCCGCGGTGGCTGGCACCGCCTACGTGCAGCTGGTCCGGTTCACCTGGCTGGAACTGATCGCGGCCGTCCCGGCCGGACTGCTGTCCTGCGCCCTGCTGATGATCAACAACCTGCGCGATATCGACTCCGACGCCGAGGTGGGCAAGCGCACGCTGGCGGTGATGCTGGGCGACGCCCGCAGCCGCACGGTCTACGTGGCCAGCCTGCTGGTCCCGTTCGCGGTGGCGCTGGCGATGACCCCGGCCCGGCCACTGGCCGCGCTGACCGTGATCGCGCTGCCACTGGCGGTCGGCCCGATCAAGGCGGTCCGTTCGGGTGCGGCCGGCCGGGCTCTGATCACCGCGCTGGGCCAGACCGGGCGGCTGCAGCTGGTTTTCGGCGCCGCGCTCACCGTTGGCCTGGCCGTCCGCTTTTGATCACTAAAAGTAACTACTGACGCCACGCCGGGGTTCAGTTTGGCGATCGACTTCGCCACCTGGAAAGATAAACGTCACCTAAACGGCGAGGCCCTCGAATCGCCCTTTAACGCCCAGACAGCCACAAATGGGATCGCTGGACTTCCTGCGCGTGCCGACGTTGCTGCACCTCGTGATGAATGCGGCAACGTGGCGGAATGATCGGGTTTACGCTGCAGGGTAACGGTGATCAACGAACCTAGATATCCGCGGGTATGGCGAAATCGGGAGGTCTCATGACACATCCCCGCAACGCCCCGCCTGCTGGCGTCAGCAGGGCTGGAGCCGACGCAGAGAAGGCTGCCTTCCTGCGTGACTTGCGTGCGCTGCGTGACCATGCAGGCCTGGGCGCCCGCGACCTCGCGGCGCGGGCCCACTTCCCGGAGGACACGCTCACCACGGCGGAGGCCGGCCCGGCGCTGCCCAGCCTGCCGGTACTGCAGGCCTACGTGCGCGGGTGCGGCGCCGGTGAGGCGGAGTGGGAAGACCGCTGGCGGCGCCTGAACCAGGACACCGCCTCCGACGGCAGCAGCGCTCTGCCGACCAGGGCGCCGGCCTCGGCCCGGCCGCCCTCGCGGCTGATGCCGTTCCCCGAGTCGACCGGTGGCCTGAGCGCGACCGAGCAGGAAGCGATCGGCTTCGGGCTGGCCCGGGTGGCGCGGAGCCTGGCCCCGATCGACCCGGATCGGGCCCTGACAGACGGGCCGGACGGTGCGGGCTGGTTCGACCCGGCCCCCCGACCGGCTGCGTCCCCGTCGATGTTCGACCCGACGCCAAGCTCTCCGCCGTCATCGCCCCCGCCTCCGGCGCCGACTCCGCCGGCCTCCGAGGTCAGTCCGGGCGCGCCGACCGTGCAG
>CAXUJF010000178.1:0-1742 GCA_964250865.1 uncultured Streptosporangiaceae bacterium
GCCGCCGAGCCGGTCACTGGACCGGGCCACGGGCCGGACGGGCTGGCGGGCGTCGACCTCATCGCGCCGCCGGCCCTGCGGCCCGTGCTGACCGCGGCTATTGCCACCGGGGCAGCCCAGTTCGTGCTGGCGGTCACGGCCACGGCCCGCGAGGCCGAGGACCTGACCGCCGCGCTGGGCTCGTTCCTGCCCGCGAACCGGGTGGTCTGCTTCCCGGGCTGGGAGACGCTGCCGCACGAGCGCCTGTCCCCGCGCTCGGACACCGTCGGGCAGCGGCTGGCCGTGCTGCGACGGCTGGCCCACCCGGACGCCGACGACGAGGCCGCCGGCCCGCTGTCGGTGGTCGTCGCGCCGGTCCGCTGCCTGCTGCAGCCGATCGTCGGCGGGCTGGGTGACCTGGAGCCGGTCCGGTTGCGCGCCGACGACACCTGTGACCCGGACGAACTGCTGACCCGGCTGGTGGAGATCGGCTACGCCCGCGAGGACCTGGTCGGCAAGCGTGGCGACGTGGCCGTCCGCGGCGGCATCATCGACGTGTTCTCTCCGACCGACGAGCACCCGGTGCGGATCGAGTTCTTCGGCGACACGGTGGAGGAGATCCGCTACTTCAAGGTGGCCGACCAGCGCAGCCTGGCTGAGGCGCCGGCCGGCCTGTGGGCCCCGCCGTGCCGCGAGCTGCTGCTCACGCCCGCGGTCCGGGACCGGGCCAAGGACCTGGCCGCGCGGTTCCCCGGCCTGTCCGAGGTGCTCGGCAAGCTGGCCGACGGCATCGCGGTCGAGGGCATGGAGGCGTTCGCGCCGGTGCTGGCCGAGCGCATGGATCTGCTGACCGACTACGTGCCGGCGGGCGGCGTGCTGGTCGCCTGTGACCCGGAGCGCATCCGCACCCGGGCCGAGGAGCTGGTCAGTACCAGCCGGGAGTTCCTGGACGCGTCCTGGGTCAACGCCGCGGCCGGCGGCGAGGCCCCGATCGACCTGGGCGCGGCCGCGTTCCAGCCGATCGCCAAGATCCGCGAGGCCGCCCGGGCCCGGGCGCTGCCGTGGTGGACGATCGAGCCGTTCGGCGGCACCGACGACGAGGACGACACCGGCGGCGACGGCACCCGGCCGTCGTTCAGCATGGAGGCCACCCCGGCCGCGGCCTATCGCGGCGCCACCGACGCCATGATCTCCGACATGCGCGGCTGGGTGGCCGACGGCTGGCAGGTCGTGCTGGTCACCGAGGGGCACGGTCCCGCGCAGCGGCTCACCGAGGTGCTCCGGGGCGAAGGCCTCGGGGCCCGGATGGCGGAGCTGACCGACCCGTCCGAGCCGTCGGTGCCCTACGTCACCACCGGGCTGCTGGAGCACGGGTTCATCTGGCCGTCGGTCAAGCTGGCCGTGCTAACCGAGAACGACCTGGCCGGGCAGCCGGGCAGCCGGGCCAGCACCAAGGACATGCGCCGGATGCCCAGCCGGCGGCGCGGCGGGGTGGACCCGCTGCAGCTCAGCCCGGGCGACTACGTGGTGCACGAGCAGCACGGCGTGGGCCGGTTCATGGAGATGACCAGCCGGACCGCGGCCGGAGCCACCCGCGAGTACCTGGTCATCGAGTACGCGCCGAGCAAGCGCGGCCAGCCACCGGACCGGCTGTACGTGCCTACCGACCAGCTGGACGAGGTCACCAAGTACTCCGGTGGCGAAGCGGCCCCCCAGCCCCCGGGGGGGGGGGGGGCCGGGGCCCCGGGCCCGGGCCCGGGCCC
>CAXUJF010000178.1:1752-5257 GCA_964250865.1 uncultured Streptosporangiaceae bacterium
CCCGCGGCCCGCGGTCCCCCAGTCCCCCGGGGGCGACGCCCCCACCCGCCACCGGCTGGGCGGGGCGGACTGGGCCAAGGCCAAGGGCCGGGCCCGCAAGGCGGTGCGCCAGATCGCGGCCGAGCTGATCCGGCTCTACTCGGCCCGGGTGGCGTCCCCCGGGCACGCGTTCGGGCCGGACACGCCCTGGCAGCGTGAGCTGGAAGACGCGTTCCCCTACGTCGAGACCGGCGACCAGCTGGCCGCCATCGACGAGGTCAAGGGCGACATGGAGCGGCCCATCCCGATGGACCGGCTGATCTGCGGTGACGTCGGTTACGGCAAGACCGAGATCGCGGTGCGGGCCGCGTTCAAGGCGGTCCAGGACGGCCTGCAGGTCGCGGTGCTGGTGCCGACCACGCTGCTGGTGCAGCAGCACTTCTCCACGTTCAGCGAGCGCTACGCGCCGTTCCCGGTCAAGGTCCGGGCCCTGTCGCGGTTCCAGAGCGCGGCGCAGACCACGGAAACGCTGCGCGAGATCGCCGACGGCGACATCGACGTGGTCATCGGCACCCACAAGCTGCTGTCGCCCGAGGTCCAGTTCAAGCGGCTGGGCCTGATCATCATCGACGAGGAGCAGCGGTTCGGGGTCGAGCACAAGGAGTACCTGAAGCGGCTGCGGACCGAGGTCGACGTGCTGAGCATGTCGGCCACGCCGATCCCGCGCACGCTGGAGATGGGCGTGGCCGGGATCCGGCAGATGTCCACCATCCTCACCCCGCCGGAGGAACGCCACCCGGTGCTGACGTTCGTCGGCCCGTACGACGAGCGGCAGATCGCCGCGGCGGTCCGGCGCGAGCTGCTCCGGGACGGCCAGGTGTTCTTCGTGCACAACCGGGTCGCCTCGATCGGCAAGGTCGCGGCGCGGGTGGCCGAGCTGGTGCCGGAGGCGCGGGTCGGGGTGGCGCACGGCCAGATGAACGAGCACCAGCTCGAAGCGATCATGGTCGACTTCTGGGACGGCAAGTACGACGTGCTGGTGGCGACCACGATCGTCGAATCCGGCCTGGACATCCCCAACGCCAACACGCTGATCGTGGACCGGGCCGACACCTACGGCCTGTCCCAGCTGCACCAGCTGCGCGGGCGGGTCGGCCGGGGCCGGGAGCGGGCCTACGCCTACTTCCTCTATCCGCCCGAGCGCACGCTGACCGAGACCGCGCACGAGCGGCTGGCCACCGTGGCCCAGCACACCGAGATCGGGGCCGGCATGTACGTGGCCCTCAAGGACCTGGAGATCCGCGGCGCGGGCAACCTGCTCGGCGGCGAGCAGTCCGGGCACATCGCCGGCGTCGGGTTCGACCTGTACATCCGCATGATCGGCGAGGCGGTCAACGAGCTGAAGGGCGAGGGCCCGGCGGACCGGCCCGAGGTCCGGGTCGAGCTGCCGGTCAATGCGCACATCCCGCACGACTACCTGCCCGGTGAGAAGCTCCGGCTGGAGGCGTACACGCGGATCGCGGCGATCGAGAACGACGCCGACGTGACCGCGGTCCGGGACGAGCTCACCGACCGGTACGGTCAGCTGCCGGAGCCGGTGCTGAACCTGCTCGAGGTGGCCCGGCTGCGGGCCCGGGCCCGGCGGGCCGGCCTGACCGACATCACCCTGCAGGGGAGCCACATCCGGTTCGCGCCGGTCGAACTGCCCGAATCGAAGCAGGTCCGGGTGCAGCGGCTGTACCCCAGAACACTGCTCAAGCCGGCGGTGCGTACGATGCTGGTGCCGGTTCCTAAGGCGGTGCCCGGGTCGTCGTCGGCCGGGGCGTCCCGGGGCCGGTCCCCGGCCAGCGGTACGACCACCATTGGCGGCCAGCCGCTGCGGGACCGGGACATGCTCGCCTGGTGCACCGAACTGATCGAAGCTTTGTTCGGGGACCCGGCGTCACCAGCTGAGACCAAGGCGTAGGAAGGGACGTGGCCGTGCGCCGCATACCGATCAGGACCGCGACCGCGGTCAAGGCTGCCGTGGTTGCTGCTGCCCTCGGCGGGCTGATCGCCGGGTGCGCCCCGGTCCAGATGGGCGCGGCCGCCACCGTCGGCAGCCAGTCGATCTCCAGCAGCCAGCTCAACACCGAGGTGACCAACCTGACCGTGGCGGCCAAGCCGTTCTCCAGCGCGGTCCAGCTCACCGCGGCGCAGATCCCCAAGGACGTGCTGGGCTGGCTGATCAGGTTCAAGGTCCGCGAGAACCTGGCCACCAGCGAGCACCTCACGGTGACCGCCAGCCAGCGCGACCAGGCCTTGGCGGACGTCTACCAGCAGGCGGCGGCCCAGGCTCAGCAGCAGGGGGTCAACAACGTGACGCTGCCCGAGCTGGCCGTGGCCAACGGCCTGCCGCCGAACTTGCTGGGCGAGCTGGGCCGGTACCAGGCCATCGAGATCTCTTACGCCGAGGCCCACAACGGCGGCCAGCTGCCGACGGCCACGGCCACGGTCAACGCCATCACCAAGCAGTTCAACACGGCCGAGTGCCACGTCTACAAGGACGACTCGGTCAAGGTGAATCCGCAGTACGGCCAGCTGAACTACAGCCAGTACACGGTGGTCGCGTCGCCGGACACGCTGTCGCGCGCGAGCGGCACGCCCCCGACGGCGTCCACCTCGGGTACCTCGCCGTCGTGCTGATCCTGCTGGTCACCAGCCCGCGGGTTGCTCCGGGGCTGCTGACCCTGCAGGCCTGGGACACGCTGCGCGCGGCCGCCCGGGTGCTGGCCCCGCCGGACCACCCGCAGCACGCCGCGCTGGTCGCGGCGGGGATCGACGTAGACATACTGCATATCCCGGACGATGAGCTGGCCCCGCAGCTGGCCGAGGCCACGGTTGATGCCACCGGCGCCGCCGGGGACCGGGACGTCGTCTGGCTGGCCGCTCCTCCGGCCCACCCCGGGGGGACCAGCCCGGTCACCGCGCTGCGGGCCGAGCTGGACGCCTCGGCCGTGCCCACCGAGGTGCTCCGCGCCTCGGCTGACCTGCCCGGGGCCCGGCTGCTCGACCTGGTCGCGACCATGACCGTGCTGCGCACGGAGTGCCCGTGGGACGCCAAGCAGACCCACACCTCGCTCGCCCCGCACCTGCTCGAAGAGCCGTACGAGGCCCTGGAGGCGCTGGAGAACGGGGATCACGGCGCGTTCCGGGACGAGCTCGGGGACGTGCTGCTGCAGGTGCTGTTCCACGCCGAGGTGGCCTCCGAGCGGGATGACGGCACCGGGTACACCATCGACGACGTGGCCGACGGGATCGTGGCCAAGCTGGTCCGACGCCACCCGCACGTGTTCGCGGACGTGGCCGTGACCGGCGCCGCCGAAGTCGCGCTGAACTGGGACGAGATCAAGCGGGCCGAACGGGCCCAGCGGGGCGCAGTGGATCCCGCCCAGGTATCGGCGCTGGACGGCGTGCCGTTCGGGCAGCCGGGGCTGTCGCTGGCCAGCCAGTTGCAGGGCCGGGCCGCGCGGGCCGGCCCTGCAAC
>CAXUJF010000178.1:5267-10473 GCA_964250865.1 uncultured Streptosporangiaceae bacterium
CGGCGGGGGGGCCCCCCGGCCCCCCCGGCGGGGGGGCGGGGCGGGGCGGCCGGGCCCCCCCCACGACCTGCTGACCGAGTCTGCCGAAGCCGACGAGTCTGCCGAAGCCGACGAGTCTGCCGAAGCCGACGGGGCGGGTGATGGCCAGGGGGATGCACTGGGGGACCGGCTGTTCGCCCTGGTGGCCGCCGCCCGCGCCGCCGACCTGGACCCTGAGCTGGAGCTGCGCGCGGCCGCCCGCCGCTACGCCGAACGGGTGCGGGCCTGGGAGCAGGCTCATCCCGCTCAGCCGGCTTGATCGGGGCCGGTAGGCCTTTTTCGCTGAGCGTCATTAAACGCGTAATCCCGCTTACTCCGGGGCGGCCAGGAAACAATGTGCGGTCAGGCATTATTAAAGTAATTAATTAAGCCTGAGCACACTGAGCCTAGATATGCCCCTCAGTGTCAGGTGGCGGGCCGCGTTCAGCGTCAGCGGTAATTCACTGAGTCACTTATAGTCACCCATAGTGACTAAGGTCCTCATCGCCTTGTGGCTCTGCGTAATCGGTTGAATGCGCTTTGGCGTCTCCAGGAAAAGTTGGCTGAGCGCCCCTTATGATCTTGATCTGGCCAGCTTATGCTCATCTACGACGGTTTTTTGTCTTAAATCATGCCCGATCCGGCCCTGGTGATCACGGCTTCGTCAAGATCATCTCGGACAAAAGTCTTGATTACGCGTAAACCGTCTGCGATGACCAGGCGTCACCTACGTGTGAGGCGCGGAGACGCGCGACAGGGATGACCGAGGGACCTGGTGAGCCGGTGGCGGACGGAAGCCGGTTTGCTCCAGGGGGGACCAATGCCAATGCCCGCGAGCGTGAATGTCGGCTTGTTGCCCGATAACGGGGACGCGCCGATGGTTATCCCACATATTTACGTGTGCATAACCCAGCATCACAGAAGTTCATTGCAGAGTTTCCCGACGGTGCCGATAGCGCTTGTGAGGTCCTGACCCAGATGGTGCTTCCTAACTTCCCCGCCCCTCAGAGTGAGCCCGCTCCGGTCGCCCCGGAGAGCGGCACCGCTGAGGTGCGGACGATGCTGCCGTACCGGCCCATCTCACCGGCGTTCGCCATCGTGCCCACCGTCAGCGTGATCATTCCGGCCCGGAACGAAGCGGCCAACCTGCCGCACGTCTTCCGGTCGCTGCCACCGTGGGTCAACGAGATCATCGTGGTCGATGGGCACTCGGTGGACGACACCGTGGCGGTGGCGCACGAGCTGTGCCCGCAGGCCCGGGTGATCACCCAGCCGGGCCGGGGCAAGGGCGACGCGCTGATCGCGGGCTTTGTCGCCGCGACGGGCGACATCCTGGTGGCCATGGACGCGGACGGCTCCACCGACGGGGCGGAGATCATCCAGTTCGTGGGCGCGCTGGTGTGCGGGGCGGACTACGCCAAGGGGTCCAGGTTCTCCGGCAGCGGCGGCAGCTCCGACATCACCGCGGGACGCCGGTACGGCAACTGGCTGCTCGGCTCCATGGTCAACCGGATGTTCCGCACCCAGTTCACCGACCTCTGCTACGGCTACAACGCCTTCTGGGCCCGCCACCTGGACGCGCTCGACCTCGACTGCCCCGGCTTCGAGATCGAGACGATGATGAACATCCGGGCGGCCAAGGCGGGCCTGCGCATCCACGAGGTGCCGAGCTTCGAGCGGCCGCGGCTGAACGGCGAGAGCAACCTGTCCGTGGTGCACGACGGCTGGCGGATCCTGAAGCTGATCCTGCGCGAGCGGGTCTCCCGGATCTCGGCGCGCGCCGAGACGCTGGGCCCGGTGACCGCCGCGACCCCGGTCGCGGCCGCAACCGCCGCCCTGGCTCAGGCGCGCGAGGGCGCCTGCCCATGCTGTCCGCGTCCGTCCTCATCTGCGCGCACGCCGCTGACCGGTGGGGCGCCCCCCTCGCCGCGGTGGCCTCGGTGCATGCGCAGAGCCACCCGGCCAAAGAGCTGATCGTCGTCATCGACTACAACCGCCCGCTGTACGAGCGGCTGAAGGCCGCGCTGCCCGAGGCCATGGTGATCCAGAACGACCACCAGCAGGGCCTGTCCGGCGGCCGTAACACGGGGATCGCCGCGGCCACCGGTCAGGTGGTGGCCTTCCTGGACGACGACGCCATCGCGGACGTCAACTGGCTGAAGTGCATGATCGACGCCTACACCGACGCCAGCGTGGCCGGGGTCGGGGGCCGTACCTTGCCCAGCTGGGACTCCGACCGGCCGGCCTGGTTCCCCGAGGAGTTCGACTGGGTGATCGGCTGCACCTACATCGGGATGCCGACGCGCCGTGCGCCCGTCCGTAACCTGCTCGGCGGCAATGCGTCCTTCCGCCGCGAGGTGTTCGACAAGGTCGGCGGCTTCACCAGCGGCATCGGCCGCGGCAAGGGCAAGCGGCCGCTGGGCTGCGAGGAGACCGAATTCTGCATCCGGCTCAACCAGCAGATGCCCGGCTCGGTGCTGCTGTTCGACGAGCAGGCCCTGATCTGGCACCGCGTCCGTGACGACCGGCGCCGGTTCGCCTACTACCGCAGCCGTTGTTACGCCGAAGGCCTGTCCAAGGCGATGGTGACCCGCAACGTGGGCACCCAGGACGGGCTTGCGTCCGAGCGGGCCTACGCGACCCGGACGCTCCCCCTCGGCGTGCGCCAGGGGCTGACCGACGCCCTGCGGGGCGACAAGGCCGGTCTCGGCCGGGCCGGTGCCATCGTGGCCGGCCTGGCCGCGGTCACCTTCGGGTACGCGGCGGGGGTGGCAGGCAACACCCGGGACCGCCGTCGCAACGTGCGCGCGCTGGCCAGCGCCAGCGCGGGCACCAGTGCGGGTGCGGGTGCGGAGGGATCGAGTTCGTGACTGACCGCGCGGCGCCAATCCAGGGCGCGAAGCCGTACGTACCTATCCTGATGTATCACGAAATCGCCGCACCGCCGGAGACCAAGAGCCGGCTGGCCGTGCCCCCGGACAAGTTCGCCGCCCAGGTCGAGTACCTGCACGACGCGGGCTTCACCGCCCTCACGTTTACCGAGGCGGCCACGGCGCTGGCCGGGGACCCGGGCCAGTTGCCGGAGCGCCCGGTCGTGCTGACCTTCGACGACGGGTACGCGGACTTCCACAGCCACGCGCTGCCGGTGCTGGACAAGTTCGGCTTCACCGCCACGGTCTTCGTGACCACCGGCTGGATCGCCGACGCCGGCCAGTACGCGGCGGGCACCGCGTACGGCCCGACGCTGTCGTGGAGCCAGATCCGCGAGCTGGCGATGGCCGGCGTGGAGATCGGCGCCCACAGCCACGGGCATCCCCAGCTGGACCAGATCTCCCGCAGCCAGCTCCGTAACGAGCTGGCCACCCCCAAGGACCTGCTCGAGGAGGGGATCGGCCAGCCCGTACCGAGCGTGGCCTACCCCTTCGGCTACTCCAGCGCCCAGGTCCGGCAGGCGGTGGGGGCGGCTGGTTACCGCCACGCCTGCGCGGTCGCCAACGCGACCGCCCGGCCCGGCGCGGACGAGCTCGCCGTGCCCCGGCTGACCGTGCGCGCGTCGACCCGGCCGCAGACCTTCGAGAGGGTCGTCCGGGGCGGGCACGAATCAACGATCTATCTGAGGGACCACATGCTGACCAAGGGTTACGCGGTGGTCAGGCGGACGAAGGCTGTGATCGGTGGCATCTCCCGAAGTGCATGATGTAACGGGGCTCACCGACCCCGAAACGAGTGACCAGGCGCAATCCGCCCAGGACGGGCCGGTTCCGCTCCGTCGGCCAGAGGTCTCGCGACGCCGGATCCCTAATCTGGAACAGCTCGACCTGCCCGGCCGGTACCGCGATCTGCGGGCCCACATGGCCTCGCCGCTGTACCGCAACGCCTATGCGTTGATGATCAACACCGCGGCGACCGGCGTGCTCGGCGTGCTGTACTGGCTGCTCGCCGCCCGGAGCTACACGGCGGTCGAAGTCGGGCGGGCGTCGGCCGCCTATTCGGCCATGAACCTGGTGTCCGGGTTCACGGCCTACAACCTGGTCGGCGCGATCACCCGTTTCCTGCCGCAGACCGGATCGCGCACGAAGTCGTGGGTGCTGAAAACGTACCTGTTCAGCGCGCTGGCCTCCATCGTCGTCACTATCCCGTTCCTGCTCACCGTCAGCCACTGGGGTCCCACGTACTCCGAACTGACCGGGCTCGTGCCCGGGCTGGCGTTCATCGTGTCCGTGGTGACCTGGAGCATTTTCACGCTCCAGGACGGCGTGATGACCGGACTGCGCAACGCGATCTGGGTGCCGCTGGAGAACGGCATCTTCGGCATCGTCAAGATCATCCTGCTGATCGCGTTCGCCGCGGCCATTCCCACGGTGGGCATCTTCGTCTCCTGGATGCTCCCCGTGTTTGTGTCGCTGCCGCTGGTCAACGGCCTGATCTTCTTCAAGCTGATGCCGCGGCACGAGAACCTGACCGCGCACCGCACGCCGCCGACCAACCGCCAGATCGGCAAGTTCCTGGCCGGGGACTACATCGGCGCGATGTGCCTGCTGGGCATCAACAACCTGGTCCCGATCCTGGTCGCCATCCGGATCGGCCCGGACAGGAGCGCTTACTTCTACATCGCCTGGACCATCGGCCAGGTCCTGGACCTGCTCGCGGTCAACATGGCCATGTCGGTGACCGTGGAGAGCGCGTTCGACGCCGCGACGCTGGCCGCGAACGTCCGCTCGGCCCTGCGGCGGCTGGCCATCATCCTGCTGCCGATCGTGGCCCTGGTGGCCGTGCTCGCGCCGTTCGCGCTCCGCCTGTACGGGCCCAAGTACGCCTCGTTCGGCGCGCCGGTACTGGAACTGATGGCCCTGGCCACGTTGCCGAAGGCCCTGACCGAGCTCTTCCTGGGGGCCATGCGGGCGCAGAACCGGCCCAAGATGATCGCGGTCATCCAGATCGTCCGGTTCGTGCTCGTCCTCGCCCTGGCCCTCGCGCTGACCGGCGTGATCGGCGTGTCCGGGGCGGCGCTGGGCGCCTTGGCCACCCAGCTGTTCGTCGCGATCCTGATCTTCCCGAAGCTGCGCCAGGTCATGTCGGCCAAGCCGGCGCCCGCTCAGGAGCCGGCCGTTGCGCCTGCGCTGGCCGATGCGGCCGCGGCCTCGGCCTCGACCGCCTCGGTCATCCTGTTCAGCGGCACCAACCGCCC
>CAXUJF010000179.1:0-10438 GCA_964250865.1 uncultured Streptosporangiaceae bacterium
ACCTGAAATGACGGAATTACACGTCTGGGTGATCAAGCAAACGCAAAGCGTAGGTCGGAAAAACTTCCCGCTTGGGTAAAGACAGAGCAAAGAACTTTGTGATAGCTTTCACGAGCTACCACCTGTAAGTAGAGGCGAGGCCCGTGATACCTTTCGTTGACCAGTGGCAACCCCTGCGGCGCAGCAGAGTTGCGCGGCGGGATTACCCCGTGGCCTCCGGACGGCACCGACCTGATCGGCCTCGGGTAAAGAACGTCAAAACCGATCCCCCCGGAGTCTTCTAAGTGCTGGCAAACTTCTCCCGCATCGTCCGATGGTCGGCCGTGCTCACGGCCATCGTCGCGGCGATCATGGTTGCGGTCAGCGCGGCGATTGACGGAACGCACGGCCTGATCGGGGCCCTGCTGGGCGTCGCCCTGGTGGCGATCTTCTTTGGCATTGACGTGGCGGTCATCGGGCGCGTATCCCGGATCAGCCCCCAGGCCATCATGGCGGCCGCGGTCGGCCTCTACCTTTTCAAAATCATCGTCTTGGCCGTGGCGGTCAAGGAACTGAGCGACTCGAGCTTCTTTAACGGCAAGCTGTTCGGCTTTACCGCGCTCGTCTGCATCCTGGCCTACTGCGCCAGCCAGGTGGCCGGGTCGATCAAGTTCAAGACCCTGTACGTGGAGCCGGAGCCGGACGGGGATCGATGAGCCATGGCCCAGCCCCTTCCCCCCGAGGCGAGACTGCCCGAGGCGCCTGACCGTACCGCCGGGTCGGACAGCGCCGACTGGACAGACAGCGCTAACGGAACAGACAGCGCTAACGGAACAGACAGCGCTAACGGAACAGACGGCGCCAACTGGACAGACAGCGACGGGCACCCGTACATCCGGCTGCTCCAGGATCCTCCGGAGCGCAAGGTCACCGGCCCGCGGCCGCGCCCGGGCGTGCGCAAGCGGCCGTCCCTGGACGACACGCCGATGCCGGCCCGCGGTGTGGGCATGACCATCACCAGCTACCTGATTTCCGGGCTCGTGGCCTACGGCCTGATCGGCTGGCTGATCGGCCGGGCCGTGCACCTGCCCATCCTGACCGCGGCCGGCATGCTGGTCGGCCTGGTCATTTCCATGAGCTTGATCATCTACCGGTACGGCCGGTCCACCCCGCCGCGGATCCGGCGTTTCGCGCCGAAGCCCGCGATCCCCGACCAACCGAACGAGCAGAACGGCCAGATGATAACAACTACGGCAGACGACAACGATGCGAGAGGAGCTGACCGGTGATCGGTAGCGTGTCGGCGGTCGCCGCGAGCAGCAGCGGTTGCCACATCTTCTCCGGGTGTGGCTTCCCGTCCCCGAGCCTGGAAAGCTTTGACTTCCAGCCGATCTTCAGCATCGGTTCGTTCCACTTCACCAAGCCGATGCTGATCGTGGTCATCTGCGCGATCTTGGTGATCGCGTTCTTCTGGGCCGCCTTCGCCAACCCCAAGCTGGTGCCGCGGGGCATGCAGAACCTCGGCGAGCTCGGCCTGCTGGCCGTCCGGGACCAGATCGTGCGGCCGTCGCTGGGTAAGCGGGGCGACTCGTACCTGCCGTTCCTGACCTCGCTGTTCTTCTTCATCTACTTCTGCAACTTGATGGAAGTCATCCCGTTCTTCCAGTTCCCGCCGATGTCGCGCAGCGGCTTCCCGTGGGCCCTGGTGGCGATGGTCTACCTGATCTACCTGTACCAGGGGTTCAAGAACCAGGGCGCGTGGGGCTACATCAGGAACATGATCCCGGGCGACGTGCCGGCGTTCGTGCTCGTGATCCTGATCCCGATCGAGCTGCTGCGGTACTTCGTCATCCAGCCGTTCACCCTCGGCGTCCGGCTGTTCGCCAACATGTTCGCCGGTCACCTGCTGCTGCTGATCTTCACGCTGGCGACCTGGTACCTAGCCAGCTGGAGCATCGGACTGCTGTTCGCGGCCACCTCCGCGATCATGGTGCTGGCCGTGTTCTTGCTTGAGCTGCTGGTCCAGCTGCTGCAGGCCTTCATCTTCACCACCCTGGCCGCGACCTACATCGCGGACTCCCTGGAGAGCGGCCACTAAGGCCACTCCCCGCCCAGACTCCCCACTCACTCCCCGGCGATGAACCGCCGGGGCTGACCCCAAGGAAACGGACAGAGAAATGGTTGACCTCGCTACTGCCGCCCACGTCGTCGCGGCGGCCACCACGGGCGTACACGGCAGCACCGGTTCCATCGCCTACGGTCTGGCCGCCATCGGCCCGGGCGTCGGCATCGGCCTGATCTTCGGCCACGCCATCGAGGCCATGGCCCGCCAGCCGGAGGCCTCCGGCCGCATCACCCAGTACATGTGGATCGGCTTCTCGCTGGCTGAGGCGCTGGCCCTCATCGGCATCATCGTCCCGTTCATCTTCGGCAAGTAATCAAGGCTGTTTCCTTGACTGGGACGACAGGAAGGGCGGTCACACGATGGAGTCGCACCTGATCGCGGCGGCGGCGGCCGGGTCACAGGACCCATTGGTTCCGACCTGGACCGAGCTCATCATCGGGATCATCGCGTTCCTCATCGTCTTCGGTTTCCTCGGCAGGCTGCTGCTGCCGCGGGCGCAGAAGATGCTGCAGGAGCGGACCGAGAAGATCGAGGGTGGCCTGAAGCACGCTGAAGAGACCCAGGCCGAGGCCGACCAGGTGCTCCAGCAGTACAAGCAGCAGCTGGCCGACGCCCGGCACGAGGCCGCCCGGCTGCGTGAAGAGGCCCGCGAGCAGGGTGCTCAGATCATCGCCGAGATGCGCGAGGAAGCCCAGGCCGAGGCCAGGCGGCTCACCGAGGCCGCCAACGCCCAGATTCAATCCGAGCGCCAGCAGGCGCTCATCGCGCTGCGAAGTGAGGTCGGGGCCTTGTCCACCGACCTGGCCAGCCGGATCGTGGGCGAGTCACTCACCGACGAGGCGCGGCAGAGCCGGGTGGTCGACCGGTTCCTGGACGACCTAGAGCAGCGCGGCGGGATAGGGGCGAGGGCGGGCCAGTGATGCGCGGTGTGAGCCGGGCCTCCTTTGCGGAGCTGAAGGACCAGCTGTCCGAGGCCCTGACCCAGAGCGGCCAGCCGCCCACGACCAGCCGGGCTACGGCCAGCGGGGCTACGGCTAGCGGGGCTACGGCTAGCGGAGCCACGGCTATCGGTTCCCCGGCCGCGTCCAGCCGGGCCGCGCCCGATGCGGCGAACCGGACCGATACCGTCGGCAACGACCTGTTCTCGGTGCTGCACCTGCTGGACCGGGAGCACGGGCTGCGGCGCGCACTGGCCGACCCATCGCGGCCGGCCGACGAGAAGGGCGCGATCGCGGTCGACCTGCTGCACGGCAAGGTCAGTGAGCCGGCCGAAGCGCTGGTCGCGGCCACGGTCCGGGCCCACTGGGCCAGTTCCGCGGACATGACCGACGCGCTGGAGCAGCTCGCGGTGGAGGCGTTCGCCTTCGTGGCCGAGGACCAGGGTCAGCTGGACGACCTGGAAGACGACCTGTTCCGGTTCGGCCGGGTGGTCGCGACCCAGCCCGAGCTGCGCGCGGCGCTGAGCGAGTCGGTCGTGTCGGTGGAGCACAAGCAGGAACTGGTCGATGCGCTGCTGGGGGGCAAAGTGTCCCCGGTGGCGCTGCGGCTGATCTCCGAGATGTCGCTGCATCCGCGGGGCCGGTCGCTCGTGACCAGCCTGGACATGTGCACCCGGATCGCGGCCGAGCGCCGGCGCCGCCTCATCGCCGTGGTGCGGACGCCGACCGCGCCCACCGCCCAGCAGCGTCAGCGGCTGGCCGAGGTGCTGGCGGGCATCTACGGTCATGAGGTGTACATCAACGTCGTCATCGATCCCACCGTGGTCGGCGGCATGACTATCCAGGTCGGCGACGAGCTGATCGACGGCAGTATGGCCACCCGACTGGGGTCCCTGCGCCGCAAGCTGACTAACTGACAACTCACACGAGAGACTTGAGGAAGATGGCGGAGCTGACAATCCGGCCGGACGAGATCCGGGACGCTCTGGCGCGCTTCGTCGAAGCGTATGAGCCGGAGTCGGCCTCCCTGGAGGAGGTCGGCACCGTCACCGAGTGTGGCGACGGTATTGCACGGGTCGAGGGCCTGCCCTCGGCCATGGCCAACGAACTGCTCGAATTCGAGGACGGCACCCGCGGTCTCGCCCTGAACCTGGAGATCCGCGAGATCGGTGTCGTCATCCTCGGTGACTTCAGCAAGATCGAGGAAGGCCAGCAGGTCCGCCGGACCGGCGAGATCCTCTCAGTCCCGGTCGGGGACAGCTTCCTCGGCCGCGTGGTCGACCCGCTGGGCGTCCCGCTGGACGGCAAGGGCGAGATCACCGACACCGAGCTGCGGCCGCTGGAGACCCAGGCGCCCTCGGTGGTGGAGCGGCAGTCGGTCAAGCAGCCGCTGCAGACCGGTATCAAGGCCATCGACGCGATGACCGCGATCGGCCGGGGCCAGCGGCAGCTGATCATCGGCGACCGGCAGACCGGTAAGACGGCCATCGCCATCGACACGATCATCAACCAGCGTGCGAACTGGGAGTCCGGCGACCCCGACCGCCAGGTCCGCTGCATCTACGTGGCGATCGGCCAGAAGGGCTCGAACATCGCCTCCATCCGGCAGTCGCTGGAGGAGGCCGGCGCGCTGGAGTACACCACCATCGTCGCCTCGCCCGCCTCGGACCCGGCCGGCTTCAAGTACATCGCGCCCTACACCGGCTCCGCGCTCGGCCAGCACTGGATGTACCAGGGCAAGCACGCCCTGATCGTGTTCGACGACCTGTCCAAGCAGGCCGAGGCCTACCGCGCGATCTCGCTGCTGCTGCGCCGCCCGCCGGGCCGTGAGGCCTACCCCGGTGACGTGTTCTACCTGCACTCCCGGCTGCTGGAGCGCTGCGCCAAGCTGTCCGACGACCTCGGCGGCGGCTCGCTGACCGGCCTGCCGATCGTGGAGACCAAGGCCAACGACATCTCGGCCTACATCCCGACCAACGTCATCTCGATCACCGACGGCCAGATCTTCCTCGAGACCGACCTGTTCAACTCCGGTGTCCGCCCGGCCATCAACGTCGGCCGGTCGGTGTCCCGGGTCGGCGGCGCGGCCCAGGTCCGGGCCATGCGGAAGGTGGCCGGCACGCTCCGGCTGTCGCTGTCCCAGTTCCGCGACCTGGAGTCGTTCGCGGCCTTCGCCTCCGACCTGGACGCCGCCTCGCGGGCCCAGCTGGACCGCGGTGGCCGCCTGGTCGAGCTGCTCAAGCAGCCCCAGTACGACCCGTTCCCGGTGGAGAACGAGGTCGTGTCGATCTGGGCCGGTACCAACGGCCACCTGGACGACGTGCCGATCGACGACGTGTCGCGGTTCGAGTCTGAGTTCCTGGACAGCCTGAAGCGCAACAACGCGGGCATCCTGGACTCGATCCGGGAGACCAACGACCTGTCCGACGACACCGCGTCCTCACTCAAGGACGCGGTCGACCAGTTCCGTGGCACGTTCGAGAAGAGCGACGGCGAGCTGCTGGTCACCGAGGAGCAGGCCGAGGCCCTCACGGCCGAGGAGACCGGTCAGGAGACCGTGCACAAGTACAAGAACGAGCCGCCGCAGGAGGGCCCGGTCGACGCCAACAGCCCGAGCGGCGGCAACAGCGGGCCCGGCTCGTCCGGCTCGTCCAGTGCCTCCAGCTCGTCCGGCTCGTCCGGTGCCTCCAGCTCGTCCGGCTCGTCGGGCGCCACCAGCACCTCTGGGGAGAACAGCTAAGCATGGCAGCCAGCCTTCGCGCCGTCCGGCAGCGGATCCGGGCGGTCCAGTCGATCGGCAAGATCACCCGGGCCCAGGAACTGATCGCCTCGTCCCGGATTATCCGCGCGCAGCAGCGTATGCGCGAGGCTGAGCCGTACGCGCGCGAGCTCACCCGGGCCGTCGAGGCGGTGGTCAGCCGGACCTCCACCATCGACCACCCGCTGGTGACCGAGCCCGAGTCGGTGACCCGGGTCGCCGTGCTGACGCTGACCAGCGACTCCGGCTTCTGCGGGGCGTTCAACACGAACGTGCTGCGGGAAGAGGCCCGGCTGCTGCGCACGCTGCGTGAGCGCAACGTCGAACCGGTCCACTACGTGGCCGGGCGCAAGGGCATCGGCTGGCACCGGTCCCGCGACATCGAGATGGCCCAGGAGTTCAGCGGCTTCTCGGCCCGGCCTTCGGTCAGCGACGCGACCGAGGTCACCAACGGCCTGCTGGAGGCGTTCGACGCCAACGCCGAGGACGGCGGGGTCGACGAGATCTACATCGTCCGCACGGAGTTCGTGTCGATGCTGACCCAGAAGCCGATGGTGGCCCGGCTGCTGCCACTGGAGATCGAGGAGGCCGCGGGAGAGCCCGAGGGCGGCCCGCTGCCCATGTACGAGTTCGAGCCGTCCCCCGGCGACGTCCTGGACCGGCTGCTGCCGCAGTACGTCGAGGGCCGGATCTTCTACGCCATGCTGGAGTCGGCCGCGTCCGAGCTCGCCTCCCGCCGCCGCGCCATGAAGGCGGCGACCGATAACGCGAACGACCTGACGGAGCGGCTGACCCGGGAGGCCAACAACGCCCGGCAGGCCGAGATCACCCAGGAAATCAGTGAGATCGTGGGCGGCGCCAACGCGATGGCCGACGCCTCAGCAGAGAGTGAGTGAGTGACGCTATGACCGCGACCGTAGAAAACCCCGCCGAGGGCACCAGCGGCACGGGGACCGGCCGGGTCGTGCGGGTGATCGGCCCCGTCGTTGACGTGGAGTTCTCCGCCGACTCGATGCCCGAGATCTACAACGCCCTGCACGTCGACGTGAAGCTCGGCGACGAGACCAGGACGCTGACCCTGGAGGTCGAGCAGCACATCGGCGACGATGTGGTGCGGGCCATCTCCCTGGCCCCGACCGACGGCATGGTCCGGGGCACCGACGTCACCGACACCGGCGCGCCGATCGAGGTGCCGGTGGGCGACGTGACCAAGGGGCACGTGTTCAACACCCTGGGCGAGACCCTCGACGTCCCGACCGCCTCGCTCGACATCCAGGAGCGCTGGCCGATCCACCGCGACCCGCCGCCGCTGGACCAGCTCGAGCCGCGCACCGAGATGTTCGTGACCGGCATCAAGGTCCTCGACCTGCTCACCCCGTACGTCCGCGGCGGCAAGATCGGCCTGTTCGGCGGGGCCGGTGTGGGCAAGACCGTGCTCATCCAGGAGATGATCCGCCGCGTCGCGCAGAACTTCGGCGGTGTGTCGGTGTTCGCCGGCGTGGGGGAGCGCACCCGTGAGGGCAACGACCTCTGGGTGGAGATGACCGAGTCCGGCGTCATCAACGACACCGCGCTGGTCTTCGGCCAGATGGACGAGCCGCCGGGCACCCGGCTCCGGGTCGCGCTGTCCGCGCTGACCATGGCCGAGTACTTCCGCGACGTCGAGCAGCAGGACGTGCTGCTGTTCATCGACAACATCTTCCGGTTCACCCAGGCCGGTTCCGAGGTGTCCACCCTGCTCGGCCGGATGCCGTCCGCGGTGGGTTACCAGCCCACCCTGGCCGACGAGATGGGCCAGCTGCAGGAGCGGATCACCTCGACCCGTGGTCACTCGATCACCTCCATGCAGGCGATCTACGTGCCCGCGGACGACATCACCGACCCCGCCCCGCACACCGTGTTCGCCCACCTCGACGCGACCACCACGCTGTCCCGGGCCATCACCGAGAAGGGCATTTACCCGGCGGTCGACCCGCTAGACTCCACGTCAAGGATCCTGGACGCCCGGTATGTCGGCCAGGAGCACTACGACGTGGCCCGTTCGGTGCAGCAGATCCTGCAGCGCTACAACGAGCTGCAGGACATCATCGCCATCCTCGGTGTGGACGAACTGGGCGAAGAAGACCAGGTCGTGGTGCGCCGGGCCCGGCGGATCGAGCGGTTCCTGTCCCAGCCGATGTACGTGGCCGAGCAGTTCACCGGGCAGGAAGGGATCTTCACCCCGCTGGAGGAGACGATCTCCTCGTTCAAGGCGATCGTCGACGGGCAGTTCGACAGCCTGCCGGAGCAGGCGTTCTACATGGTCGGCGGGATCGAGGACGCGGAGAAGAAGGCCAGGGAGATGGACAAGTGACCTTGCACGTCGAGGTCGTCATCGCGGACCGTGAGCTGTGGGCCGGTGAGGCCAACATGGTCATCGCGAAGACGCTCGAAGGCGACATCGGGGTCCTGACCGGCCATCCGCCGGTGCTGGGGATCCTGGCCGAGGGCAGCATCGTCCGCATCCTGGACCCGGAAGGGCCCTCGGACGGCGAGGGCAGCCGGGAGGTGACCGCCGCGGTCAGCGGCGGCTTCCTTTCGGTCGCCGATGATCAGATCTCCATCCTCGCCGTCGACGCGCAGCTCGGCAGCGAAGTGGACAAGTCCGCAGCCCAGTCCAGCCTGGACGCCGCGCTGAGCGACGGGAGTTCGGCTCCGGGCGAGGAGCCGAGCGAGGCCAAGTACGCCCGGGCGCAGCTGCGAGCCGCAGGCGAACAGGCCTGACGAGGGCCAAGGGTGGGGGACGCGCTGGCAGTCGACGCCGCCTGGCTGTTCGCCGCGTTCCTGCTTGTCCTGGTCCTGTTTGCCAGCGGTATCGCCGCCCGGCGCTTTCTGCTTGAGCGGGGCGGCGGTACCGTTGACTGCGGCCTGCGCCGGGTGGCCGGTACCGGCTCCTGGCGGCCGGGTCTGGCCTCCTACCAGGAGGACCAGCTTTACTGGTACCACCAGTTCAGCTTCCTGCTGCGGCCTCAGGTCATCCTGGAACGCCGCACGCTGATCGTGGCCTCGCGGCGGCTGGCGTCGGCGGCCGAGAGCGCGGCCCTGGGCACCGGGCGGTGCGTGGTGGAGTGCAAGATCGGCCAGCAGGGCACCGTCGAGCTGGCCATGTCGGAGGCCGCCCTGACCGGCTTCCTGTCCTGGCTGGAAGCGGCCCCGCCCGGTTCCTACATGGACCAGATCGCCTGAGCCCCGCTGATCGAACGATCGACCGGGCCTACCGCTCGCCCCCCGGCTTCCACAGCACGTCGCCGTGCCCGGCGTTGGCCTGCCGTCCCAGGATGAAGAGCAGGTCCGACAGCCGGTTCAGGTACCGCGCGGCCAGCGGGTTCACCGTCTCCCCGTGCTCGGCGCAGGCGGCCCAGGCGCTCCGCTCCGCTCGCCGGGTCACGGTCCGCGCCGTGTGCAGCAGCGCCGCGGCCGGCGTCCCCCCGGGCAGGAGGAAGCTGCGCAGTACCGGCAGGTCCTCGTTGTACCGGTCGCACGCCTGCTCCAGCGCCTCGATGTAGGCCTCGTTGATCCGCAGCGGCGGGTAGGGCGGGTGGTCGGCGATCGGGTTGGCCAGGTCCGCGCCCACGTCGAACAGCTCGTTCTGGATGCGGGTGAGGAGCGTGGTCAGCTCCGTGCCGGGCTGGCCGAGCGCGATGGCCACCCCGATCGCGCAGTTGGCCTCCTCCACGTCGGCGTAGGCGGCCAGCCGGAGATCGGTCTTCGGCGCCCGCGAGCCGTCCGCCAGCGCCGTGCTGCCGTCATCGCCGGTCTTGGTGTAGATGCGGGACAGCACGACGGGTTCATCTCTGCGGTTCGGTGGCATGCCCCCACCTTAAGGTCGCGGATGCGCGGGATACTCGCGACCGTACGGTCACCGTGTAGACGCGCCGAATGCGTCCGGAATGCCCAATGTGATCACCCAGCGTGCTCGGACCGGGGTAGGGGTTTTCGTCCGGTCGCGGCGGATTTGTCGGTCACGCATACGCAGCGAGACATTCCGATAGCAAAAAGTGATCAATAACTGACCTGCATGTATTCACATTCCGCGATCACTGTGGCAAGGTAATAAGCACGCAGGGTGAACAGTCAGGATCGAAGAGTGACTGATCATATCGGTCGGTTTTCGGTCATACTCTGCGCACGGCTGGCTGGTACCGCTACCTATAGTAGCGACCGGTCGCCAACCGGGGTCCGATGAATCTCGGGGGCTCATCGGACCCTGGTGTTTCGGAGGAGCGCTCCCCGCCGGCGGGGCCGGCCGGGGGGCCCCCCCCCCCCCCGCGGACGCCCGGGGGCGCCGCCGGGCCGGGCGGCCGGGGAGCCACCCGCCCGCCCGTCTCAGGACCGGGGGCGCCGCCGTCCATGCAGGAACCGGACCAGCCCCAGCGTCCTGGCTACGTCCTTGTCGGTCCGCGTGAACGTGGTCACGTTGGCGGGCGGCTTCATCCACTGGCGGGCGATCGACTTGGACCGGGCGAACTCCCGCAGCCCGTCCGCGCCATGGATACGCCCGAACCCGGACTCTCCGACCCCGCCGAACGGCAGCGCCGGCACCAGCATGAAGCTGACCACCGAGTTGATCGAGGCGGCCCCGGTGCGCAGGGCCCGCGC
>CAXUJF010000180.1:0-10422 GCA_964250865.1 uncultured Streptosporangiaceae bacterium
CGCCGCACCAGGCCCCCGCGGCGGAGGCCCCGGCCACCAGGGCCAGGCACAGCAGGCCGGGCTGCTCCACCGCCAGCACCGACCCGCGGGCCAGGCCGCCGCCCGGCAGCAGGCCAGCCAGCGCGGGCAGAACGGGCAGGACCGAGGTACCCGGTACCGCACTGGCGGGAGACGCAGAGTTACCAGCCCGCAGCCCTTCGACTCCACGCGAGAAGCCCTCGTGTCCCCCGTGAAAAAGCCCCGTGACCTGCGCAATCTGACCCCGCATAGGTCAACCAGTATCGAATTTATATTCGAATTGTCAAGAGTCGACTTGCTCACACTGAGTAACAGTTTCGCCTAGCGCTCCAGTCACTGGTGGCTCCCAGGATGGGTCGCGACCTAGCGTGGCGACGATCTGGTCCAGGAGGGGCGCGCCTGGGAGCGCCCCGATCTTCGAGGCGAACGGGGAGCCCGGACAGCCGCGGGAGGTGTCGGGGACCTGCTGGGCTACGGCCCAGGCCGCGGCCAGCACCGGCTGGTCCAGGTCCAGGCTGGTCCCGATCGAGTGGGCCAGGTCCCAGGCGTGCACCACGTAGTCGATGAAGTGGAACCTCATGGCCTGGGCGGCCGGGAACTCCATCGTGGTGCTGATCTCCGGCAGCCGGAACGGGGCGACTCCCACCCCGTCCGCACCGAACGTGACCAGTACCTCGGCCGTGGCCGCCAGGAAGTCCGCCACCGGATCGGGCCCGGACGGCCGGGGGACCCAGACGGCCAGGTCGCCGCCTTCTCCCCGGGCGGCGGTCGCGAACCCGCGGTGCTGAACGCTCAGGTGGGCCAGCAGGTCCGCCAGCGTCCAGCCGTCACAGGGCGTCGCCCGGGCCAGGTCCGCGGACCGGATCCGGCACGCCACCTCGGCCGCGGCCAGCACCGCGGCCCGGTCCAGGCCCCGTACGTGGTTCAGCTCATCGACATCCATCCGCCGTCCGCTCCCCCTCGTCATCCAGCTTTCCCATAAAAGTATGCGAACGCCTATCGTATGAGCAAGCTTATTAATTGAGCGAGACGCCGGAAAGTTCCAGAAATCTGGAAAGCACGAGGGAGAGGGCCAGGGAAGCGAGGGCGAGCGCGAGGGAAAACACGGGCGCGAAGGCGAACCTAACGGCGGCCAGTCCGTAAGACCGCCCGGGTCCGGACAAGCAAATGGCCAGCGGAAAGCAAGCTGAACTTGCTCATACGCTGGCCATTGGCACTCTGTGGGCGAGGAGGGATTTGAACCCTCACGTCCTTTCGGACACACGGACCTGAACCGTGCGCGTCTGCCGTTCCGCCACCCGCCCGGGTGCGAGAAAGAAGGTTAGCACGACCCCGAGTGCACTCATGCCCCAGATACGATCAGAGGCGAGTTGCCGAAGGGAGGTGTCACGGTGGGAGTTCTGCAGCGCTTCGAGCGACGGCTCGAAGGCATGGTCGAGGGGGCCTTCGCCCGGGCGTTCAAGTCCGAGCTACAGCCGGTCGAAGTGGCCAGCGCCGTGCAGCGCGAGATGGATGACCGGGCGGCGATCGTGGCGCAGGGCCGAACGCTGGTGCCGAACGACTTCGTGGTCGAGCTGGCGGACAGCGACCATGACCGCCTCGACGTGTACGCCGACAGCCTGGGCGTGGAGCTGGCCAACCTGGCCCGCGACTACGCCAAGGAGCAAGGTTACTCATTCGTCGGGCCGGTACGGATGCGGTTCGAGGGCGTGAACGACCTGACCACGGGCACGTTCCGGATCCGCTCGGGCGTCATCCGCGGTTCCACGGTGGAAGGCGGCGAGATCCGCCAGCCCGCCAGCGACCTGCCCCAGCCCCGCGGCGGTGACTTCGGCGGCCGTCCCCGGCTGATCGTTTCGACCGATGACCCGAACGGCGGCGGACGCCAGCAGCGCAACTACGATCTGGTCACGGCCACCACTCTGCTGGGCCGGGGCACCGACTGTGACCTCCGGCTCGTCGATCCGGGCGTTTCGCGTCACCATGCGGAGTTGCGGGTTGAGGGGGGCGAAGTCGTCCTGGTCGACCTAGGCTCTACCAATGGCACGTTCGTCAACGGTCAACCCATCAAGCATGTCGTGCTCACCGATGGCATGCAGATCACCCTGGGACGTACCACCCTGGTCTTCCGCAGGGACAGCAGCTACTGACGCTTCAGGCAGGAACATCTCACTGGGATGACTGAACTCACCCTCACCCTTATCCGGGTGGCCTTCCTCGCTGTGCTCTGGCTGTTCGTGATCGCGGCGATCGGAGTGGTCCGTACGGACCTTTCCGGCAATTCGGGTGGCCGATCGCGGGCCGCCCGCCGGCAGGCGGCCGCGCCGCGGCCGCTGCCCCGGCCGAACGGCAAGCCGCAGAAATCACGCCGCGGGCAGTTGCACACGCTCGTGGTGACGGGGGGCGCCCTCAAGGGAACGACCATTGATCTCAGCGAGCAGCAAATCACGCTCGGCCGGGCAAATGACGCCACGCTCGTCCTCAACGACGACTACGCTTCTAGTCGACACGCCCGGATCTTCCCGCAGGACGGGCAGTGGATCGTTGAGGATCTCGGTTCAACCAACGGCACGTACCTGGATCGCCAGAAAGTGACGCGACCGACTCCGGTGCCGGCTGGTGTGCCGGTCCATATCGGCAAGACCGTTCTGGAACTTCGCAGATGACACTTGCACTCCGCTACGCGGTACGCTCCGACGTCGGTCTTCTCCGCGAGGGGAACGAAGACTCGGCGTACGCGAGCCCCCGCCTGCTGGCCGTCGCGGACGGCATGGGCGGCCATGCCGCCGGCGAGGTGGCCAGCGCTGTGGCGATCGCCTCGGTGGCGGCGCTGGACGGCTCGGTCCGCGGCGGTGACCTGCTGGGTTCCCTCAAAGAAGCGGTGCACTCCGCCAGCGACACCCTGCACCAGATGGCGTCGGCCGACCCGGCCGTCGAGGGCATGGGCACCACGCTGACCGCGATGCTGTGGGCAGGCCAGGGCTATGCCCTGTGCCACATCGGTGACTCCCGCGGCTACATGCTGCGCGACGGTGAGCTCTACCAGATCACCCACGACCACTCGCTGGTGCAGTCGCTGGTCGACGAGGGCCGGCTCAGCCAGGAAGAGGCGGCCACTCACCCGCAGCGCTCGCTGATCCTGCGCGCGCTGGACGGGCGCGGTGAGGCCGAGCCGGACCTGTCCATGCGCAAGGCCATGCTCGGCGACCGGTTCCTGCTCTGCTCCGACGGCCTGTCCGACGTGGTCAGCGCGGAGACGCTGCACCACACGCTGAGCACGATCGAGGACCTGGACGACGTGACGGTGCAGCTCATCGAGCTGGCCATCCGGGGCGGCGGCCCGGACAACATCACCGTGGTGATGGCCGACGTCGTCGACGACGAAACCGAGTCCCGGCCCCTGACCACCCAGCCGATCATGGCCGGGGCGGCGTCGCACGGGAACGCGGCCGACCTCAGCCTGCTCGAGCGCAGCGACAGCCCGGCCGGGCGGGCCCAGATGCTGGCCCAGGCCGCGCCGCAGGCCCCGGTCATGCTGGACGAGCGGCGGACCGCGCAGGGCGGCTGGCCCGATGCCGAGCAGGAGGACGACGACCCGGACGACTGGGCCGCCGCCGAGAGCCAGTCCCGCAGCGGGCACCGCGCCCGCAGGCACCGGCGGCGCTGGCCGATCGTGACGATGGCGCTGGTCGTGCTGGCCGCGGTGGTGATCGGCGGCGGCTACGGGGCCTGGCAGTACACCCAGCACCAGTACTACGTGGGTACCAGCCAGGGCCACGTGACGATCTTCCGCGGGGTCAACCAGCGGGTCGCCGGGGTCAGCCTGTCCAGCGTGTACTCGCGGACCTCCCTGACCGAGGCGCAGGTCCCGCCGCAGGAACTGCAGATGGTCCGGGGCACGATCACGGCCACGAACCTGAGCGACGCCCACCGCATCGTCGGCCAGCTGCAGTCCCAGGCCGCGGTGTGCAAGACCGCCTACGGCACCCGTAACGACTGGGTGACACAGCAGGCTGCGGCGGCCGCGGCGGCCAAGACCAGCAAGAAGCCCAAGCCGTCCGCGTCGCCCGAGCCGACCGTCCCGACCGACTGCCCGGGGGCGGCCGCGCTCGGCGTGTCCGTCGTCGCGGCTCCGCCCGTATCCCCATCCCCGTCCGCCGCGCACCCGGCGTCGCCCAGCCCGAAGGCGAGGAGTACGTCGTGAGCAGCGTCGCGACGTCGGATGATTCGACGCTCGGCGGCGTTCCTGAACCTCAAGTGGCGATGCCACGTGGGCGCCGCCGGACCGAGATCCTCATGCTGGTGTTCTCGGTGCTGCTGGTCGCCTTCGCCTATGTGAACGTCGGGCTGGGGTTCAAGGGCACCGTGCCGCCGGGCGTCGTCGAGTACATCGTCGGCTTCGTGGTGCTGCTGGCCATCGGGCACGTCGCCGTGCGCTGGCTGGCCCCGTACGCCGACCCGCTGTTGCTGCCGCTGGCCGCCACGCTGAACGGCCTGGGCATCGTGATGATCTACCGGCTGCAGGAATCCGGCCGCAACGGCAACCCGGGCCAGGTCATCAGCACCCTGACCTCGTCGGCGGCCCTCTACCAGGTGGTGTTCTCCGCCATCGGGATCGGCTGCTTCGTGGCCGTGCTGGCCCTCTTCCGCGAGCCCCGGGTGCTGCAGCGCTACACCTACATGTTCGGCCTGGCCGGCATCATCCTGCTCGCACTGCCGGCGCTGCTGCCGGCCAGTATCAGCGAGGTGCAGGGGGCCAAGATCCAGATCCGGCTGCCCGGCTTCACCTTCCAGCCGGAGGAGTTCGCCAAGCTGGCCCTGGCCATCTCGTTCGCCGGCTACCTGGTGGCCAAGCGGGACGTGCTCGCGCTGGCCGGGCGCCGGGTGCTCGGCATTGACCTGCCCCGCGCCCGCGACCTGGGCCCGGTGCTGATCGTGTGGGCCGTGAGCCTGCTGGTGCTGGTCTTCGAGAGCGACATCGGCACGTCGGCCCTGTTCATGGGCTTGTTCGTGGCCATGCTGTACATCGCCACCCAGCGCACGTCGTGGCTGCTGATCGGCTTCCTGCTGTTCGTCGTGGGCGCGTTCGCGGCCAGCAGGCTGTTCGCCCACGTCGGCGAGCGCTTCACCATCTGGCTGCACCCGTTCTCGGGAAGCAACCCGTTCGGCAACGCTTATCAGCTGGTCCAGGGCCTGTACGGGATGGCCTCGGGCGGGATCCTGGGCAAGGGCCTGGGCGCCGGCCAGCCCTACCTGACCCCGCTGGTGCAGAGCGACTTCATCACCACCGCGTTCGGTGAGGAACTCGGCCTGACCGGCCTGATGGCGATCCTGCTCCTCTACGGCCTGATCGTGCAGCGCGGCCTGGCCACCTCGCTCGCGGTCAAGGACCCGTTCGCCAAGATCCTGGCCGGTGGCCTGGCGTTCATGCTGGCCCTGCAGGTCTTCGTGATCGTGGGCGGGGTCACCCGGCTGATCCCGCTGACCGGCATCACCACCCCGTTCCTGGCCCAGGGCGGGTCCTCGCTGCTCGGCAGCTGGATCATGATCGGGCTGCTGATGCGGCTGAGTGACACGGCCCGGCGGCCGCCGCCGCAGCCGATCCAGGACGAGGGCATGACACAGGTGGTGAACCTGTCGTGAACCGTGCCGTGCGCCGGATGTCCATCGCCGTCCTGATCATGTTCGTCCTGCTGCTGGCCAACGTGAACTACCTGCAGGCATTCGAGGCCAACAGCCTGAGTGACAAGCCGGGGAACTCCCGGGCCTTCGCGGCCCAGTACCAGTACCAGCGGGGCGAGATCACCACCTCGGACGGGGTGGTGGTGGCCCGGTCGAAGGCCGTGGGCGGCATCTACAAGTACCAGCGGGTCTACCCGGCGGCGCAGGAGTACGCCCCGATCACCGGCTACGACGCGCTCTACGGGGCCACCGGCATCGAGAAGACCGAGAGCTCGGTGCTGACCGGTAACTCCTCTTCGCTGGCCGTCCGCAACGTGATCGACATGATCACGAACAAGCCCCGCAAGGGGGCCACGGTCCAGCTCACGATCAACTCCAAGGCGCAGAACGCGGCCTGGAGCGCGCTGCAGTCGACCGGCAAGGCCGGCGCCGTGGTGGCGCTGGACCCGTCGACCGGCAAGATCCTGGCCCTGGCGTCCTACCCGTCGTACGACCCGAACCAGCTGGCCGTGCTGAACGGCACCCAGCTGAACAACAACGACAAGGCGCTGCTGAACGACAAGAACCAGCCGCTGCTGAACCGGGCCACCAGCGCCACCTACCCACCCGGGTCGACCTTCAAGATCGTCACCAGCTCGACCCTGTTCAGCCAGGGCAAGTACGCCCCGAGCTCGGTGGTGGACGCGCCGACCAGCCTGACCCTGCCGCAGAGCAGCACCAAGCTGATCAACAACAACGGCGAAGCGTGCGGCACGCTGGGCAACGGCAAGGCCACGATCGACACCGCGTTCACCGAGTCGTGCAACACCGCGTTCGCCAACATCGGTATGCAGCTCGGCTCGGCCGCGCTGAAGGGCGAAGCCGAGAAGTACGGCTTCAACAACGCGAACCTGACCATCCCCGCCCCGGTCGTGTCCAGCAACTTCCCGCTGGAACCGGCCCTGTCCTTCACCGCCATGTCCGCCATCGGCCAGAAGGACGACACCGTCACCCCCCTGCAGGAGGCCATGCTCTCCGCGACGATCGCCAACGGCGGCAAGCTGATGCGGCCCTATCTGGTCCAGCAGGTCCAGGCGGCCGACCTCAGCATCATCGACTCGGCCTCGCCCACGGTGCTGAACCAGCCGATCAGTGCCAGCGTGGCCGGTCAGATCAAGACGATGATGCTGCACGTGGTCAGCCAGCCGGACGGCACGGCCAACGCCATCAGCAACGCCATCCCCGGGGTCCAGATCGCGGGCAAGACCGGAACCGCGCAGAACGGCGTCAACAACAGCGGCCTGAACGATGCGGTTTTCACCTGTTTCGCCGGTAGCGGCAACCGTTCCATGGCGGTGGGCGTCATCATTCAGGGCGGTGGTTACGGCGCTGCGGCGGCTGCCCCTATTGCCGTCAGCGTCCTCAAGGCGTACCTGGAGAACGGGTGAACGATCACCTGCTGGGCGGACGTTACCGGCTGAGCGGCCGGATAGCGGTGGGCGGCATGGGCGAGGTGTGGCGCGGCACCGACGAGCTGCTCGACCGCGCGGTGGCGGTCAAGCTGCTGTCGGCCGCGCACGCCACCGACGAGGCGTTCCGGGCCCGGTTCCGGGCCGAGGCCCGGTACGCGGCCTCGCTGTCCCACCCGAACATCGCCCAGGTCTTCGACTACGGCGAGACCACCGGTAACGAGGAAGCCGCAGCGGGCCTGCCCTCCGGCGGCGCCTACCTGATCATGGAGCTGGTGCAGGGCGAGCCGCTGTCCGCGGTGATCGCCCGGCAGGAGCGGCTGTCCCCCGGTGACACCCTGCGCATCGTGAGCCAGTCGGCTGACGCGCTGGCCGCGGCGCACGAGGCGGGCATCGTCCACCGCGACATCAAGCCGGGCAACCTGCTGGTCACCAGCGACGGCACCACGAAGATCACCGACTTCGGCATTGCCCGGGCCATGTGGGCCGCGCAGGCATCCCATCTGACCCAGACCGGCATGGTCATGGGCACGGCCAGCTACGTCTCACCCGAGCAGGCCACCGGCGGGACGATCACGTCGGCTTCGGACATCTATTCGCTCGGGGTCGTGGCCTACGAGTGCCTGGTCGGCGAGCCGCCGTTCACCGCGGAGACCCCGGTCGCGATCGCGGTGGCGCACATGCACCGGCCGGTGCCGCCGTTGCCGGACGACGTGCCCGCGCCAGTGGCCGAGCTGGTCACGAGCATGCTGGCCAAGGCGCCCGAGGATCGGCCGCAGAGTGCCCGCTGGGTGGCGGACCGGGCCCGGCAGCTGCGCAGCTCGCTGCCCAGCTCGCCCGACCTGCCCGGGCCGCTGAATGATCCGCTGCTGGACGATCCGCTGCTGGCCGCCACGTCGGTCGACGGCGGCGGCCGGCGGGCCGACGCGGAGGAGAGCACCGACCCGCGCCTGGGGGCCGCACTGACCCGGGCCGACATGGGCCTGGCCGCCGCGGCGACTCCGCCACCCCGGCCGCCCGCCCACACCAGCCACGGCGGCAACGGCGATCGCCGGCACCGGCGGCGGTCCGCGCTGCTGGCCGCGGGCGTGAGTGTGGCCGTAGCCGCAATCGGTGGCACGGTGGCGGCGATCCTGCTGTCCACCCGGCCGCTGGCCAGCGCGGGCAACGCCATCCCGGCGAGTTCCTCGGCCCTGCCCCCGAGCACCAGCGCGCCGGCCAAGGCCAGCCCGATACTTACGCAGTCCCGGGTTCCGGTCGGCAACACGACCACTGCGCCTACTCTAGGGAGTGGCGTGGGGGTGGGCAGCACGGTGAGCCCGTCCCCGACGATCTTGCCGTCCACAATTAAAACGAAGAAACCTACGAAGAAGCCGACGGCTGCGCCGACGAGTAAGCCGCCGGTCACGCCGACGACCGTGCCACCGACGACGGTGTCACCGACGACGGTGCCACCGACGCAACCGGGCGGTCATGGTGGTGGGCCTGGCGGCACCGGCACGCAACGGAAGACCTAGCCCCAATGCTGGGGCCCAGTGATGAGACAACGCGGGATGGTTTGGCAAAGTGCGAGACATGACACAGCCACGGCTGCTTGGTGGTCGCTATGAGCTCGACGGTGTCGTCGGGCGTGGCGGCATGGCCGAGGTCTACCGGGCCCACGACCTCCGTCTCGACCGCGTCGTCGCCATCAAGACCCTCCGGACCGACCTGGCCCGAGATCAGACGTTCCAGGCCCGGTTCCGCCGGGAGGCCCAGTCCGCGGCCTCACTGAACAACCCGTCCATCGTCGCGGTCTACGACACGGGCGAGGACGAGGACGTGGCAACCGGTATCCCCGTCCCGTACATCGTCATGGAGTTCGTGGACGGCCGGACCGTCCGCGACCTGCTGCAGTCCGATCACCGGCTGCTGCCCGAACGGTCGCTGGAGATCATCGACGGGGTGCTGGGCGCGCTGGACTACAGCCACCAGTCCGGCATCGTGCACCGCGACATCAAGCCCGGCAACGTGATGGTCACCCGCAACGGCGACATCAAGGTGATGGACTTCGGCATCGCCCGGGCCATGAGCGACAACCAGGCCACGATGACCCAGACCGCGCAGGTGATCGGGACCGCGCAGTACCTGTCGCCGGAGCAGGCCCGGGGCGAGCGGGTGGACGCCCGCAGCGACCTGTACTCCACCGGCTGCCTGATGTACGAGCTGCTGACCGGGCGGCCGCCGTTCACCGGCGACTCGCCGGTCGCGATCGCCTACCAGCACGTGCGGGAGAACCCGGTCCCCCCCTCGGTGGTGGACCCGGACATCCCCCCCTGGGCCGACGCGATCGTGCTCAAGGCGATGGCCAAGGACCCGGGCGACCGGTACCAGAGCGCGGCCGAGATGCGCATGGACGTGCAGCGCGCCATGAACGGCATGGCCGTCGCCGCCCCGACCCGGCTGGAGGCCTACAACCGGACGCAGGCCATGGGCGGCGCCACGATGATGGCCAACCCGACCACGGCCGTGCCGCCCTACCAGTACGGCGACCAGACCGACGGCGGTGAGCCGCCCCGGCGCAGCTACCGAGCCCTGCTCTGGGTGCTGGGACTGCTGGTGGTGCTGGGCGCGGTCGGTGCGCTGGCCTACCTGCTGTTCGGCGGCGGCGGCAAGACCTACGGCGTGCCGCTGGTGAGCGGGCTGACCCAGGCCAAGGCCGAGCACGCGATCACCAGCGCCCACCTGAAGCCCAGCGTCGTTGACCAGGCCAACTCGACCGTGGGCAAGGGCCTCGTGATCAGGTCCAACCCGCCTGAGGGCAACAACGTGCCCGCGAACACCGTGGTCACGCTGTACGTGTCGACCGGCCCGCAGCAGGTGACGGTGCCGAACGTGGTGGGCGAGACCTCGGCCACGGCCGAGAGCACGCTGACCGGCAAGGGCCTCACCGTTAAACAGGTCTCCGACGCCACTTCGACCGAGGCCAAGGGCACGGTGACCAAGCAGTCCCCGACGTCCGGGACGTTGAGCCCGGGCAGCACGGTCACCATCTACGTCTCGGGCGGAGCAGTCACGGTGCCCAGCGTGGTCGGTGACTCGGCCTCCACCGCGGAACAGATCCTGCAGGGCGACGGGTTCATCGTGGACCCCAAGACCGTGACCGGGCCGTCGAGCGCCCAGCCCGGCGACGTGTTCCAGCAGACGCCGCCCCCGAACAGCTCGGTGGCTCAGGGCGCTAAGGTCACGATCTACGTCGCGGCCCAGCCGGCCAGCCCGTCGCCCAGCCCCAGCC
>CAXUJF010000181.1:0-2360 GCA_964250865.1 uncultured Streptosporangiaceae bacterium
TTTAACCACGGGGGGGCGGGGGGGTTTTTTTTATGTGGGTTAGGCGGGGTTTGGGGGGGGGGGTTTTTAGGTCGGTGCCCCGGCCCCGATGCTGCGGATGGAGACTATGCGGTGACGGCTTGCTTGTGGTCGCTGCTGGTGACCTGAATGTTGCGGGGCTTGGCCGCCTCGTGGACCGGGATGGTCAGGGTCAGCACGCCGGCGGCGTAGTCGGCAGTGATTTTTTCGGCGTCGAGGGTCTCGCCGAGGAAGACCTGCCGGGTGAAGGTGCCGTAGGGCCGTTCGGCGACGATCATCTCGGCCCCGTCATTTCTTGCTGGGACGCGTTCGGCGCGGACGGTCAGCACGTTCTGCTCGACGGTCAGATCGATGGACCCAGGATCGATGCCGGGCAGGTCGAAATGGACGTAGAAGCTGTCGCCTTGCCGGTAGGCGTCCATGGGCATCGCGGCGGGACGGGCGGCAGTGCCGAGCACCTGCTGAGTGAGCCGGTCCAGTTCGCGGAACGGGTCGGTGCGCATGAGCATGATGGGTGCCTCCTTCGCCAGATCGGTGTATGTCACGCTCACGCCATCTAGATAGCATGCACGATGATTACTTGACAAGACCCGACTGAGATTTTTTCATGGACTCAGGGAAGAGGTGCTCCGTGCTCAGCGAAAGAAGGTGATGGGATGGGCACTGCAGATCCCGGTGGCCCGGGCCCGGATCTGTACCAGCTGCTAGGTGTGGCCCGCGGTGCTCCCCAGGAGGACATTGTGCAGGCCTGGCGGTGCCGGGCACGGGCTGAGCATCCCGATTCCAGGCCCGGCGATGCCGCCGCGCCGGCCCGGTTCCGCGCTCTGGCCGGGGCCCGGCAGGTCCTCGGCGACCCAGCCCGCCGCGCTGCCTATGACCGGGCGCTCGCCGACGGGGAGGCCCTGGCTCCCGTATCCCGGCCGCCGGAGCCGGCCGTCATGATGCCGACGGCCCGGATGCCCGGCTCGCCGCCGCTGTGGGCGGGACCGGTTTGGGTTGAAGTCGCGCCTCAGGCACCGGGATTGGACGAGGCAGCCGAGGCGGACGTCAGGTTGGCCGTACTAGCTGAACTGGTTGCCCGCGTTGTCTGCGGGGACCGGGGCTGGCCGTGGTGAACCCCGGGTGGGCGGACCTGGACCGCGGCTTGTTCGGCATCTCGGTGGCCGCTGAGCTGGCTGGGCTGCACCCGCAGACGCTGCGGATCTACGAGCGGGAAGGGCTGCTCGAGCCGGCCCGCACGGTGGGCGGTAGCCGCCGCTACTCCCGGCGGGACATCGGCCGGCTCCAGGAGATCTGCGCCCTGACCGCCGACGGGCTGAACCTGGCCAGTATCCGGCGGGTCCTGCAGCTGGAAGAGGAAACGCGCCAGTTGCAGGCCGAGCTGGCTCGGCTGCGCGAACTTGGTGGCGAGCGCGCCGCCCCGGCAGCACGAAACCAGAAACCCCTAAGCCGCCCGCGCGCCGACGGCGGGGCGGAGCCGCAAGGCCACCCCGATTAGCGCTCATCCTGCCGATCCTGACCAGTGAGCTGTTCGTGCAGGCGGGCGGTCAGGGCCCGCTCGGTGGCCAGGTCATCTTCCAGCGCCAGGATCCGCAGTGCGGCAGCCAGCGTGTGATTCTGGTCGAACAGCTCCCTGATCCGGGCGGCGAAAGCGAGCTGCCGGCGGCTGTAGCGGCGGCGGCCGCCGGCCGTCCGCTGCGGGGTGACGGCGCCCGCGGTATCCAGGGCGCGCAGGAACGCCTGCTGGACACCCAGGGCCTCGGCCGCCCGGCCGGTGGTGTAGGCCGGGTAGTCCGGGTCGTCCAGGTCACCGAGCCGGGCGGTCATCGTGAGCACCCCTTGAGCCAACCGCAAATCTTCCCCAGACGGTTCTTGACAGCTTCGTGCAGTCCCCGCTATATAAAAAGTGTATCGGTCATTGACCTGGTGATGCTAACGCAGGTTTCCGGAGAGTGATCGTCATGAACTTGGCCACTTGTGACGCGGACACGGCATTCGCGGAACTGATCTGCGCCGACGCGCAGTGGGTGCGCGAGGAGTTTGATGCGCTGATCGCGGCCTCCTTCGGCCAGCCTCCGGCCGCGCCGCCGCCCGCGCCACCACGGGTCCCGCCGCACCGCCGCCCCCCGGCTCCGCCACGCTGGCGGCAACCGCAGCCCCATCCTCCCGTTACCAGCGGGCGGGTTACCGTGCCGGGACAGCGCCGGCAGCGCTCGCCTCCGGCCTGACGGTCGCACCCGGCGGCCCAAGCCGCTCGCTTGCCGACCCGCTGCACCTTGGACACCGTTCAGACCCACATATCGGAGAGGAGACCACAACCAGCAATTCGCATCAGATGAACC
>CAXUJF010000181.1:2370-10307 GCA_964250865.1 uncultured Streptosporangiaceae bacterium
GCCATTAGTGATCGCTCCGGTCAGGTCAGCTTGTCCTTGAGTTTGCCGACGGGGCCGGTTTCGGTGCCGAGCTTGGGTCCTTTGGGCTTGCCCATGCTGCCGTCGTAGGTGGCGAACAGCTTCGGGTCCGGCGCCGGGGCCGAGGCCTGGCCGCCGAGGGGCTCGGGGTCGAGCAGGTAGCCGAACTCGTGCGTGCCGTCGGGTTGCGGGCCCGTGGCCCAGCCGCCGATGGCGCCGTCGGGGCCGTCGGACAGGTGCCAGACGCTGGTGGCGTGCTCGGCGTACTCCTCGTCGAACAGGGCGTTCGGCGCGATCGGGCCGGCCTCCAGACCGTCGGCCTGCAGTTCCTCGATGGCCTTGAGCCAGATGTTCTGGTGCAGGGTGTCCCGGGCCAGGTTGAACTTGAGCATGTTCTTCACGCCCGGGTCATCGGTCATCTCATACAGCCGGGCGGTCTGCAGCCGGCCCTGGGCCTCGGCCGCGACGTTGGCCCGGAAGTCGGCCAGCAGGTTGCCGCTGGCCACGATGTAGCGGCCGTTCCACGGATAGCCGTTGCTGTCGGCCAGCAGCGGCCCGCCCCCGGCCACGATCGCCTGCTGCGGGTCCATGCCGGCCAGCACCGCGCCGACCACCGGGTCCGCCGCCGCCGCCTTCGTGGTCGCGGTGGCCGGGGCGCCTTCCAGCAGCCGGGCCACCATGGTCGCGATCATCTCCACGTGGCCTATCTCCTCGGTGGCCACGTCCATGATCAGGTCCTTGTATTTGCCGGGCATCCGGCAGGTCCAGCCCTGGAACAGGTACTGCATCGTCACGGTCATCTCGCCGAACGCGCCGCCGATCAGTTCCTGCAGCTTGTGCGCATACACCGGATCGGGCTTATCGGGCTGCGCATCGAACTGCAGGTAATCAGTGTGACGGAACATGAGTAGCTCCTCATTGTCCGGACCCGCGGTTGTGCACCAGCGTCCACGCCGGCTTATCCCCGGGGGTACTTGAGGGCCACTGGCTTGACCCGGACACCTCGCTGCCCACGACGTCCACAGTCATGCTGGACTGAGCTAGATTTTTGCCCTCAGGAAAACGAGGGACGGGCACATCAGCGGGAACAGGAGGATCTGATGAGTGTTCATGAGTCACAGACTGTTGCCGAGGCTGTGACCGAGGCGGTCACCGCCATCGACGTTCTCGCCCGTGCGCTGCACATCGAGGACGCTCGCCTGCAGCCCACGCTGGACGTCATCGTGGCCAACGCGGCTGCGGTCCATCCCGGAGCCCAGGACGCCGGAATCATCTTGTTCACCGGCGGGAAACTGGTACCTCAGGCCACGACCGGGCACGCGCCGCAGGTTCTCGATCTCAAGCAGCAGGAAACGGGGGACGGGCCCTGTATCGAAGCAGCCCGCACCCAGACGCTGGTCCAGGTGGCTGATACCAGCGACGACATCCGCTGGCCGCAGTTCTGCGCCACGGCGCGAGCGTGCGGCGTCCACAGTCTGCTCTGCATGCCGCTGTGGATCAATGATCGCAACCTCGGCGCACTCACCCTTTACTCACCTCAGGCCGCCGCCTTCAGCCCAGGGGACACGCGGCTCATCAGCTTGTTCGCCACGCTGGCCGCGCTGGCGCTGCACGAAGCACAGCGAACAGATCAGCTTCGTGAGGCCATCAGCAGGCGGGACATGATCGGCCAGGCCAAGGGCATTCTCATGGAGCGATACCGGATCAGCGGCGACGCCGCGTTCGCCACCCTGGCGCAGGCGTCGCAGGCCGGCAACCTCAAGCTCGCAGAGGTCGCCCGCCACCTGACCGAAACGGGCGAGCTTCTAGGCGAACAGCAACAGCACGACGGCAACTAGCGCGACTGAGTTCGGCTACGGTGCGTCATCGCGATGGCCGACGTCTCGGAACGCACCAGACCACCGGGATGGTCATCGCCCAGCTCGGTATCGCTCCCGAGGAGGCGTTAGCCCTGTTGCGGGCCCACGCCTTCGCCCACACCACCAGCCTGGACGTCATCGCCGTCCGGGTGACCAGTCGGCGATTGGATTTCACCCTGACCGACAGCGACGGGACGAGACGTCATGACCGCCAGAACCGCCACCCAGACGTCCGCGGCGCTGACCCGCGGCCGGGACGCCACCGATGTCCTGGACCAGCTCGTACGCGACAGCGCCGAGGTGCTCGGGGCCCGGGCGGTCGGCCTGCTGGTCGTGGCGGCCGGCGGCGAGGTGGAACTGCTGAGCGCGACCTCGCATCAGATGGCTCAGCTGGAAATGTTCCAGATCCAGCAGGACAACGGGCAGCGAAGCCTCCGCCACCAGAAACAGACGTAGGGCGCGTGTCTCATCAGCCGCGGCGAAGCCGTTCGCTGATGACGGCAAGGCCGCTCTGGGTATTGGCTGGCCTGGCCATCGGGCCAGCACAGCAACCGCCGCCCAGGTGAGATTGAGGGCCCGACAGCTGAGGGGCTCCGTGCCCGCTGCGTGCCCGAAACGACGGCTGATTACGGTGCCTCGCGGGCACTCACGAGGACGCTCCTGCTCAGTCGCAGGTCAGCGTCTCCGCAAGTCACCCGCTCACACAGGCTGTGACGTCCCAAGCTGACAGTGCGGGTTCGATTCCCGTCACCCGCTCCAGCTATCAGAGTCCAGCTCAGGGCATCTATCGGCGGTCTTGCCGGTGCCGTCGTCCCGCACCTGGTTGGCTTCACCACCCACCGACAGCCTGGTCGTTGCTGACGGCTCGGCCCGGCACCGGCACCGGATTGACGGCACGCTCCGGTCTGACCTGAGCCTCCTCCGCCACGCCTGGACCACTTATCGGTGGGGCACCCGACCTGCACATAGACGATGACCACTACTTCTATTAGTGCCGCCTATTATGCAGCTCGGTCGCCGCGCCAACAGAATGAGGCTGTCCAAGGCAAATTGCCGCGACACGAGGAGCAATTAGTGACCACCCCGTCAACCAGCACCGTCGTTCTGATTCATGGCTTGTGGATGACCCCGCTGGCCTGGGAGCACTGGGTTGAACGCTACGAGGCGCGGGGCTTGACTGTGCTGACGCCCGGTTATCCCGGTATCGGCCAGGGTGAGGCCGGCCTGAAGGCCCTGCGCGAGAACCCCGACGCCGTGGCCGGAGTCGGCGTCCGCGAGGTGATGGACCACCTGACCGAGTACATCGGCAAGCTGGACAGCGCCCCCGTCATCATGGGTCACTCCTTCGGCGGCACGTTCGCCCAGCTGCTGGTGGGCAACGGGCTCGGGACAGCCGGGGTCTCCATCGACGGCGCCCCGGTCAAGGGCATCAATACGACGCCGTTGTCGGAGGCCCGCTCGGTGCTGCCGGTCCTCAAAGACCCGGCCAACCTCAACCGGGCCTCCACGCTCACCCCCAAGCAGTTCCACTACACCTTCACCAACACCCTGGACGAGGACGCCTCGCAGGCGGCCTACGACCGCTACGCCGCCCCCACCCCGGCCAAGATCCTGTTCCAGGGCGGGTTCGCCGCCGTCACCCCGCACGCGTCGACCACGTTCGACTTCGCCGACGACGACCGGGCCCCGCTGCTGTTCATCTCCGGCGGCCGCGACCACATCCTGCCTACCGTCCTGCAGCAGCACAACTACGAGAAGAACGCCAAGCACTCCACCGCGATCGCCGCCCACAAGGTGTTCCCCGGCCGCGACCACTACACCTGCGGCGAACCCGGCTGGGAAACCGTCGCCGACTTCGCCCTCGACTGGGCCCTGGCCCCGGCCGCCGGCGAACTCAGCTAACCAGCACCGACGGCCACCGGCCGTCCCGCGGTGCGCCAGTTAACGCGCGGGAGGGCGGGGCAAAGGCGGTGAGCTGCGTGCGATTGGATACGCCGAGCTTGGTGAAGGAGCGGTACAAATGAGCGCCGACCGTTCGCGGTGAAACGAACAGGCGCGCGGCAATTTCCGGATTGGTGAGACCTTCGGCGGCGAGCAGGACGACTTGCCGTTCCGAGGGGGACAGGCTGGACAGCGTATCCGCCGTTGAGGAGCCAGAGGAGCCAGAGGAGCCAGAGGAGCCAGAGCGCACCCCGGCCGCCCGCTGCTCGTGGGTCGCTGCGTTCAGCCAGGGTGTCGCGGCCAGCAGCCGGAAAACGTGGGCGGCCGCGTTCAGGTGCTGACGGGCATCCTTGTGGCGGCGCTCCCGGCGCAGCCACTGGCCGTAGCTCAGGCGTACGCGGGCGCGCTCGAAGGGCACGTGGTCGCCTTCGGTGATGCTGAGCGCCTCCAGGAAGTGCGCCTCGGCCGAGGTTCCGTCGGCCAGCAGGGCACGGCTGAGCGCGCGGACCTGCAGTAGCCGCGGGGACAGCTCGCCCTGCGTGCCGGCCAGGGCTGCTTCAACGAGTCGGCTGGCCTCGCGCTGCCGGCCCGTACGTCGGCCGGCCTCGGCCAGATCGATCAGCCCGAACAGGGCCTCGCGATAGTGCGCGGCCCGCCCGTCGTCCGCGGCCAGCTGGCGCAGCCAGTCGAATGCCTCCTCATTCCGGTCTTGCACCAGCGCGGCCATGCCCATCGCGTGATGGGCCCGCGCGGTCATCGATGACCGCGCGGTCAGGCCGGAGATTCCCAGCACCGACATCGCATCCTCGGCGGCCGTCGCGCAGTCTCCACGGCAGGCCGCGATGTAGGCGACGGCGGTGGTGACGGAGGTGTGGACGACCGGTTCATGGTAGATAGCCGTCAGGGCGCGAGCACGTTCGCTGTATTCGAGCGCGTCGTCCCACTGGCCGGTCTCGAGCAGAGACCAGATGATCACCATCAGGGCTGTTCCCCGGCCCAGCAGCTCCGGGATGTCTTCTGCTTGAGTGCGAAGCATGACCGCCCGCCGCGGGTCGTCGGCCGCCATCGCCGCGGCCGCCAGCAGTACGTACTGCCTGGGGCTTACCTGGCTGGTCAGCTCGCGGATGACCGTGAGCTTGGCCGATCGGTCAGTCAGCGGCCGCAACGCGGTCCCGCACCACAGCGCCGATGCCCGAACGTCGGCCCCGGACCCTGGGGCGGCCTGCCAGGTAGGCAGGTCGCCGTTCAGCGTGTGCAGCATGGCCAGGACCCGCTCGCGAAGCGCATCTTCCCCGGAGTAGTAAGCGGCTTTGGCCGCCATGCCTGCGGCGGCCCACGCCATATCTTCGGTCCCGGCGAGTTCTGGCGCCAGGTCGCTCATCAGAGCGACGGTCCGGCCGTGCTGGAGGGTCAGGCTGAGGGCATAGCCCAGCACCCCGCGGACACGGGCGCGAACCGCTGGTTCGGTGGTCACCTCGAGGGCCCGGTTGGCCAGGGAGGCCGCCCGGTCAACCTGCCCAATCCACCCAGCGGCACTAGCCGCCACGGCCAGCAGCTTGGCTGCCGCTTGCGGGTGCGCGCTGAGCTCGGCCGCGCGTTGCCAGGCGGTGGCGGCCGTCTCAAACCGGCTTTGCGCACTAGCCTCCTCGGCCATCGAGTCCAGCCGTTTCGCCAGTGCTTCATCCGGCCCGGTGGTGGCCGCGGCCAGGTGCCAGGCCTGCCGTTGGGGCTGATGCTGCAGGGCCGCGGCCAGCGCGCGGTGCGCGGCGGAGCGGGCCGCGGGGGAGGCGGACTGGTAGATCGCGCTGCGGATCAGCGGATGAGAGAAGATGGCGGAGCCGCCCGATACGGCGATGAGTCCAGCGGCTTGCGCGGGCGGCCAGGCATCGGCGGGCACGTTCAGCAATCCGCTGAGGTAGCTCAGGTTCAGTTCGGTGTTGTCGTCGGCCGCCGCCAGCAGCAGAGCACGCCGGGTTTGCTCCGACAGCGACAGTGCCGACGCGGTAAACGATTGCCGGAGCCTCTCGGTCAGGGCCAGGGCGCGATCACGCCAGCCGACGGCCGCGTCGGGGTCCGCGGCGACGGCCCGGGTCAGTTCGACCAGCCCGAGCGGATTTCCCGCGGCCTGAGCCAGGATGGCGGCGCGCGCATCCCCAGCCGGAGGCTGCGGCAGCAGGTCGAGCAGCTGATTCGCTTCGAGCGCGGTCAGCGGGGAGAGATAAATAGTTTGGCTATCCGGCCCGAGGTCTGCTGCGACTGCCTCCCGGGAGCCGAAGACGATCGCGAGGGGGTCGTCGGCCAGTCTTCGCGCGATGAACCCGAGGATGTCCAGCGTGGCCTGGTCGATCCATTGCGCGTCATCCACCACTAGCAGCAGCGGCGCATGGTCGGACTGCTGCGATAGCAAGGTCAGGCAGGCGATGTACAGCTGCAGCAGGTCCGCGGGCCCGCTGTCACGGGCCAGGCCCAAGGCGGCATTGAAGGTCACGCGCTGGGCCGCAGGCAGGTCGTCCACCGCGCTGAGCAGCGGCCGCAGCAGCTGATGCAGCCCAGCCAGGCTGAGCTTGGCTTCCGAGGTGCTGCCATTCGCCCGCAGCACGCGCCACCCAGCCCCCGCCGCGGCGTCGGCTACGCCTGCCAGCAGCGTGGTCTTCCCGATGCCGGCCTCACCGCGGACCGTGACGACATTAACCTGCGGGCTGGACTGAACCAGCTGTCTCAGTTGCCGCTGTTCAGCCCCGCGGATCCCGGCTACTTCGTCGCTCATGCCTCTCCAGTATCGCGTGTCGGCCAAGACGGCCGGGGAGAAGGTCTACCCAGGATTTAAGTCGATTGTCCGATGCCTTGAGAGCGCCAGGGAGCAGAGGCTGGCCTTATCAGCGGGGGCACCAGAGGCGGCCCGCGGTCGAGCGGCTGGCGGGCAACACGACACCGCCCGCAGGTCACGGCAGGGTGGCCGTCTCTCACTGCGGAATGCGAGTGACTCAAATGAGCCAAGGCGCTGGGCCTGACCGACGGCCTCCAGTAGCGGCCGACGCCCATCAGGGAGTCGAGCTGCGGCATTTGCGGTACCTGGTGGCGGTGGCCGATGCTGGCACGTTCACGCAGGCGGCGGAGCGGATGCTCGTCACGCAGCCGACGCTGAGCCAGCAGATCCGCCGGCTAGAGGAGATGGTGGGCACCCCGTTGCTGGACCGCCGGCGTGACGGCATCCGGCTGACCGACGCGGGCAGTGTGCTGGTGGAGGAGTCGCGGACCGTGCTGTACCTGATCGAGCACGGGGTACGCCGCAGCCGGCAGGCGGCAGGCGTGGACCGAGTGCGGCTGCGGTTCGCGCTGTCCCCGCTGCTGCCGGAGGAGTTCGCGGCGGATATCGCCACCCGGCTGCAGTCGGTGGCCGCAGCGGCCGGCGTTGACATCACCTGGCTGGAAGTGCTGGATGCCGGATTCTCGCTGATCCGCCAGCGGCAAGCCGACGCTGCCCTGGGCTGGGTGATGTCCGACCCGGCGGTGCTGCCCGGCCCGCTGGATGTCATGACGCTGGGTGAGTTCGAGCCCGAGGTATGGATTCCGGCTCGGGCCGGAGTCGGGAAGCGGGGCGTCATCGGCTTGGCCGAGTTGGCGGCCATGGACGTGATCCATGGCCCGCGCCGGGCCAGCCCGGTCACTTATGACGCCTGGCTACAGGTACTGCGGTCCGTCCGCCCGCGTTTTGAGTTCACCGATCCTCCGCTGCGCCATTCGCTGGCGCTGGCGTTCGCGGCGACCGCGGACCGGCTGACCGCAGTGCTGACCGGTCCGCTGCGCCCGGTCGGCGATCAGGCGGCGGACCTGCGGCCGCGGACCGCCGGGCCAGGGGACATGGTCCGGGTGCGCCTCGACCGGCGTCTCCTGACCGCTACGGCGGCCGTCGCCTGGAGCGGCGACCTGCCCCGCCACCTGCAACAGGTCCTGTTCGATACCGTCGACGCCGCCGCGCTCCCGGCCACCTGCCCATTCAGGCCAAGCCGGGCCGACGAACCATTTCCGGCCTACGCCTAGAGCAATGCACAATCCGATCACACGAAGGACACCACATGCCCACCATCACCACGGCGGACGGCACGGAGATTTTTTACA
>CAXUJF010000182.1:0-7134 GCA_964250865.1 uncultured Streptosporangiaceae bacterium
CGCCCCGAGTGCGATCGCACTGGTCACCGCGGCGGTCCGGTCGTTGACGCCGAGCTTGCTGAACGACCGGATCAGGTGGGTCTTCACGGTCGCCTCGGTGATGGTCAGCTGGCGCCCGATCTCCGCATTGGTCAGGCCCCGCGCCACCAGCGCCAGCACCTCGGTCTCCCGGCTGGACAGCAGGTCGCGGCGCGGCTGGCGGACGTGGCTGACCAGGCGCTGGGCCACCGACGGGGCCAGCACGGTCTCACCACGGGCCGCGGCCCGGATCGCCTGGCCCAGCTCGGCCACGGGCGTGTCCTTGAGCAGGTAACCGACCGCCCCGGCCTCCACCGCGCGCACGATGTCCGCGTCGGTCTCGTAGGTGGTGAGCACGACCACGCGCGCCCCGGGGGTGGCCGCCAGGATCTCCGCGGTCGCTGTCACCCCGTCCCCGCCCGGCATGCGCAGGTCCATCAGCACCACGTCCGGCCGGTACCGGGCCGCCACCGCGACCGCCTCGGCCCCGGAGGCCGCCTCAGCCACCACCTCGATGCCCGGTTCGGCGGCCAGCATGCCGCGCAGGCCTTCCCGCACGATGGGGTGGTCGTCGGCCAGTACCACCCGAATAGCGGCGTCTGGCCTCACACCGGTACCTCCGCCCGCACACAGGTCCCCGCGCCTGGCCTGCTGGTGACCTCGATCCGCCCGTTCACCTGGCCCAGCCGCTCACGCATCCCGCGCAGCCCGTACCCATTTGCGGCCCCGTCCACCGCAAATCCCCGGCCGTCGTCGCTGACTTGGAGCGACACCGTGCCACCGGTATAGCGCAGGCTGACCCGCACGGTCCGGGCCTCAGCGTGCTTACGCACGTTGGCCAGCGTCTCCTGGGCCACCCGCAGCAGCACCACGTCCAGCGTGGCGGGCAGCGGCCGCGGCTCACCATCCTCGGTGAACGTCACCTCGATGCCGGTCTCCGCGCCCAGGCGCTCGGTGACCCGGCGCAGCGCGCCGGGCAGGTTCCCCGAGGCCAGGTCGGCCGGGGCCAGCGCGGCCACCAGCCCGCGGGCCTCGGCCAGGTTCTCCCGCGCGGTCTCGGTGGCCAGCGAGATCTGCCGCCGGGCGGGCTCGGGCGTGTCCGGCCCCAGACCAGTCTGAGCCGCCTGTAGCAGCATGACCACGCTGGAGAAGCCCTGGGCCAGCGTGTCGTGGATCTCCCCGGCCAGCCGGGCTCGCTCGGCCAGCGTGCCCGCCTCGCGGTGCGCGGCCGCTAGCTCCGCCCGGGTCGCTTCCAGCTGGCCGATCAGGTCGGCGCGTTCCCGGCTCTGACGGACGATACGGTCCACGAACTGGCCGTAGACGAAGGCCAGGCCGACGCTGAACACGATGTCCAGCAGCGCTTCGGTCGCGCTGGACCGGCCGGGATTGCTGGCGATGAACAGCGTGCCGGCCAGCACGTTGAACACCACGATCGGGATCAGCGCCTGCCGGAACGGCAACAGGAAGAAGCATTGGGGCGACAGGGCGAAGGCCGCGAACCACACGTTCGGGGCCTGGGCCAGCGCCACCGCGAACAACGCGATGATCCCGGCCAGGTACAGCCAGCTGCGGGCACCACCGTTGCCGCCGTAGATCTGCGGCCGCCCCACCACGAGGTACCAGACCACCATCGCGGCCAGGGCCGCACTCAGGATGATCCTGCCCGTCGTCGTGAGCGGCGCCAGCTGCGCCACCACCGCGTCCACCACGAACACCACGGCGTAGAAGATGTCCCAGCTCAGCGGGGACATCTCCCAGCTGCCCGGCTGGGTCGCCTGGCTCGGGCCTGGCTGAGTCACCGGGCCCGTCACGCCTGCGGCTCCGGTCACCGGCGGGTCTGCCACCGGAATGTCCTGATACACAGCACCAAGCCTGCGGCAACCCAGACCGCCAGCACCAGTGCGGCCCGCCCCAGTTCCCACGAATGTGCGGGTTCCAGGGCGACCGCCTGCGGCGACAGGAATACCGAGCGCAGACCCTGGGCCATCCACTTCAACGGGAAGATCGCGGCCACGTCCTGCAGCGCGCGCGGCACGTCACCGAACGGCACGAAGATCCCGGAGATGAACTCCAGCACCAGGAACGGCAGCGTTACGACGGGCGAAGCGCTGCGGGCGGACCGGGCCAGGCTGCTGACGCCCAGGCCCAGCAGGGCGCACGCCGTGCCGCCCAGCAGGCAGACCCAGACCAGCGTCAGCCACTTACCCGGGGTGGACGGCAGGTGCAGGTGGTAGAACGCCACCCCCACGATCATCAGCAGCGTCACCTCGGCGACCAGGCACACGAAGACCTGGATGATCTTGCCGATGAAGTACGCGGCGTGCGGCAGCGGCGTGCCGTACAGCCGCTTGAGCATGCCCTGGTCCCGTTCGCTGGCCACGCTGATGCCCAGGTACTGGAAGCTGGTGGCCATGATGCCGCCCGCGATCATCCCGGCCGCGTACAGCTGGCTGGTGGTGACCCCGGGTACCTGCACATGCTCGGAGTTGAAGATCGACCCCAGCAGGAGCAGCAGTACCGCCGGGAGCGCGAAAATGAACACCACGGCTTCGCGCTCGCGGAAGAACGTGGTCACCTCGATGCGTCCCCGGCTCAGGCCGGCCGTCAGCAGTGAGGGCAACGGGGCCACGGCCGGGGCAGTCCGCGGCCGAGCCTGCGTGGTGGTGGTCATGCCGCCCCTCCGAGGTCGCCGATCAGTTCCAGGTAGGTGTCTTCCAGCGCCGGCCGGTTCACGGTCAGGCCCGGCACCTCGCCGCTGAACTGCCGGGCCAGCTCCGCGACGACCTGGGTCGGTGTGGGGGTCTGTACCGTCCGGCGGCCGTCTGCGCTGTCCCAGCCGACCCAGGTTGGCCGGTCCGCGCCGCCGAGCGCGGCGGGGGTTCCGGTCGCCACCACCCGGCCGCCGGCCAGCACGGCCAGCCGCCCGGCCAGGGTCTCGGCCTCTTCCAGGTAGTGCGTGGTCAGCACGATCGTGACGCCCTCGGCGGCCAGAGCCCGGATCAGCTCCCAGAACTGCCGCCGCGCCTGCGGGTCGAACCCGGTGGTCGGCTCGTCCAGGAACAGCAGCTCCGGCCGGCCCACGATGCCGAGGGCCACGTCCACCCGCCGGGCCTGGCCGCCGGACAGGGCGCTGATCCGCTTACCGGCCTGCTCGGTCAGCCCCACCAGCCCGATCACCTCGTCCGGGTCGCGCGGCCGCGGGTAGAACCCGGCGAAGTGCCGGACCATCTCCCGCACGGTCAGCTCCGGGCCAGCCGAGGCCAGCTGGAGCACGATGCCGATGCGGGCTCGCCAGGCCCGGCCCGCTCGTCCCGGATCTTGGCCGAGGACTTCCGCCACGCCCCCGTCGCGGCGGCGGAAGCCCTCGAGGATCTCGACGGTCGTGGTCTTGCCCGCCCCGTTCGGCCCGAGCAGCGCGAACACCTCGCCGCGGCCGATCTCCAGCTCGACGCCGTCGACCGCACAGGTATCCCCGTACCGTTTGCGCAGGCCGCTGACCCGTACTGCCGTGTCGTTCGTCATATCCCCAGCCTGGGGCCACGCAGGCCGCCCGGCACCAGGCAAAGGATGGGACCTGCTGTCCATCATGCGGTGGACAGGGCTTAATTTATTCAGTCGAAATAAGTTCCGAAATATCGTTGTCAACGTGGAGCTGTGACGCGGATCACGCTACGCTCGGCGACGTCAACCCAACCACACGCTCATGGGGGAACCAATGGCGTCAGTACTCAACCCGTATCTCAACTTCAACGGCACCGCCCGGCAGGCTCTGGAGTTCTACCGCGACGTGTTCGGGGGTGAACTCACGCTCACCACGTTCAGCGAGCTCGGGGCCGCGGACGGCGTGGACGCAGACAAGATCATGCACGGTGGCCTGCACACCAGCAACGGCTACACGCTGTTCGGGGCGGACGTGCCCAGCCACATGGAGTACCAGCCGGCGGCCGGGTTCGCCGTCAGCATCAGCGGTGACGACCCCGTCCTGCGTGACTACTTCGAGAAGCTGTCGGCGGGCGGGACCGTCACCATGCCCCTGGCCAAGCAGGCCTGGGGAGATGAGTTCGGCATGCTGACCGACCAGTTCGGCATTCAGTGGATGGTGAACATCGGCCAGCCGCAGGCCAGCTGACCGACTGACGCGGCTACGCCGGCCCCGGGCTAATCCTGGGGCTTGGCGTAGCCGAAGAACGACCGTTTCTTGATCAGCTCGGCCACCTCCGCCGGGACCATGGTCTCCCACGAGTCGTCGCAGGCGGCGATCCGGCGCAGCACGTCGCGGCTGAAGATCGGCAGGTACTCGGGGTTGTAGTTGCCGAGGTGGACGAAGCTGCCCCGGCCCCACAAGTAGTCATACAGCGGCTGCAGTTCGGTCCGGACCTTGATGTCATCCACGGTCTTGAGCTCGTCGTCCGCGGACGGTTTCACCGGGTAGACGTACAGCTTGAGATCGTTCTTGAACAGCCGCCCGAAGCTCTCCAGGATGCCGCCGGGCAGCTGGGTGTAGTTCTTCTCGTCGAACAGGTCGATCAGGCTCGGCACGCCCATGACGATGCCGATCCGCTCGCGGGTCCGCTCGGCGATGTAGGCGGCCAGGCGGTAATAGTCGAAGTAGTCGCTGATCAGCACGGTCATGCCGCACGCCGCGAGCAGCTCGGCCCGGGCCAGGAAGTCGCGCCGGTCGACATCGGCGGCCCCGCCGGCCAGCAGGTTGCGCATGGTGATCTCGGTCAGGGTGAGCACCGGCTTGCCCGCTACCGCCGGGTCCTCCTCGAACCGGGCCTTGGCCGTCTCCAGCATGTCCAGGTTGACGTGCGTCGGCGGCCGGAAGCTGCCCCGCTCGACCAGCACCGGGTGCTTGCGCAGGACCTCGCTGGGCTGCAGCACCTCGCGGTCGGGGCCGAACATCGCTACCCCGCTCAGCCCGACCTGCACCAGCTTCAGCGCCATCAGCCGGTTGTCGACCCGGCGGAACTCGATGCCGCGGAACGCGATCATGTCGATCTCGATCCGGCCGGTGGTCAGCTTGTCCAGCAGGCTCTCGATCAGCTTGTCTGGCTCGTGATGGTGGAAGAACGCCCCGTACAGCAGGTTGACCCCGATGATGCCGAGCGCCTCCTGCTGCAGCCAGGCCTCGACGTCCAGCATCCGGACGTGCATGACGATCTGGCTCGGCTCGTCGTGCGGCTGGGCCTGGAACTTCACGCCCATCCAGCCGTGGCACTCGTTGCCGCCCTTGAAGCTCCGCGCCACCACGGTGTCGGCGAACGCGAAGAAGCAGTTGTCGTCGCCGCGCTCGGAGTCCAGCCGCTCGACGTTGAGCGCGAACTCCTTGTCCAGCATGCCCTGGAGCCGGCTGGCTGAGACGTAACGGTCCGCCTTGCCGTAGACCGCGTCGCTGACCGCCATGTCGTAGGCGGACATGGACTTGGCCACCGTGCCGGCCGCTCCGCCGACCCGGAAGAACCAGCGCGCTACCTCCTGCCCGGCCCCGATCTCGGCGATCGTGCCGTACCAGCGAGGGTCGAGGTTGATCTGCAGTGCCTTCTGGTGCGTGTCCGACGGATCGGCACCCACGATCAGCTCGGCCATCCATCCCCTCCCGCGATCAAGTCCGTTTCCAGGGCCAGTGTGGCGGAGATAACATTTACCGCAGATTACGTCTCTGTAACTTCAGGCGCAATCTAGGTAAACATGGTCCGCACGACTAAGGGCCTGCTCGGCGGCGGACCCTCTCTGACCTGCTTCTTGTACCCAAAAATGCCGTGCTGGACGATCGTCTAGGTTTGAGCAAATTCGGCCTCGTGCGCAAGCAGTGGAACCGGACGGCCCGGGCAAGTCAACCAGCGGCGCCGTCAAAAGAATTTTTGCCAATCTTTTGCGCTTATGTCCGGCGACCCTTTACGCTCCCGTGATGTCAGGCGCTCCGAAGACCGTGCAGCAGCACGTGCAGTAGGTCAGCACGCTGGGCGGTCTTCCAGGTGAGTGCGAACTGTTCGGGAAGGAGCCCTTTGGGCGCCCTAGGTAAACACGCGAAGAAACGGCTGCCGATTATCGCCGCTGCACCCACGCTGGTTGGCGTTGCTGCGGCGTTTTGCATGTCAGCGGCACCCGCCGGCGCGGCCACCACTACGGCCACCGGCGTGGAGCACACCTCGGCCAGCGACACTGCCCTGCGGGCAGGCACTGAGCCGCAGCTGGTGGCCAGCTTCCGGGAAGCTGCGGCGAAGCAGGCCGTAACCAAATCGGCGAGCAAGTCGCGTACCTACAAGGTCAAGGCGGGCGACTCGCTCTCCAAGATCGCTCAGCACTACTACTCGGAATCCGCTGCGTGGCCGGTGATTTACTACGCCAACCGGCACTCGATCAAGTCAGCGAACGAGATCTTGGTCGGCCAGAAGCTGACCATCCCGGCCAAGCCGGCCAAGATCCCGGCCGCCCCAGCGGCCCCCGCGGCTCCGGTGTCTCAGGTGAGCACCTCCGCGGCGCCGGCTCAGGTCACCAGCACGGCCCAGCCCGCGAGCACGGCCCAGCCCGCGAGCACGGCCCAGCCCGCCAGCACGGCCCAGGCCGCCAGCACCTACTCGGGTGGGTCCGGCTTCCAGTCGTGCGTCATCTCCCGCGAATCCGGCGGCAACAGCCAGGTCATGAACGGCAGCGGCCACTACGGCCTCTACCAGTTCAGCGAAGGGACCTGGGAGGCGTACGGCGGCTCGGCGTCCAGCTTCGGCAACGCCAGCGTGGCCCAGCAGAACGCAGTGTTCAACAACGCCATCGCTCAGGGTGGCGAGAGCAACTGGTCTGCCTACGACGGCTGCTGATCAGCACCGTCTGATTGCATCATCCGATCCGCACTGACGCGGATCCGCCCTCAGCGCCTGAGTGCGCTCGAAGGCACGGTTATACCCACGCCGCAGGTTTCCCCTGTACCTACGGCGTGCCCGGCGGGGGGGGGGGGGGCGCGCCCCCCGCCGCGGCGCGCAGCGGCGGCCCCCCCCCCACCCCCGCTCCGGCCGCGGGGGGGGGCGGGCCCACGCGGCCCCGCGACCGGATCCCGTCCGGGCCTGCCGCGAGCGACCCGCTGTGCGGGCTCGCGGTCGAGTTCGCGCTCGCCCGCAG
>CAXUJF010000182.1:7144-8384 GCA_964250865.1 uncultured Streptosporangiaceae bacterium
GGTCCCCCCCTCCCCCGCGGGGGGCCCGGGGGGGGGCCCCCGCGGCGGACAGCCGCTGGCCCGTCTGCCCGGTAACCACCCCATACCCGGAACCACGTTCTAACCCTCCGCCGGCTCGCCAGTGAGAGGATGGCACGATGACCAATCAGGCCACGGACGACAATCCCCGGCTGACCCGCCAGCAGGTCTCGGACGCGGTCGGCCCGCCCGGCTGGCGCGTCGTGGTGGGCGTCATCCGGACCTCGATCCGGGTGGCGTCACTGGCCCAGGCGGCCGACGTGGCCCGGCTCGCCGTCACGGCGGCCGGACCCGACACCGGTCGCAGCCTGTCCGCCGATCTGCGCCCGGACCGTGTGGTGCTCACCCTGCAGTCTCCGGACGGCTGGGTCGGCCCGCCCGAGGTGGACCTGGCCCAGCGGATCTCCGCCGCCGTCCGCGAGCAGGGGCTGGCCACCGGCCCCGAGGTCGCCCCTGATGCCGCGAACGGCTCGCGATCGGTTCAGGTGCTCGAGATCGCCATCGACGCGCTCGACATCCCAGCCATCCGCCCGTTCTGGCAGGCGGTGCTCGGCTACGGCGACGAGCCCGGGGCCGACGGCTCTGACCCGGGCGCCGGGCTGGCCGACCCGGTGGGCCAGGGCCCGACGTTCTGGTTCCAGCAGATGGACGAGCCCCGCCCGCAACGCAACCGGATCCACTTCGACGTGGTGGTCCCGGACGACGAGACCGGGCACCGGATCCAGGCCGCGCTGGACGCAGGCGGGCGGCTCATCAACGACTCCGAGGCACCCGCCTTCTGGGTCCTGGCCGACCCCGAGGGCAACGAAGCCTGCGTCTGCACCTGGCTCGCCCGCGACGCCTGAGGGCCGCCAGCCCGGCGGGCGGTAGCGTGGCCCGTGTGAACCAGGTGCGGAGCCATCAATACGAGACCACGGTGACCTGGACCGGCAACCGCGGCACCGGCACCAGCGACTACCGGGCCTACGGCCGTGACCACGAGGTCGCCGCGGCGGGCTGTGCCCCGATCGCGGGCAGCGCGGACCGGACCTTCCACGGCGACCGGGACCGCTGGAACCCCGAGCTGGCCCTCACCGCGGCGCTGTCCCAGTGCCACCTGCTGTCCTACCTGCACGTGTGCGCGGAGGCCGGCGTGGTGGTGACCGGCTATACCGACGACGCCCGCGGCCCGCTGACCGAGCCCGCGGGCGGGGGCGGCCCCTTGTCCGCGGTGGTGCTGCGG
>CAXUJF010000182.1:8394-10233 GCA_964250865.1 uncultured Streptosporangiaceae bacterium
GGGGGGGGGGGGGGGGGGGTGGGGGTCCCGGGTTTTCCCGCCCCCCCCCGGGCCACTTTCCGCCCGACCGCGGGCGGCGGCGGCCACTTCTCCGAGGTCGTGCTGCGGCCGCGAGTGACCGTCCTCGACGCGAGCATGACCGAAGCTGCACTGCGCCTGCACACCGAGGCCAGCGCCCGCTGCTTCATCGCCGCCTCGGTCAACTTCCCCGTCCGCCACGAACCCGAGATAGTGGTTGGTCCCAAGTGAGCACCGTCCCGTCCATCCGCCGGGAAATCCTGGTCGACGCGAACCTGGCGACCGCGTTCGAAGTGTTCACCCACGACATCGGCCGCTGGTGGCCGGTGGCCGAAAACAGCGTCTACGGGGCCGGCGGCACCGTCACCCTGGCCAACCAGGAGATCGTCGAGCGGTCGGCCGACGGGCACAGCGCGCTGTGGGGCACGATCACCCGGTGGGAGCCGCCGACGGCGGTTGCCTTCGCCTGGCACCCCGGCATGACTCCCGACCGGGCCAGTCACGTCGAAGTCACCTTCGCCGCGGCCCCCGATGGGCGGGCCGCCGGACCCGCCGGGCAGACACTGGTCACGCTGGTCCACACGGGCTGGGACAGCTTCGACGACCCGGCCACGGCCCGGGCCGAATACGACCAGGGCTGGCCGCGGGTGCTGGGCCGCTACTCCGGCCACCTCGGCACCCTGCTGCCCCCGCCCGACGCACCCGGCGCACCCGATACGCCCAGTTCCGCTGGCGGCGAGCCGGGGGAGACCTGGGTGGCGCTGCTGCACCGGCCGGGCCCGGCCGCGCCGACGGAAGGCAGCCTGTTCGACGCGCCGGGGTTCGGCGAGCACTTCACGTTCCTGACCCGGATGCGTGAGGCCGGGTACCTGGTCGCCGCCGGGCCGCTGGCCGATGAGGACGGAGCCGGCATGACCATCCTCCGGCTGCCCGGGGCGGGCCGCCTGGACGAGGCCCGCCGGCTGGCCACGGAAGACGACGCATCGGTGGTCAGTGGCTTCTTCACCGTGGCGGTCCGCCCGTGGCACGTCGTGCTCGGCCCGAGCGACACCGAGGGCCGTCCTCAGGGCTGATACGAGCCAGGCTCCCAGGCGCGGGTGGCGACGCCGATCGCGTTCCAGGCGTTGATGGCCACGATCAGGCTGACCAGCGCGCCCACTTCGCCCGGCCCGAACTCGGCCGCCACTGCCTCGTAGTCGCGCTCCGGGACGTGCTCGCTCGTCATCAGGGTGACCGACTCGGTGAAGGCCAGCGCGGCCCGTTCCCGGGCGGTGAAATACGGGGTCTCCCGCCAGGCGGGCAGCGCGTAGAGGCGCTGCTCGGTCTCGCCGATGGCCCGCGCGTCCTTGGTGTGCATGTCGATGCAGTAGGCGCAGCCGTTGAGCTGAGAGGCCCGGATGCGGATGAGCTCGCGCAGCTTCGGGTCGATGTCGGCCCGATCGAGTTCCTTGGTCGCGGCCCGGTCCAGGTGGCCCATGGCCCGCGAGAAGTCGGCCGCGTAGGTGTCGATGTCCAGCCGGACCGGGATCTGGGTGGTGGTTGCGGTGTCTGTCATAACTCCACCGTAGAAGCTGACCGGCCCACGAGTAAGGTCCAGTTATATGAAGAAAGACTGGGCCACTTCCGGATTGGACCTGCACCTGGAACTGGGCCGCGATCAGGCCGGCCACGGTATCCGGGCCGGGCTGGAAAGCGCGGTGCGGGAGGCGGTGCGGACCGGGCGGCTCGGTCCCGGCGTCCGGCTGCCTTCCTCACGCGCGCTCGCCGCCGACCTCGGGCTGGCCGTAGGCCTCGGCCACGGTGTTGCGGGCCAGCCCGAGG
>CAXUJF010000183.1:0-4248 GCA_964250865.1 uncultured Streptosporangiaceae bacterium
AGCACTCCCAGTCCCGGGTCGGACCGAAGATCTTCTCGCAGAAGAGCCCGTCCTTTTCCGGCTTGAGGGTGCGGTAGTTGATGGTCTCCGGCTTCTTCACCTCGCCGTGTGACCACTGCCTGATGTCGTCCGCGGTGGCTAGGCCGATACGTAGGTCGTCGAAGAAGTTGACGTCCAGCACTTGCACTTCCCCTGGTAGATCCTGAATAGATCCGAATAACGAGCGGCGCCGGGTGGCCCCCGATCAGAGGGCCACCCAGCTACGCTCAGACCTCTTCAACGCTGCTGGGCTCACGCCGTGACAGGTCGATGCCGAGCTCCTCCGCGGCACGGAAAACGTCCTCGTCCGTGTCCCGCATTTCGATCGCCGCGCCGTCGCTCGACAGCACCTCGACGTTGAGGCAGAGCGATTGCATTTCCTTGATGAGCACCTTGAACGACTCGGGAATGCCAGGCTCCGGCACGTTCTCGCCCTTGACGATGGCCTCGTACACCTTCACGCGGCCGAGCACGTCGTCGGACTTGATCGTGAGCAGTTCCTGCAGGGCGTAGGCCGCGCCGTACGCCTCCAGGGCCCAGACCTCCATCTCACCGAACCGCTGACCACCGAACTGCGCCTTACCACCCAGCGGCTGCTGGGTGATCATCGAGTACGGGCCGGTGGAGCGAGCGTGGATCTTGTCGTCCACCAGGTGCAGCAGCTTGAGGATGTAGGTGTAGCCCACCGCGATCGGGTCCTTGAAGGGCTCGCCGGTACGGCCATCGAACAGCCTGGCCTTACCGCTCTCGCCCACCAGCTGGACACCGTCCCGGTTCGGCAGCGTGCTGCCGAGCAGGCCACTGATCTCCTCCTCGCGGGCGCCGTCGAACACCGGCGTGGCCACGGGGGTACCGGGCTCAGCCGAGCCGATCCCGGCGTTGCGGAGGCGATCCTTCCATTCCTCGTCCCCGTCGACCTGCCAGCCGGTCTGGGCGACCCACCCGAGGTGGCTCTCCAGGATCTGGCCGATGTTCATCCGGCCGGGCACGCCGAGCGGGTTGAGCACGATGTCGACCGGCGTACCGTCCTCGAGGAACGGCATGTCCTCCACCGGGTTGATCTTCGCGATCACGCCCTTGTTGCCGTGGCGGCCGGCCAGCTTGTCGCCGTTGGTGATCTTCCGCTTCTGGGCCACGTAGACGCGGACCAGCTCGTTCACGCCCGGGGGCAGCTCGTCGCCGTCCTCGCGGGTGAACACCCGGACGCCGATGACCTTGCCCTCTTCACCGTGCGGGACCTTGAGGCTGGTGTCGCGAACCTCGCGCGCCTTCTCACCGAAGATCGCACGGAGCAGACGCTCCTCCGGGGTCAGCTCGGTCTCACCCTTGGGGGTCACCTTGCCGACCAGGATGTCGCCGTTGACGACCTCCGCGCCGATCCGGATGATGCCGCGGTCGTCCAGGTCCGCGAGCACCTCCTCCGACACGTTCGGGATGTCACGGGTGATCTCCTCGGGACCCAGCTTGGTGTCCCGGGCGTCGACCTCGTGCTCCTCGATGTGAATGGAGGAGAGCACGTCGTCCTGTACCAGTCGCTGGGACAGGATGATCGCGTCCTCGTAGTTGTGGCCCTCCCACGGCATGTACGCCACGAGCAGGTTCTTGCCCAGCGCCATCTCGCCGCTGTCGGTACACGGGCCGTCGGCCAGGACCTGACCCTCTTCGACCCGCTGGCCCTCGTTCACGATGGGCTTCTGGTTGAAGCAGGTGCCCTGGTTGGACCGGCGGAACTTGGAGACCAGGTAGGTCTTCCGGTTCCCGTCGTCCTGGTGGACCGTGACGAAGTCGGCGCAGACCTCCTCGACCACGCCCGGCTGCTCGGCGACGATGACGTCACCGGCGTCGGTCGCGGCCCGGTACTCCATGCCCGTGCCGACCAGCGGAGCCTCACTGCGCAGCAGTGGCACCGACTGGCGCTGCATGTTCGAGCCCATCAGCGCGCGGTTGGCGTCGTCGTGCTCGAGGAACGGGATCATGGCCGTGGCCACCGACACCATCTGCCGGGCCGACACGTCGATGTAGTCGACGTCATCCGGGCGGATCAGGTCGACCTCGCCGCCCTTCCGGCGGACCAGCACGCGCTCCTCGGCGAACGAGCCGTCCGGCTCCACCGGGGTGTTGGCCTGCGCGATGACGTGCCGGTCTTCCTCGTCGGCGGTCAGGTAGTCGACCTGCTCGGTGACCTTGCCCGCGGTGACCTTGCGGTACGGCGTCTCCACGAAGCCGAACGCATTGACCCGCGCGTAGGAGGACAGCGAGCCGATCAGGCCGATGTTCGGGCCTTCCGGCGTCTCGATCGGGCACATCCGGCCGTAGTGCGACGGGTGCACGTCCCGGACCTCGAACCCGGCCCGCTCACGGGACAGACCACCCGGGCCCAGCGCCGACAGGCGGCGCTTGTGGGTCAGGCCGGCCAGCGGGTTCGTCTGGTCCATGAACTGGGAGAGCTGGCTGGTGCCGAAGAACTCCTTGATGGAGGCGACGACCGGCCGGATGTTGATCAGGGTCTGCGGCGTGATCGCCTCGACGTCCTGAGTCGTCATCCGCTCCCGGACCACACGCTCCATCCGGGCCAGGCCCAGGCGGACCTGGTTCTGGATCAGCTCGCCCACCGTGCGCAGCCGCCGGTTGCCGAAGTGGTCGATGTCGTCGGTCTCGAGCACGATCGTCTTGCCGTCGCCGACCGCCTGCTCCTCTTCACCGGCGTGCAGCCGGACGAGGTACTCGATGGTCGAGACGATGTCGTCCTCGGTCAGCGTGCCCTGCCGCAGCTCGATGTCCTCGCCGAGCTTCTTGTTCAGCTTGTACCGGCCGACCTTGGCCAGGTCGTAACGCTTGGCGTTGAAGTAGAGGTTCTCCAGCAGCGCCTGCGCCGACTCACGCGTCGGGGGCTCACCCGGGCGCAGCTTGCGGTAGATGTCGAGCAGCGCCTCATCCTGGCTGTTGGTGTGGTCCTTCTCCAGGGTGGCGCGCATCGACTCGTAGTCGCCGAAACGCTCCAGGATCCGCGCGTCGTCCCAGCCCAGCGCCTTCAGCAGCACGGTGACGCTCTGCTTGCGCTTGCGGTCGATGCGGACGCCGACGGCATCCCGCTTGTCGATCTCGAACTCCAGCCAGGCGCCCCGGGACGGGATCACCTTGCAGCTGTAGATGTCCTTGTCCGAGGTCTTGTCCACCTGGCGGTCGAAGTAGACGCCCGGGGACCGGACCAGCTGGGAGACCACCACGCGCTCGGTGCCGTTGATGATGAAGGTGCCCTTGGCCGACATCAGGGGGAAGTCCCCCATGAAGACGGTCTGGCTCTTGATCTCACCGGTGGTGTTGTTGATGAACTCCGCCGTCACGAACATGGGGGCGGAGTAGGTCATGTCCTTGTCCTTGCACTCCTCAGAGGAGTACTTGGGCGGCTCGAACCGGTGGTCGCGGAACGAGAGGGACATGGTTCCCGAGAAGTCTTCGATGGGACTAATTTCCTCGAAGATCTCCTCGAGCCCGGACTGCTCAGGGACATCCTTGCGCCCTGCCGCCTTAGCGGCCTCCACCCGGTTCTTCCACTTTTCGTTGCCCAGCAGCCAGTCGAACGACTCGGTCTGAAGAGCGAGCAGATCCGGAACCGTCAGCGGTTCCTGGATACGTGCAAAAGAGACGCGGCGTGAATCAAAAGCGGAGGCGCTGCGCGATGCTGCCAACAGGGATCCTTCCGAACTTGTGGCGGACCTATCACCGCACGCACGCCAGACGCCCAGCGGCGATGCCGCAGGAGAGCGAGGATGCCGAGGACGTCGGAGTGCAGCGCAAATGAGCAGTGTAGCCAAAAGGCACACCGCTCGTCAACTATACGCCACGATCAGGATCACGACTGCTCCGCAGCATTGCTCGTTCGCGCCGATACGTCAAGCCTGAACCCGGCAGATCGGGCGACTTCATGCCGTGAAAGATGCCACATGCACAGGTGCGTGTGACCTACTCCCTGCCAGGGTATACCTATCAATTGCGCAGGTGAGGGCAATATCCGCCGATCCGGTCCCGGGCTCGTCCCGCGATGACGAGGCTCCGTGCGTAGCAGCCGGAAACCCTGAGGTGTGGCTTCCAGTCCGACTAGCACAACCAGCCTAGTCCTGTAAACATTCCACGCCCGCAAAATTTTTTTTTCGGGGGTCAGACACGCCGGACCGGGGGGGCGCCGCCCCGCCCCCCCCCCCAGGCGCC
>CAXUJF010000183.1:4258-10224 GCA_964250865.1 uncultured Streptosporangiaceae bacterium
CAGGTGGTTCGCGTCGCGGATCATCCAGGTCGAAAGCCAAAGCAGCTTGCGCTCCAGCACGGCGAGCATTTCGGCTCTCGACGTCGGCATGGCTATGCACCTTTTCGGAGCTCCGGTTATGCCCGCCGGCCCGCCCCGCCCCGGCGCTGTGAAGCGGTTACTACTTGACGGTGACCGTAGCGCCGGCGCCCTCCAGGGCGGCCTTGGCCTTGTCCGCGGCCTCCTTGGTGGCGTTCTCCAGCACCAGTTTCGGCGCGCCGTCAACCAGGTCCTTGGCCTCCTTCAGCCCGAGGCTGGTAAGGGTGCGGACCTCCTTGATGACCTGGATCTTCTTGTCGCCAGCGGCCTCGAGGGTGACGTTGAACTCGTCCTTCTCCTCGGGAGCCTCAGCGGCGGCGCCCCCACCAGCCGCGGCCGGGGCCGCGGCAGCGCCCGGGGCGGCCGCCTTGACGTCGAACGTCTCCGCGAACTGCTTCACGAACTCGGACAGCTCAAGGAGGGTCATCTCCTTGAACGCGTCGAGCAGGTTGTCAGTGCTGATCTTGGCCATGATTACCTTCCTGTTCCTTCACTTCAAAGTCTGGTGATCGGTGAGAGCCGGTCAGCTCTCGTCGCTGCTCTCGTCGCTGGCTTCGGCCGGGGCTTCGGCCGGGGCTTCGGCCGGGGCTTCGGCACTGGGCTGCTCACTGGCCTCGGCCGGGGTGGCCTCGCCGGTGTCGCCACCCTGCTCGGCCCGCTGGACCCGCAGGGCCTCGGCCAGCTGAGCGACCTGCGTCGGCAGCGCGTTGAACACGGCGGCGGCGCGAGCCATCGACGCGGTCATCGCGCCGGCCAGCTTGGCCAGCAGCACCTCGCGCGGCTCCAGGTCCGCGATCCGGGTGATCTCGTCCGGTGTGATCGCCTTGCCGTCGAGCACACCGCCCTTGATCACCAGGGCCGGGTTGTCCTTGGAGAAATCGCGCAGGCCCTTGGCCGCCTCCACCACGTCACCACCGACGAACGCGATGGCCGACGGGCCGGTCAGCAGCGACGCGAGCTCAGCCTCGAGCCCGGCCTCGCTGACCGCGATCTTGGTCAGGGTGTTCTTGACCACGCTGAACGTGGCGTTGTCCCCGAGCGACTTCCGAAGCTCGGAGAGCTGTGAAACGGTGAGCCCGCGGTACTCGGTCAGCACAACGCTGCCCGAGTCGCGGAACTTGTCGGTGAGCTCCGCTACGGCAGTCACCTTGTCCGCTCTGGCCATGGCCCTCCTCTCTCTTTCTGTGGTTCGCACGAAGAGCGCCCGGAAAAGCAAAACGCCCCAGGCGCAGGCGCGCTGGGGCTTCGTCATCCGTCCTGGTGCGGGCACCGGGCGGTCGGCTAGCTCAGACACCTGCGCAGGATGCCCGCACCGGATCACTCCGGTGCGAACCCTTCGGTCACCGTGGGCCCGGGGGCCCGTGACAACCTGCGGTCTTCGGCGGTTCCAGGATACGTGGCCCGGACCGGCCGCGCCAAACCAATAGCGCGACCGGACCGGGATCGAGCAAAAACTCAGACGGCCGCGGCCTCTTCGTCGTCGACCAGGTTGCGGGTCTTGTTCGGGTCCACCGGGATGCCGGGGCCCATGGTGGTGGTGATGGTGGCCTTCTTGATGTACCGGCCCTTGGCCGCGGCGGGCTTGAGCCGGCCGATCTCGTCCAGGGCGGCGGCGTAGTTCTCCAGCAGCGCCCGGGCCGGGAACGAGGCCTTACCGATCACGAAGTGCAGGTTGCCCTGACGGTCGGTGCGGAACTCGATCTTGCCGCCCTTGATGTCGCTCACGGCCTTGGCCACATCCGGGGTGACGGTGCCGGTCTTCGGGTTCGGCATCAGGCCACGGGGGCCGAGCACGCGGCCGAGCCGGCCGACCTTGCCCATCAGGTCCGGGGTGGCGACGACCGCGTCGAAGTCGAGGAACCCGCCCTGGATCCGCTCCACCAGGTCGTCGGAGCCCACGTGGTCGGCGCCGGCCTGACGGGCCTGCTCGGCCCGGTCACCCTGCGCGAAGACCAGCACGCGGGCGGTCTTGCCGGTGCCGTTGGGCAGGTTCACGGTGCCACGGACCATCTGGTCCGCCTTGCGGGGGTCGACACCCAGCCGGAGGGCGACCTCGACGGTGGGGTCGAACTTGGTGACTTTGCCCGACTGGGCCAGCGCCACCGCCTCGGACGGACTGTAGAGCTTGTCCTTGTCGATCTGCTCCGCGGCGCTGCGGTACGCCTTGCTGCGCTTCATTGCTTTCTCCTGCTTCTCACATACGAGGAGGTCGTGGTCCCAGGGCCGCGCCCGGCCCTCCCACGCCTGCTGTCAGTTCGGTGAATCTCAGCGTTCGACGGTGATGCCCATCGAGCGGGCGGTGCCAGCGATGATCCGCTCCGCCATCTCGATGTCCCGGGCGTTCAGGTCGGGCATCTTGGTCTGTGCGATCTCGCGGACCTGGGCCGCGGAGATGCTGCCGACCTTGGTCCGGTTCGGCTCGCCGCTGCCCTTGGCCACGCCGGCTGCCTTCTTGATCAGCTCGGGCGCGGGCGGGGTCTTGGTGACGAACTCGAACGACCGGTCTTCGAAGATCGTGATCTCGACGGGGATGATGTTGCCCCGCTGGGCTTCGGTCGCAGCGTTGTACTGCTTGCAGAAGTCCATGATGTTGACCCCGTGCGGGCCGAGCGCGGTACCGACGGGCGGCGCCGGGGTGGCCTGGCCAGCGGGCAGCTGCACCTTGACCAGGGCCGCGACCCTTTTCCTCCTTGGAGGCATATTCCGTTCCTTTACTAGTTCACTGGGGGACGTTCGCGGGCTGCGGACGTCAGCTCAGATCTTGGCGACCTGCTCGAAGGAGAGCTCGACCGGAGTCTCCCGGCCGAAGATCGACACCAGCACCTTGAGCTTCTGGGTGTCGGGGTTGATCTCGTTCACGGTCGCCGGAAGCGTGGCGAAGGGGCCGTCCATCACGGTAACCGACTCGCCGACCTCGTAGTCGACCTTCGGCATCGCCTTGGCCTCGGCCGCCTTGGTCTGCTCCTCCGGCTCCGGGGCCAGTAGGTTGGCCACCTCTTGCAGGCTGAGCGGGGACGGCCGGCTCGACAGTCCTACAAAGCCGGTGACGCCCGGAGTATTCCGGACCACGGCCCAGGACTCGTCGGTCAGCTCCAGCCGGACCAGGATGTAACCGGGCAGCACCTTCTCCTGGACCTGCTGGCGCTTGCCCTGCTTGATCTCGGTCACCTTGTGCACCGGGACCTCGATCTGGAAGATGAAGTCTTCCATGTTGAGGGAGCCGATCCGGTTCTCCAGGTTGGTCTTGACCCGGTTCTCGTAGCCCGCGTAGGAGTGGATCACGTACCAGTCGCCGGGCATGGCCCGGAGCTGACGCTTGAACTCCTCGACCGGGTCGACCTCGAGCTCTTCCTCAGCCGCCTTGGTCTCGGTATCGGCGTCCGCGTCGACGTCCGTGTCGTCGAGGGCGACCGCGTCGTCCACGACGGCGACGTCATCGGTGGCGGCGGCAGCCTCGTCGTCGCCCGCCTCGTCGGCGTCGGACTCATCGCTGGCCGCCAGGTCGTCGCCCGCCAGATTGTCGCCAGCCCTGTCGGCCGCCAGGCTGATGTCCCCGGCGTCCAGCGCGCTGGCGTCGGCACTCAGCTCGCTGGCGTGCTCGCGGTCTGAGGTCAGGTCGGGCTCGGACACAATTGCTCTCTCTCTATATGCTTCCTCGCGGATTCCTCCGCGCTTGCCGGTCACTCGCCGGGCACGGTCCCTCGCCGGCGGCGCACTCCATCCGCCGCGGCGTCGGCCGTCAGCCGAAGATCGCGATGACCAGCTTGGTAAAGCCGTAGTCCACGCTGGTGACGATGGCGATCATCACCACGATGAACACCAGCGCAACCGTCGTGTACGTGCTCAGTTCCCGCCTGGTCGGCCAGATCACCTTGCGGAGCTCGCCGACACTCTGGCGGAAGAACAGCGCGGGAGAGGTCCGGCCGCGCCGGGCGGGGGGTTTGCCGCCCCCTTTTTCCGCGGCCTCACCGCGCGTCTGAGTCGCCATGTCCTCACCTATGGAGCGCTGAACGGTCAAGGGATCGTGCAGGGCAGGAGGGACTCGAACCCCCAACCGCCGGTTTTGGAGACCGGGACTCTACCAATTGAGCTACTGCCCTACGGATGAACCCACCGGATGACGGGCATGCGCCACTACCGACGGAACATCACCAGAGTCGAAAGTGTAGCCGGGATGGGGAGTCGAGTCGAACCGAAGGAGGGAAGAGGCGTCACGTTAACCACGTGTCAGTGGGTCGGGGCAGATGCCAAACTGGGGTTATGCCCACTTCTTCTTCTCGTGTTTCTTCTCGTGTTTCTGCGCGGCTGTCCGCGATTGCAGAATCGGCCACCCTGGCGGTGGACGCCAAGGCCAAGGCGCTCAAGGCGGCCGGCCGGCCGGTGATCGGCTTCGGGGCTGGCGAACCGGACTTCCCCACCCCCGGCTACATCGTCGAGGCGGCCCAGGCGGCCTGCGCCGTGCCGCGCTTCCACAAGTACACCCCGGCGGCCGGGCTGCCCGAGCTGCGGCAGGCCGTGGCGGACAAAACCGCCCGTGACTCCGGCTTCGGAGTTGCGGCGAACCAGGTGCTGATCACCAACGGTGGCAAGCAGGCCGTGTTCCAGACCTTCGCCGCGCTGCTCGACCCGGGTGACGAGGTGCTGGTCCCGGCGCCGTACTGGACCACCTACCCGGAGGCCATCGCGCTGTCGGGTGGGATCACGGTGCCGGTGCTGACCGACGAGAGCACCGGCTACCTGGCCTCGGTCGACGACCTGGAGGCCGCCCGCACCGAGCGGACCAAGATCCTGCTGTTCGTGTCGCCGTCCAACCCGACCGGCGCGGTGTACCCGCCGGAGCAGGTGGCCGAGATCGGCCGCTGGGCCGCCGAGCACGGCCTGTGGGTGGTCACCGACGAGATCTACGAGCACCTGATCTACGGGGACGCCGAGTTCTCCTCGATGCCGGTGGTGGCGCCGGAGATCGCCGACCAGTGCGTGGTGCTCAACGGCGTGGCCAAGACCTACGCCATGACCGGCTGGAGGGTCGGCTGGATGATCGGCCCGCTCGACGTGATCAAGGCCGCGACCAACTTCGAGTCACACGTGACGTCCAACGTCTGCAACGTGGCCCAGGCCGCGGCGCTGGCCGCGGTGTCCGGTGACCTGTCCGCGGTGGCCGGGATGCGGGCGGCGTTCGACCGGCGGCGGCTGACCATGACCCGGCTGCTGAACGACATCCCCGGCGTGGTCTGCCCCGAGCCGCAGGGCGCGTTCTACTGCTACCCGTCGGTCAAGGGCGTGCTGGGGCAGGAGATCAACGGCCAGCGGCCGCAGTCCTCGGCCGAGCTGGCCGCGCTGATCCTGGACGAGGCCGAGGTCGCGGTGGTGCCAGGCGAGGCGTTCGGGACGCCGGGTTACTTCCGGTTGTCCTGCGCGCTGGGTGACGCCGACCTGGAGGAAGGCGTTACCCGCATCGCCAAGCTGCTGGGGCAGGCACACTAGGCGGATGACCCGTCCGCTCACCGGGCTGCCCAAGGCGCACCTGCACCTGCACCTGACCGGGGCGATGCGGCACTCGACGCTGGTTGACCTGGCCGGCAGTCACGGCATCCACCTGCCCGCGGCCCTGGTCGAGGAGTGGCCGCCCACGCTGAGCGGGGCGGACGAGCGCGGCTGGTTCCGGTTCCAGCGCCTGTACGACACCGCCCGGTCGGTGCTGCGCACCCCGGCGGACATGCAGCGGCTGTTCCGCGAGATCGCCGAGGACGAGCGGGACGAAGGTTCCGGCTGGCTGGAGATCCAGATCGACCCGTCCGGGTACGCGGCCCGGTTCGGCGGGCTCACCGCCACGGTCGAGCTGGCCCTGGACGCGGCCCTCGGCCATCACCAGCACGCGGTCGCACAGG
>CAXUJF010000184.1:0-10189 GCA_964250865.1 uncultured Streptosporangiaceae bacterium
GAAGAACAGGATGTCGTAGCCGGTCACCAGCACGCTGGTGGGGTAGAAGGCGTGCAGGTCAGCGGTGTCGTCGGGCCAGCCCAGGGTGGAGAACGGCCACAGCGCGGAGGAGAACCAGGTGTCGAGCACGTCGGAGTCCTGGCGCCAGCCCTCCCCCGGTGGCCCGGTATCCGGTCCGACACAGACCACTTCGCCGTCGGGCCCGTACCAGACCGGGATGCGGTGGCCCCACCACAGCTGGCGGCTGATGCACCAGTCGTGCATCTCGTCGACCCAGGAGAAGTAGCGGGCTTCCATCTCCCGCGGGTGCAGGCTGACCCGGCGGTCGCGCACCGCGTCGCCGGCCGCCCGGGCCAGCGGCGCGACCCGGACGAACCACTGCAGGGACAGCCGCGGCTCCACGGTCGTGCCGCAGCGCTGGCAGTGCCCGACCGCGTGCACGTACGGCCGGACCTCACGCACGATCCGGCCGTCGGCGCGCAGGGCGTCGACCACCGCGGGCCGGGCCTCGAACCGGTCCAGGCCCTGGAACGGGCCGTGCGCGGTGACCACGCCGCGCTCGTCCAGCACGGTCAGGCTGGACAGGTCGTGGCGGCGGCCGATCTCGAAGTCGTTGGGGTCGTGCGCCGGGGTGACCTTGACCGCGCCGGTGCCGAACGCCGGGTCGACGTGCTCGTCGGCGATGATCGGGATGCGGCGGCCGGTCAGCGGCAGCTCCACGGTCTGGCCGACCAGGTGGTGGTAGCGCTCGTCGTCCGGGTGTACCGCGACCGCGGTGTCGCCCAGCATGGTCTCGGCCCGGGTCGTAGCCACAACGATCGAGTCGTCGCCATCCCCGTAACGGATGGAGACCAGCTCGCCGTCGTCGTCGCTGTGGTCGACCTCGATGTCCGACAGCGCGGTCAGGCAGCGCGGGCACCAGTTGATGATCCGCTCGGCCCGGTAGATGAGGCCGTCGTCGAAGAGCCGCTTGAAGATGGTCTGCACGGCGCGGGACAGGCCCTCGTCCATGGTGAACCGTTCGCGGCTCCAGTCCACGCTGTCGCCCAGGCGGCGCATCTGACCGAGGATCTTGCCCCCGGACTCGGCCTTCCACTGCCAGACCCGCTCGACGAACTGCTCGCGGCCCAGGTCGTGCCGGCTCAGGCCCTCCTTGGCCAGCTCCCGCTCGACCACGTTCTGGGTGGCGATGCCCGCGTGGTCCATGCCCGGCAGCCACAGGGCGGTGTAGCCCTGCATGCGGCGGCGGCGCACGATCGTGTCGATCATCGTGTGGTCCAGCGCGTGGCCGATGTGCAGCACGCCGGTCACGTTCGGCGGCGGGATCACGATCGAGAACGTGGGGGCGTCGCGCTCGGGATCGGCGGTGAAGTAACCGGCCTTCTCCCACAGGGCGTAGCGCGGCCCTTCCACCTCACCCGGGCTGTACTGCGGTGCTAGCTGAACCGTGTCACTCACGACAGTGTCACTCACGATAGGCGAGTCTATTGACTCCGGACCAGCGGTCGGGACCTCGTTATCCCTGTACTACACGCATTGTGATGTGCTCCTGCTCGGCTCAGGCCGACTTCTCGCGCGGGGTGCGGCGGTTGTTGTTGCTGACACCGCGGGGAACCAGCGTCGGATTGACGTGCTCCAGGACGGCCTCGCGGGTGATGACCACGCGCTCGACGTCCTTGCGGCTGGGGACCTCGTACATCACCGACATGAGGACCTCCTCCAGGATCGCGCGCAGCCCGCGCGCCCCGGTGCCCCTCAGGTTGGCCTGGTCGGCGATGGCGTCCAGCGCGTCCGGGGTGAACTCCAGGTCCACGCCGTCCAGCTCGAACAGCCGCTTGTACTGCTTGACCAGCGCGTTGCGGGGCTCGGTGAGGATCGAGATCAGCGCCTCACGGTCCAGGTTGTGCACGCTGGTAATAACCGGGAGCCGTCCGACGAACTCGGGGATCATGCCGAACTTGAGCAGGTCCTCCGGCATGACCTCGGCGAACGAGTCATCGGTGTTGTCGGCCTTGCGGGCCTGCAGCACGGCGTGGAAGCCGATGCCGTTGTGGCCGGACCGCTGCTCGATGATCTTCTCCAGGCCGGCGAACGCGCCACCGCAGATGAACAGCACATTGGTGGTGTCGATCTGGATGAACTCCTGGTGCGGGTGCTTGCGGCCGCCCTGCGGCGGCACCGACGCCGTGGTGCCCTCGAGGATCTTCAGCAGCGCCTGCTGCACACCCTCGCCGGACACATCCCGGGTGATCGACGGGTTCTCGCTCTTGCGGGCGATCTTGTCGATCTCGTCGATGTAGATGATCCCATTCTCGGCCTTCTTGACGTCGTAGTCGGCCGCCTGGATCAGCTTGAGGAGAATGTTCTCCACGTCCTCGCCCACGTACCCGGCTTCGGTGAGCGCGGTGGCGTCGGCGATGGCGAACGGCACGTTCAGCAGCCGAGCCAGGGTCTGGGCCAGCAGCGTCTTGCCCGAGCCGGTCGGGCCGAGCAGCAGGATGTTCGACTTGGCCAGCTCGACCCCGTCGTCACCCGGCCGCTCGCCGCCGGACTGCACCCGCTTGTAGTGGTTGTACACGGCCACGGACAAGGCCTTCTTGGCCATGTCCTGGCCGATCACGTACGCGTCGAGGAACTCGAAGATCTCCCGCGGCTTGGGGAGGCTGTCCCACTTGACCTCGGAGGGTTCGGCCAGCTCTTCCTCGATGATCTCGTTACAGAGATCGATGCACTCGTCGCAGATGTACACACCGGGACCGGCGATGAGCTTTTTGACTTGCTTCTGGCTCTTCCCGCAGAACGAGCACTTCAGCAGGTCGCCACCGTCACCGATGCGTGCCACCCAGATACTCCTTTACATGGGGCCGCCGGGACGGCTCCGGGCCGTTCCCAGCGGGCATGTCCCGCCAGGCCATCGTGCGCCCCGGCTTTGACGTTACCGCCTGCGGCTCGTTAGAACCTACGGCAGTAACCATCAAACCCCCTAGGGGGCGTGCCGGGGAAGAGGCAAATCTACGGCTAAGACGACATTACATCGGCAACGGTCTGTCCGCGCTTGAGCGTGGTCAGAACCTCGTCGATGATGCCGTACTCCTTCGCTTCCTCGGCGGTAAGGAACTTGTCCCGCTCGATGTCCCTGCGGATCAGCGCCTCGTCCCGGCCGGTGTGCTTGGCCAGGATCTGCTCCATGGCCGCGCGCATCCGCATGATCTCGCGAGCCTGGATCTCCAGGTCGCTGACCTGCTCGTAACCGCCGCCCTGGGTGGCCGGCTGGTGGATCAGGATACGGGAGTTCGGCAGCGCCATCCGCTTGCCCTTGCTGCCCGCCGCGAGCAGGATCGCCGCCGCCGACGCCGCCTGCCCGATGCAGCACATCTGGATATCGGGCTGGATGAACTGCATGGTGTCGTAGATGGCCATCATCGAGGTCATCGACCCGCCGGGCGAGTTGATGTACATCGTGATGTCGCGGTCCGGGTCGATCGCCTCCAGCGTCAGCAGCTGGGCCATCACGTCGTTGGCCGAGGCATCGTCGATCTGCACCCCGAGGAAGATGATCCGCTCCTCGAAGAGCTTGTTGTACGGGTTCATCTCCTTGACCCCGTACGACGTCCGCTCCACGAAGGAGGGCAGCACGTACCGGGCCTCGGCCGGCCGGAAGCCTCCGGCCCCGACCTGGCTCACACCGCGCTGGCTAGCCCCAAGCTGGCTGGCACTGTGCTGGCTCACGTTCGGCTCCTTCATTTCAAAACCTGCGTTCATGAGACGGGACCTGCCGAGGGCACCTCGGTCGCGCTGCGCACCACCTGGTCGACGAAGCCGTAGTCCTTGGCCTCGTCGGCGGTGAACCAGCGGTCCCGGTCGAAGTCCAGCTCGATCTGCTCGATCGTCTGGCCGGTGTGGAAGGCAATCCGCTCGGCCATGGTCCGCTTGATGTAGAGCATCTGCTCGGCCTGGATCCGGATATCGGTGGCGGTGCCACCGAGGCCGCCGGACGGCTGGTGCATCAGAATCTGCGAGTGCGGCAGTGCGTAACGCTTGCCCTCGGTTCCCGCGCACAGCAGGACCTGAGCCATGGACGCGGCCATGCCCATCACGTACGTGGCCACGCTGTTCGGCACGTACTGCATGATGTCGTAGATGGCCAGGCCGGCGCTCACCGAGCCGCCCGGCGAGTTGATGTAGAGGCTGATGTCCCGCTTCGGGTCCTCGGCCGCGAGCAGCACCAGCTCGGCGCAGATCCGGTTGGCCAGGTCGTCGTCGACCTGCTGGCCGAGGAAGACAATCCGGTGCCGCAGCAGCCGCTGGAACAGCTGGTCGCCGAACGGCTGGACGGCCCCGTCGGGCGTGGCCGCGATGGGGGCGGCCGACGCCAGCTCCTGGGCGGTCGCGGCCACGATGGACGGCACCTCCAGGTTGGGATGCGTGGTCACTGCGTTCTCCTCGCTTGAAATACGTGCGACGTCTCTGATCTGGACGATAGCGTCCGCGCCGTGCGATCCATGCCGCCGAGACGCGGTTTTCGCTGTCGGCGCACCCTGCCCAGCAGGCACGGTGCCGGCGGCCTAAGACTTCTTGCTGGCCCGCTTCGCCCTGGCGGGCGCCTTCTCAGCGGGCGCCTCCTCGGCGGCGCTACCGGCCGCATCCGCTGCGGCGCTGTCGTCCGCAACAGCACTGCCGTCTGCGGTGGCCTCAATGGCGGCGACGTCTTCAGCGACCTCGGCGTCCTCAATCGCATCGGGTACCGCGCCGGCTGCGGCGTCAACCTCCGCCTCGGCGATCACCTCGGCCTCGGCCTCGGCCTCGGCGTCCGCGCCGATCAGCGTGGCGTAGCTGACGTCGTCCCCGGCCTCGTTCTTGAGGTTGACCTGCTCGGCCAGGCGGGCCACCGCCTTGCCCCGCAGCACCTCGGCCGCGGCCGCACCGATCTGGCCGGCCTCGGCCAGCTGGCGGGCCAGCACCTCGGGCTCGACGCCCATGGCCTCGGCCTGCCGGGTCACGAAGTAGGACAGCTCGGCGTCGTCCACGCCCAGGTCTTCCTGTCGCGCGAGCTGGTCCAGCACCAGGCTGGTCTTCACGCTGCCACGGGCCTGCTCGTCCAGGTCAGCGGTGAACTCCTCCTGGGACTTGCCGACGATCTGCAGGTAGGTGTCCCAGTCCGCCCCGGCCGCCTGGATCTGGTCCTGGACCTGGTGCTGCATCCGGTGCGCCTCGTCGGCCACCACGCTGTCGGGCAGCGGCACGTCGACCAGCTCCAGCAGCGCCTCGACGGCGCGGTCCCGGGCCTGCCCGGCCTGCTGCTGCTGCTTCATCGCCTCGATCCGCTGGCGGGTGTCCGCACGCAGCTCGCCGATGGTGTCGAACTCGCTGGCCAGCTGGGCGAAGTCGTCGTCGAAGTCCGGCAGCTCCTTGACCTTGACGCTGTGCACGGTCACGGTCACCTCGGCCTGCTCGCCGGCGTGGTCGCCGCCCGCCAGCTCGGTGCTGAACGTCTTGGTCTCACCAGCGGACGTGCCGGTCACCGCGTCGTCCAGGCCGTCGAGCATCGACTCGCTGCCGATTTCGTAGGACAGGCCGCTGGCCTGGGCGTCCTCGACCGGCTCGCCGTCCACCGTGGCGGACAGGTCGATGGAGACGAAGTCGCCGCTCTCGGCCGGTCGCGAGACGCCCTTGAGGGAGGCGAACCGCTCGCGCAGCTGGGTGAGGTACTCCTCGACGTCGTCCGGGGTGACCGTCGCGTTGTCGATGGTGACGGTGATGCCGTCCAGGTCGGGCAGCTCGATCTTGGGCCGGATGTCGACCTCGGCGGTGAAGGACAGCTCCTTGCCGTCGTCCAGGCCGGTGATCTCCACCTCGGGGCGGCCCAGCGCGTACAGCTCCGACTCCTCGACCGCCTTGCCGTACAGCTCGGGCAGCGCGTCGTTGACGGCCTGCTCCAGCACGGGAGCCCGGCCGACCCGCTGGTCGATGATCCGCTGCGGCACCCGGCCGGGCCGGAAGCCGGGGATCCGCACCTGCCGGCCCACCTCGCGGTAGGCCTTGTCGATGCTGGGCTGCAGCTCGTCGAACGGCACGGCCACGCTCAGCTTGACGCGTGTCGGGCTCAGTTCCTCGACGTCAGTCTTCACGTCGGCGTCACTACTCCTTGTGTCCCCTGGATGGTTCCCCAACGCCTGCCGCTGGGACGCGGCCGGGAACGCGGGAACTCAGGTCATCACGTGCGGCAGCCGCCGCGACGCTCTAAGTCGGTAAGCCTACCGGGTCAGCCGACGGGAACGGGCTCTCGTTCGGCGATGGCGGCCGGGCCCCGGAACAGCCGGCGGTAGGCGTCCGGGGTGGTGTCCCGCCAGGCCCGGAAGTGGTGCCGCAGCGCGGCCGCGTTGCCGAAGCCGACGTGGTCGGCGATCGCGTCCACGGTCTCGTCGGTATCCTCCAGCAGCTGCTGGGCCAGCAGGACCCGCTGGGAGGTCAGCCAGCGCAGCGGGGAGGTCCCGGTCTCCTGGGTGAACTTGCGGGCAAACGTGCGCGGTGACATGTGCGCCCGCGCGGCCATGCTGGCCACGGACAGCGGCTGGCTGAGGTTGAGCGCCATCCAATCCAGCAGCGGGGCCAGGCTGCCACTCGGCGACTCCCCCAGCGGACGGTCGATGTACTGGGCCTGGCCGCCCTCCCGGTGCGGGGGCACCACCATGCGGCGAGCGATGCCGTTGGCCACCCGCGAGCCCTGTACCTTGCGCACCAGGTGCAGGCAGGCGTCGATACCGGCCCCCGTGCCCGCGCTGGTGATGACCGGCGCATCATCCACGTACAGCACGTTCGGATCGATGATGGCGCGCGGGAAGCGGCGGGCCAGCTCGGCGGCGTTCCGCCAGTGTGTGGTGCACCGGCGCCCGTCCAGCAGACCCGCCTCCCCGAGCACGAAGGCGCCGCTGCACACGCTCAGTACCCAGGCGCCACGATCCACCGCGCGGCGCAGGGCGGCCAGCAACTCCGCCGGGAAATGCCCGCACTCGGCGGGGCCGGGGGCCATCATGTCCGGATGGGTCCGGCCCGGGTACATCGGGCGCCGGGACAACCCGGGAATCAGCGGCGCCCCGAACCGCCGGTCGGACACCGCGGGCACCGCGATCAGGTCGGCCTCCTCCAGCCGGTCCAGGCCGTACGGGGTGCTGATGGTGAAGCCGGAGTTGCAGCGGATCGGGCCCGGCTCTCCGGCCACGACGGCGAAGTCGTAGACGGGCAGCCCGTCGTCGGACCGGTCCAGCCCGAACACCTCGCACACCACACCCAGCTCGAACGCTTCGATGCGGTCCAGGGCGACGACGGCCACGTTGTTCAGCATGATTCGAGTATGGGACGTATTTGGCAGGATGTCATCGTGATATGTCCTTCCTGCCACTGTCGGGGTCAGGGTCCGGGCGGCAGGCTGGAACCATGAATGTGGCACGCCGTATCGGCCAGATCATCTCCGAGTGCAACCAGGCCCAGCTCCGTCTCACCTACCGCCGCCTCGCCTACGACATGTATTTGCCCGGGCCGAACGCGGGACCGGACACCTACGCCGAGTTCCTGCTCCGAACATCGGGGCCACTGCACCAGGAACCGTCGGCTCACCGCCGGCTTGCGGGCCGCGGTATCCGCTAGCTCCTGCTCACTGGGTGGTGGCGACGAGGAGCCGGCGCAGGTAGCCGGCCCAGGCCCGGTCTCCGGACACCGTGACCTGCTCCTCGCCGCCCCGCCCCCACAACCAGAGCAACAGCGGGACGGGCGGGCCCGCCACCACCGCGTGCACCTCCCCGCCGGTCCCGGAGCGGACGTCCACCCGGCCGGGCTGGGGGCGCACCGTCCAGGTCGTGGCCTCATCCAGCTGCACCACTACGGTGTCGTCACCGCCCGCGGTCTCCAGCCGCGGCCCCTGCAGTGCGGCGAACTCATCCGGCCAGGCCGTGGAGCCGTAGCCCAGGAAACGGATCAGCACCTCGTCCACGCCGTCGGCGGCGATGTCGTCCGGCACCGGGCTGACCGCACGCCCGGTGGCCGCCTGAGCCGCCAGCTCGGCGTCGAGGCGGTGAATGACGGTCTCCTGGGCCATCCGCCGCCGCCAGAACCCCACCGTCAGCTCGGGCTTGTACCAGCTCGGGGCGGGGGAATCCGGATCGCGCGTGGTCAGCTCGGCGACCAGGTCGGCGTAGGCCCGGTCCAGCAGGTCCAGCGGCGGCAGGGCCTCGACCTCGGCCGGCCAGTCCTGCTCCCCCGGGAAGTCACCCAGCCGCATGGCCAGGGTCTTGTGCAGGTAGACCTCGCCCGTGTGCCGGATCAGGTCGGCCACGGTCCAGCCGGGACAGGTGGGCACCGGCGCACTGAGACCTTCCGGACCGGCCGCGGTGGCCGCCGCGCAAAGCAGCGCGAAGTCAGCGGCCAAGGATTCGAGGTACCGGGAGCTGTCCATGCCAGCAGCCTGGCACAGCGCCCACGTGGGCGCCGAACGTATTTTCGCGTCTTGCCACGGTCGGGCTGGCGGGATTTGAACCCGCGACCCCTGGCACCCAAAGCCAGTGCGCTTCCAAGCTGCGCTACAGCCCGCGACAACGGGAAGTCTAGTGCCGATCCGCGCTAGGGCGTGCGGAAGTGGTAGCCGGCCGCCAGCAGCTCGGGGATCGCGACCGTGAGCGCGGCCACGGTCTCGGCCCGGTTACCCCCGCCGTCGTGCTCCAGGATGATCGATCCGGTCCGGGTGTTCTTCATGATGTCCCTGATGATCGCGCTGACCCCGGGCCTGGCCCAGTCGCGCGGATCCACCGACCAGTCGAGCGGGGTCAGCTTCAGCTGCTGGCAGCGTTCCAGCACGGCCGTCGACCAGGAGCCGTACGGCGCGCGGAACATGTCCAGGTGGCGCCCGGTCGCGTTCTGGATCACGTCGTTGGCCTGGTTGATCTGCACGGTGAGCTGGGCCTCGTTCAGCGCGGGCAGGTTGGCGTGCGTCCAGGTGTGGTTGACGATCTTGTGCCCGGCGTCGGCCACCTCACGGGCCAGCCCGCGGTTGGCCGCCACACTCCGGCCGATCATCGAGAACGTCGCCGTGACCTTGTACTTCTGCAACAGGCTCAGCACCTGCGGGGTGTAGGTGGCGTTCGGGCCGTCGTCGATGGTCAGCGCGACGGTCTTCGGCCCGTCATCCAGGTAGTACATCGGCTGCGGGGGCTTCCCGGCGGTGGCGGTCTCGGACGGCGTGGCCGCCGCGTGGTCCGGCGCCGGCTGCGGGGCCGGAGAGGATGAAGTGTCGCTCGGGGTGGATGTGGGCCCGGCCTGGCTCCGGGCCTGAGTGGTCGGCGCGGCGTGAGTGCCTTGGCCGTTGGTGGCGGTGCCCGAGCTCCGGGAGACGCCGGTCGCGCTCGGGCGCGCGCCGCTCGCGCTGGTGCCGGTGGTGTTGGTGGCACCGCCAGAACCTTCGCCGGCGATGAACTCACCCAGCACCACCAGGCCACCCGCGGCCAACAGGACACGACGGGAGATGACGGCTTTGGGTGCTCGCGGCTTGCGGTCGCTCATCCAGGCCCTTCCTCCACATGCCGGAGCCCCCAGGCCAGGGTCCGAATGCACACGCAACGTATAAGACTGCCAGGGACAAGGATCGGTTGCGGCAATTCGGTATTCAACCTGCCACGCGGAGCAATCTCGACCAACTGCGAGCTAAGGGTCACCAATAGTGAACGCTCAGCTACGAGAAGTTAAATAATGAATAATTAACTCGTCGGGACGGGCCTGGGCGGCACGGAGCGGCCCGCGCCACCGGTCAGCCGACTGGACGTTGCAGCAACTGGCGAGCGCGCAGGGCAATTTCGAGCTCGAACCGGCGGTCCGGATCGCGGAGCTGGTCGCCGAACAGGTCGTCGGCCTGCCGCAACCGGTAACGGACGGTCTGCGGGTGCACGTGGACCTGCAGTGCGACCTCGTTGGCGTTGCAGCCGTGCTGCAGCCAGATCAGCAGCGTCTCGGCCAGCCGGTCCCGCTGGGCCGGGCGGAGCCGTTGCAGGGGCGCCAGCCGGGCAGCCCGCAGCGCGGCCGCCAGTTCCTCGTCAGCGAACATGAGCAGGGTGGCCAGGTGCTCGTCGCAGCGCACCAGGTCGCGGCGCCCGTCGATGATGCCCCGTTCGGCCAGGCCCAGCGCCCGGCGAGCCCAGTGCAGCGA
>CAXUJF010000185.1:0-10135 GCA_964250865.1 uncultured Streptosporangiaceae bacterium
GGACGGCGGTTAGCGTCGGGGCATGCGGGTGGTCCTGCGCGGGCGCGCTGGGCTTCCGGGTCGGGGCGGCAGCGGTGGTCCGCCCAGCCGCGGCCGGGGCTGCAGGGTTCCGTGGGTGGCTCCTTGGCTGGATGAGCAGGCTGGATGAGCAGGCGCGGTGAGAATCGGTCAGCCGCAGCCTGCCTGACCTGGGTGACCCGCCGCCTCACCCAAACAGGTGAGAAATCCGGGCCGGTCGCAAATTGAGACCGGGGAGACGGCAGCGAAGCGATGCGATAACGATGCAACCGTCCACGCCGCGCCCAGGGGAGAACCGCGACATGACCGAAGCTGCGCCGGGTCCTGACCGTGCCGATCCTGACCGTGCCGTGTTCCGGCTGATCTACCGGAGCCGGGACCTCATCCCGGTGGACAACCGCAAGGCCGAACTGGGTGCGCTGTTCAGTGAGGCCCGCTCGAACAACAAGAAGCAGGACATCACCGGGGCACTGCTGGTCCACGGTGACTGGTTCGCCCAGGTGCTGGAGGGCAGCGAGGCACCGATTCGTACGCTGTTCGCCCGTATTGAGCAGGACGGCCGGCACGACAACGTCGCCGTCATCGCCTCGGGCCCGGCGACGAGGGTCTTCGGCCGCTGGTCCATGGCCCGGGTCTCCGCGGACGGGGAGCCCGACATCCCGATGATCGCGCACAAGGACGGGATCGCCCCCGCCGCCAGCCGCGGTACCACCCCGGCCCAGGAGGAGGTACTGGACGTGTTGCGCCAGGCCACCAAGGACGACGCGCACGCGGTGTGACCCGGAGCGGAGATGCGGCCCGCGCGTGGGGCCGGAAATGTCGGTGGGTCCGGCTAGGGTCTGACGCATGGATTGGAAACTTGAACTGGTGTTCGTACCGGTCTCCGATGTCGACCGGGCCAAGGCCTTCTACGCCGATCAGGTCGGTTTTAACGCCGACTACGACGAGAAGGTCAGCGACACGCTGCGGTTCGTGCAGCTGACCCCGCCCGGGTCGGCTTGCTCGATCGCCATCGGGACCGGGCTGATCGATTCGGCCCCCGGATCGCTCCGCAACCTGCAGATCGTGGTCGATGACGTGGCGGCGGCGCGCAAGGAGCTGATCGAACGCGGCGTCGAAGCGAGCGAGGTCGACGTACAGTCGTGGGGTTCGTTCGTCACGTTCAGCGACCCGGACGGTAACACCTGGGCCCTGCAGCAGCTGCCGGACCGGACCGGCTGACCGGAAGGCGCTGATTTCCGAGCCAGTGCGGCTTTCCGGGCCGGTGCGGCGCGGCTCACGTTAAAGACCCTTCCTTCCGGGCACATGCAAGACGTCATGTTCGGCATGGGTGCGCGAGAGGCGGAGGTCATGGAAATCAAGATGGTGCTGTATCTTCCGCGTGATGCCGCGAGCGTCCCAGTGAGCCGTCAGGTGCTCGACGGCTGCCTGGAGACGCTGGGCGTCACCGCGGACACCCGCACCGACATCGCGCTCGCCCTCACCGAGTCGTGCGCCAACGTGATCCAGCACGCTGACCCGGCGGATGAGTACGAGGTCCAGGCCAAGGCGAGCAAGGGCCGCTGCGTGATCGAGGTAGTGAACACCGCCCACCGGGACGCCGCGGACAGTAACCCCGGCGGCAGCTCGGGCGCCAGCCGGGATGGCGGGGCTGACAGTCAGCCGTTCATGCCGCCGACCGGACCAGTCTCCCCCACCGCCGAGCACGGCCGGGGCCTGCAGATCATCGACGCGGTGGTGGACAACGTCTGGCTGAGCCGGAACTCGAGCGACGGCACGACCGTGCACTTCGAGAAGGAATTGGACTGGGTGCCCGGCGCCGCGGGCGAGCAGTTGTTCAGTGCCAGCTAAATCAGGCCAGCTAAATCAGGCCAGCTAGCTGAGGAACGGGAGCAGGTGGTCCAGTAGCGCCGCGGGCTGCTCCTCGGGCAGGTAGTGGCCGCAGTTGGCGATGACCACATTGGTGGGGTCGGGCGCGATGATCTGGCCAATCTCGCCCACGCGGGGGCCCAGGCTCCGGTCGCCGGCCAGGGTCAGCACCGGCATCGTGAGCGGCTGGGTGCGGCGGCGCTCGTTCTGGGCGATGATCTCGTCGATGGCGCGGTAGAACTCGAAGCTGGCCCGGAGGGCGTCGGCACTGCGGGCCAGGGTCTGCACGTAGAAGCCCACCGCCGACTCTGGCAGCGGGATGGCCGCCTTGGCCGCGAACTGGTCGCCGAAGTACAGGTGCTCACGGCCGCGGACCAGTTCCTCGTTCAGGCCGCGCTTGCGGTTGAAGGCGAAATGCCAGAGCCGGTCGTTGGCCGCCTCGGGCCCGAGCAGCGGGGGCGACGGGGCCACCCCGGGGATGTTAGCCTCGGCCAGCACCAGCCGGTCGATCCGGTCCGGGTGGTCGGCGGCGGCCGCGTACGACGTCCACATGCCCACGTCGTGCCCGGCCAGGGCGAACCGGCGGTGCCCGAGCCGGTCCATCAGGGCCACGAGCTCGCGGGCCAGCGTGCCCGAGTCGTAGCCGTCGTACGGGGCGTCGGAGACGCCGACGCCGCGGGGGTCGACGGCAATCACGCGGAAGTCTTCGGCTAGCCGGGGCATCACGTACCGCCAGGCGTACCAGGTCTGGGGCCAGCCGCCGACCAGCAGCAGCGGCGGCCCGTCGCCGCCGGACACCGTGTGCAGCCGCACCCCATCGACGTCGGTCAGGCGGCTCTCGAACGTGACCGCGAAGCCGGCGGGCAGCCCGGGCACGCCGCTGACCGTGCCGAACCCGCTGACCGGTTCACCGGCCGTCATCGTCGGGCGGCGGCCAGAGCCGTGCGGATCGTTGCCTCACCCGCGGGGCGGCCTCGTTCGTCGTCGAACGGGCCGTAGGGGGCGAGGTACACCGGCTCGCCCGGCTGCTGCCGCCAGCTCTCGGCCAACGGGCCGTAGTCGACCACGCCGTAACCGATCGAGCCGAGGAAATTGGCCGCCGCCGCATTGGCCTGGTCAGTGTTGCCCGCGATGGGCAGGTAGGAGCGGAGCGGGTCCCCGGCCGGCCTGCCCAGATTGCGCAGGTGCTTGTAGTAGATGTTGTTGAAGGCCTTGACCACCGAGGCGCCCGGCAGGTGCCGTTGCAGCAGTTCGCTGCTGGTGACCTGGCCGGAGTCCAGGTCGGCGATGTGCCCGTCGCGCTGCGGAGAGTAGTTGTTGGCGTCGATCACGGCCTTGCCCTGCAGCGGGCGGACCGGGATGTGGCTGACCGCCGCCAGCGGAGTTGCCACCACCACCAGATCACCCTCCTCCGCCGTGTCGTTGACGCTCTCGGCCCGGGCCAGCGAGCCGAGCTCAGCCACCAAGTCCGTCAAGGTGTCCGGGCCGCGCGAGTTGCTCAGCACGACCATGTGCCCGGCGGCCACGCTGAGCCGGGCCAAGGTGCCGCCGATCATGCCGCTGCCGATGAATCCGATGGTCGCCATACCGCCGATGATCTCACCGCCGGCCTGGGACATTCCGGGCCGGGGGCGCGGGCGTGACCTGGGGGTTGCGCAGGTGCTCGTAGACCACGTTGGTGCTGACGCCAGCGCGGTGGTGGGCGACTGCTTAGGGTACAGCCGTATCGACGTACGAAGGGGATATCCGTTGCTTGGTTCCCAGCCCGAGGAGATCGTCACCAGCGAGCCGACCCGGTCGGCCAGGTACAAGTGAGCCATCGTGGTGGACACGACGGTTCCGGCCGGGCTGATGGCTAACGCGGTGGACGACTACCGGGGTGAGCTGGCCGGGACGAAGCCGGAGGACCTGGGGGTCAGCGCGTTCACCGTGTTCGGCCCGCGCAACCGGGTGGACAAGCTGGTCAAGAAGCTCGCCCTGTTGTAGCTAGCCCTGCTGTAGGTCAGCCGGCGGGGGCGGATCGGGGATGTCGGCGTCGAGCAGGGCACTCGTGCCGGCCGCGCGGATGGTGGCGTTCTCGCTGCGCTCGCGCAGGCGCTCCAGCGTCTCGCTGTCGCCCAGTGGCACGGCCGCTTCCAGGCGGGCGCTCTCTTGGACGTCGGGCAGGTCCATCACCGCGTCGACCAGGCTGGCCCGGCGGCCCGGGGGGATGTGCCCGGGCACCGCGTGCACGGAGGTCTGGGCGGTCCCCGGGGCGAGACCGTCCTCGGGCGCGATCGTTACATCAGCGGCGACGACGGTCGCGTCGCCCTCCTTGATCTCGAGGTGGTGATGCTTGGCCGAATCGGTCATGAGCTGACTCCTCAGAGGAGTTACTGTGCGCGGTGGCCAGCGTCCTCATTGCCTTCGGAAGTGGTTACTGGGGTGCCCGGCCCGGGTTGGCGCCAAACGGTCAAATCGGGCGGAAAATCCTGTCGGCGCGTGACCTGGAGCTGCCGGTCACTCTAGGTCAATTCCGCTATGCAGGGTGCGGCATGGCGCGTAAAATCTCACACAGCGTTAACGTCCATCACCGCCCGAATCAGCCATTACGAGGTCACTTCAGCACGCATGAGATACCGAGCGGGGTCAGCCATGCTCTCCGGGGCGTCGGGCGCCTCCGGGGAGGTGGGTAGCCCGTTCCGGGGGCCGGCCCTGTGGCCCCGCGTGCTGCCGTGCGCCATCCGGGCCGGGCTGGCTGAGGCCAGCGGGGCGCTGCCGCCCGGGCCGAAGGCGATCGGGGCGGTGGTGGCCAGCGTGGTGCTGCTGCTGGCCACCGCGGCTGCGTTTTTGCTGCCCTGGTCCCGGCTGCCGGACTGGGCCCCGGTGCTGGTACCGCTGCTGTACACCGGGTCGGTGCTGGCCCTGATCCTGGCGGTGGGGTCCAACAGCGGCGTCGGCATCGTAATCGCGATGCCGGTGCTGTGGACGGCGTTGTTCCAGCGCTGGACGGACTCGGTGTGCGTGGTGGCCGCGATCGTGGCCGTGGAGGTCATCGTGTCGCTGGTACCGGTGGCCGCCCCGGCGGGGGTGGCGGTCCGGCGCGTCATCTTCTGGGCCACGCTGGCCGCCCTGATCTCGGTGGCCACGCACGGCCTGCGGGACCGGATTCAGCGGTCGCAGAGCCGGTCCGAACAGCTGCAGAGCCGGCTGCGCGAGCTGACCGTGCTGGCCGACCGGGACCGGATCGCCGCGGACCTCCGGGACAAGGTCATCCAGCGGATCTTCGCCGCCGGGCTGGCGCTGCAGAGCGTGGCGTCGCAGTCGTCAGAACGGGAGACCCGGAACAGGATCGCGATCACGGTCACCGACCTGGACCAGATCGTGCGGATGCTCCGGGACGCGATCTTCGGCCTGGAGCAGCGGCCCGGCGAGCGCGGGCTGCGCCAGCAGATCATGGACCTGGTCAGTGGCCTGTCCCCCGCTCCGGAGGTCAGCTTCAGCGGCCCGGTCGACACCGCGCTGGCTGCCTCGGCCCAGGACGAGCTGATGGATCGGCTGACCGAGGTGCTGAATCCGGACGGCCAGCCGGGCTCGGCCACCCGGGTCAGCATCGCGGTCGACGGCCAGGGCTTCCAGACCGTGATCGAGACCGGCGCCGACGGCACCCCGGTGGAATGGACCATCCCGGCCCCGCGGGGATAACCGCCAGCCGGCTAACCGACGGTCGAGGGCGCGGTCCAGGTTCACCGCCGCGCTGATCAGAGCCAGGTGCGTGAGGGCCTGCGGGAAGTTGCCCAGCGCCTCGCCGGACGAGCCGATCTGCTCGGAGTACAGGCCGAGGTGGTTGGCGTAGGTGAGCATCTTCTCGAACACGTACCGGGCCTCCTTGACCCGCCCGGCCCGGGTGAGCGCCTCCACGTACCAGAACGAGCACAGGGTGAACGTGCCCTCGCCCCCAGCCAGCCCGTCGTGCCCGGTGGGCGCGTACCGGGACACCAGGCTGTCGGAGGTCAGCTCGGCCCCGATCCGGTCCAGCGTGGACAGGAACCGCGGGTCGGTCGGCCCGGCGAACTTGACCAGCGGCATGACCAGGACCGAGGCGTCGAGCAGCCGGCTGCCGGGGTGCATGACGTAGGACTTCAGCTCCGGGTCCCAGCAGGCCTCCTGCACGTAGCGGTGGGCCGACGCGGCCAGCTTGCGCCACCGCTCGACCGGTCCCGGCAGGCCGCGGTCGCGGGCCAGCCGGGCGGCCCGGTCGTAGGCGACCCAGGTCATCAGGGCCGAGTAGGTGAACCGCTGCCGCGGGCCGCGGATCTCCCAGATGCCCTCGTCCGGTTCCTCCCAGTGCTTGGACAGCCAGTCCAGCCGCTTGGACAGGCCGGTCCACAGGTCGTAGGAGATCGGGACCTCGCGGTTGTACAGGTAGACCGAGTCCATCAGCTCGCCGTACACGTCGAGCTGGCGCTGGCGCACCGCGCCGTTGCCGATCCGCACCGGCCGCGAGCCCCGGTAGCCCTCGAGGTGTTCGAGCACGGTCTCGCCGATGTCCTCGCTGCCGTCGACGCTGTACATGATCATGATGTCGCGCTCGCGGGTGGCCGATTCGCAGCGCCGCTGCACCCACTCCATGAACGAGCCAGCCTCCTCCAGGAAGCCCAGCGTCATCAGCGCGTACACGGTGAACGCGGCGTCCCGCAGCCAGCTGTAGCGGTAGTCCCAGTTGCGCAGCCCGCCGACCTCCTCGGGCAGCGAGGTGGTGGGCGCGGCAACCAGGGCGCCGGTCGGGTGGTACACGAGCAGCTTGAGCACGAGCGCGGAGCGCTGTACGGTTTCCCGCCAGCGGCCCCGGTATCTGGATTGGCTGACCCAGTTCTGCCAGAAGTCAGAGGTCAGCGCGAACAGCCGCTCGATCTCCCCAGTCTCCAGCGGCCGCACCTCCCCGGCCCATTCCAGCTCGATGTCGACGGTCTCGCCCTCGTCCACGGTGAAGGTGGCGGCGACCCCGGTGTCCTCGATCTTGAGCGGCACGGTGGTGCGCAGCACGAACTGCCCACGGGAGGAGGTGAAGACGGCGCCGGTCCCCGGGACCAGCTCCACGGTGTGCGGAGCCCGGCCGTAGTCGAAGGCCGGATGGCAGGCCAGCTCGAAGGTGGCCCGGCCGCGGACCGCGCGGGCCTGCCGGACCAGCAGGTCGCGGGCCTTGTCGCTGCCGCTGGTGTCCGGCACCATGAAGTCGATCACCTCGCCGACTGCTTCGGCGCCGTGGAACCGCGTCATCAAGATGTTGGTGTCGGGCAGGTACAGCTGCTTGGGCCGCTGGCTGGTCCGGTTGGACAGCGAGAAGTAGCCGCCCTTGCGGGCGTCGAGCAGCGCGCCGAACAGCGAGGGCGCGTCGAACCGGGCCGGGCAGTACCAGTCCACCGTCCCGTCGGTGCCGACCAGCGCCACGGTTCTCAGGTCGCCGACGATGCCGTGTTCCTCGATCGGGAGGTATCCCGTCGGCGGCGTGTCCGAGCGGTAACCGTTGCCGACGGTGAAAGTTCCCATCCCGCCATCATCCAAAGCGGTTATTACACCTGTGTTTCCGCTGGTGACGAGGGTGCTTCGGGACGATAAGGGCTCCGGGGTACGCCGGCGGGCTCGGCGGACACTTAAGAGTGTGACCCGCGCGGTTTAGGGCCGCCGGTCGGCGGGCCAGAGATGGCGACGAACCGATTAGTGGCTCAGCGATAAATGACCGATCGGCCAGGTGTGAACGGGGTCGTTGGTGTGCATGTGCTCGATGTAGCGCTGGGTCATGAGGCGGAGGGCTTCGCCGCGGTCGGCGGCGCCGCGACTGCTGAGCGCGGCCACGGTGGCCTTCTGCCAGACGGCACCGGTCTGGCCGGTCAGGCAGCGCTGCTCGATGATGTCGAGCAGCCGGTCGGACAGTCCGGTGTCCACGCCCCAGGAGGCCAGGCCCTCACGGGCCATCGGGAGCAGGCGGCGCAACACCAGCTCGGCCGCCGGGGCCTCGCCCAGGCCGGGCCAGTACAGCCGGGCGTCCATGCCGTGCCGGGCCGCCTCGTGCAGGTTGTCGGCCGCGGTGGCGAACGAGAGCTGGCTCCAGATCGGGCGCTGGGCGTCGGCCAGGGCCCGGACCAGCCCGTAGTAGAACGCGGCGTTGGCCACCACGTCGGCCACCGACGGGCCGGCGGGCAGCACCCGGTTCTCCACCCGCAGGTGCGGCAGGCCGTCCGCGACCGCGTACACGGGCCGGTTCCAGCGGTAGACGGTGCCGTTGTGGAGGCTCATCTCGGACAGCCCGGGGCAGCCGCCGCGGTCCAGGACGACCACCGGGTCCTCGTCGTCGCACACCGGGAGCAGGGCCGGGAAGTAGCGGATGTTCTCCTCGAACAGGTCGAACACCGAGGTGATCCAGCGTTCGCCGAACCACACCCGCGGCCGCACCCCCTGGTGCTTGAGCTCGTCCGGGCGGGTGTCGGTGGCCTGTTCGAACAGCGTGATCCGGGTCTCGTCCCACAGCTGGCGGCCGAACAGGTACGGGGAGTTCGCGGCCAGCGCGACCTGGACGCCCGCGATGGCCTGGGCCGCGTTCCAGTAGTTGGCGAACTCCTCCGGGCTAACCTGGACGTGCAGCTGGACGCTGGTGCAGGCGGCCTCGGGGGTGATGCTGCCCGCGTGGGTCAGCAGCCGTTCCGGCCCGTCGATGGCGATCCGCATGTCCTCGCCCCGGGCGGCGAAGATCTGCTCGTTCAGCACCCGGTAACGGGCGTTGGCCGAGATCGTGCCTTCGTGCATGTGGTCTTCACCCAGCGTGGGCAAGATGCCGACCATGACCAGCCGGCTGCCCACCTTCTGAGCCTTCTCGTCCGCGTTGTTCAGGCTGGCCCGGAGTTCCTTCTCCAGCTCGGCCATGGCCGTGCCGCCCAGCTCGCACGGCGGCACGTTGATCTCCAGGTTGAACTGGCCCAGCTCGGTCGACCAGGCCGGGTCGGCGATGGCCTCGAGCACGTCGGCGTTCTGCATGGACGGATCGCCCTGGCCGTCGACCAGGTTCAGCTCGATCTCCACGCCCACCTGGGCCGGGTCGCCTTCGAACCGGTGCTCACGCAGCATGCGGGCGAACACGTCCAGCGAGCGACGCACCTTGTCGCGGTACTTACGGCGATCCTCACCAGTGATCTTGATCGCGTCTATGTCCCGGCCCACCAGGCCTCCATGCCTTTATGTACAGATTCGCACGCCAGCGCGTCCGAAGCTAGCGGTGACTGGTTCGCGTCGCGACCAGGGCGTCGTGGATGGCGTCGGCGAACTCGGCCGGGCACTCCAGCGGCGTGAAGTGGCCAGCCCGGTCGACCGGGCGGACGCTGATGTCACTGAAGAACTCATCCAGCCGGTCCGACCAGGCTCGCGGGAACAGGGGGTCATACTCCGGCCACAGCACGGTGACCGGCAGCGCGAGGCGGTCGGCGGGGTCGGGCACCTGCTCGGCCAGGGACCGGGCCACCGCGCCCGAACCGGCCCGGTACCAGCCGATCGAGGCGGTGAACGCCCCGGGCGGGCCGTACACCTCGACCAGATGGTCGAGGTAGCTGCGGTCCAGCTCAAAGCCGGGTCCGGACCAGTGGGCCCAGAAGTGCGACAGGTAGGAGCGCACCTGGTCCGGCTGACCGTCGATCAGCTCTTCGGCCAGCGCCAGCTGGTGGAAGGACTGGTACCAGAACTCGCGCTGGGGTCCGGGCTCGAGCACCCGCGTCCCGATGCCCGGCAGCGGCGGCGAGATGACCAGCGCCCGGACCAGGTCCGGACACTGCGACGCCATCGTCTGCGCGACCCGGCTGCCCACGTCGTAGCCGGCCAGCAGTACCCGGTCCAGGCCCAGCTCGCGGACCAGACCAGCCACACTGCGGGCCTGCGCGGCCGGACTGTACTGCTCGGCCGGGTCGGCCGCGTGCTTGTCCGACTCACCGAACCCGCGCAGATCGGGCACGATCACGTCACAGGAGCTGGCTAGGGCCAGCCCCGGGCCGAGCACCCGGTAGTCGGTGCGGTCCCCGGGCCAGCCGTGCAGCAGCACGACCGGCTCGCCGGTCCCGGATCGGTCGTAGGCCAGGGAAAAGCCGTCCACCGGCACGCTCCGCGGCATCGGCGCCTCCCGGATCATCGTCGCTGTAGTCCAGCCACGCTATATCCGCAGACCGCCGGGCTAAACGACGGTGCGGAACGGGCCCCCTCCCATCCCCTCAGAGGAAGAGGGCCCTGG
>CAXUJF010000186.1:0-10104 GCA_964250865.1 uncultured Streptosporangiaceae bacterium
GGCCCGGCCCCCGCCCCGGGGAAGGTGGCCGCGCGGCGGCGGCCGGGCCGCGCGCGCCCGGCCCGGCCGGCGCCGGCCGGGCCAGCACTGTCCGGCCGCGTCCCCGGGACCGGCCGCTGGCTCATCGTCGCGTAGCCAGCGCCCTCGCGACGTCGGCAAGCTGCCGGGCCCGGTGCAGCTGGGAACGCAGGTCGGTGCCGGTGGCCCGGTGCGCCAGCGGTACTTCGACCTCGGTGATCCGCAGGCCCTGGCGGGCCAGGTCGATGGTGAGCGCGGTCTCCACCCCGAACCCCGCGGCCAGCGGGCGGGCGGCCTCGAACGCGGCCCGGGTCAGGCAGCGCTGCCCGTTCAGCGGCTGCGCCGGGGACCAGCCGATGGCCCGGCGGGTGCCCGCGCTGGACAGCCCGACCACGACGCCGTGCCCGCCCAGCTTGACCGTGGACGAGAACGCGGCGATGGTCATGTCGGCCTCGCCGCTGAGTACCGGCTGGGTCAGCGGGGCGGCGAAGGCGGCCGAGTCAGCCAGATCCGCGTCCAGGAACAGCAGGTGGCGCGCCATCTTCCTGTCCTCCTGCTGATCGAGCAGGCGGACCGCTTCCGCGCCGGTCTCCATGGCCGCGGCCTTGCCCCGGTTGCTGGTGTGCCGCGTGACCACGGCGCCGGCGTCGCGCGCGACCGCGGCGGTGCCGTCGGCCGAGCCGTCGTCGACGACCACGACCAGGTCCACGCCAGGCAGCTCAGCGGCGGCGCGCACGGTGGCGCGGATCCGCTGAGCTTCGTCTTTCGCGGGGATGACGACCGCTACATCGCCGTTCGGCATGGGCCCGATCCTAGGGCATCGCGCCACCTGGACTGGGGCTTACCGCGGGACGGCCTGCCGGATCGGCTGCGGCATCGACTACTGGCCGGAGGCGACGACGGACTCGTCGAGCACGGTGAACACCGAGTCGAGCCCGGTGACCTGGAGGATCTTGCGCACGGCGGGGCGGGGGGCGGCGAGCTCGAGCTGGCCACCGCGCTCCTTGGCCCGGCGCAGCGACGACAGCAGCACGTTCATGCCGGTGGAGTCGCAGAACACGACGCCGGACATGTCGACGATCACCCGCGCGGGCCGGTCGTCGGCCAGTACGTCCACCAGCTCGCGGTGTAGCCGCGGTGCGGTGTACAGGTCGATTTCGCCCGCCACGATCACGATGGTGTGATCATCGGCAGACCGGCTCGAGACATTGAGTTCCACGAGCGAACCATACCGTCATCCGCGTCCCCCTGCTATACACCTGCGCTGATCGGGAGACCAGGGCCGGAAGTCACGGGCTCCCGGCTGACCGGGCAGGTCAGGCTGCGCGGGCCGCCGCGGGCGCGGCCCAGCTCGCTGCCGGGCACCCGGGTGACCTCCAGGCCGGCCTGTTCCAGCCGGGCGCTGGTCGCGACGTGCCGCTCGAACGAAACGGCGTGGCCGACCCTGGTGATCAGGGTATTGCCGCCGTCGTCCCACGGGCCGCCGGGTACGGCCGGACCGAGCCCGGCCGGGCCGAGCCCGGTGTCAATGACCCGCAGCCGGTCGATCCCGATGGCCAGCGCGGCGCCTCCAGGAACGGCCGCGGATGCGACACCCGCAGCTCATCGGCTCCCGGGGCCGCCGCCTCGCCGCTGGGTACCGGACGGTGATGCTGCGCGCGGTCATCGAGTAGGCCAGGGCCGGGTTACCACTTCAACGCAGAGTTATTCTCCGACTACGGAATGTTCGGCTGGTGGGACCCGGGTCACCCGCTGGGACGGCTGGTGCGGCGCGGTGAGCTGGGCCCACACCGTGGTCATCCCGTCCTCGCGCAGCACCCCCCAGCGGTCGGACAGGCTCTCCACGATGCCAAGGCCGCGCCCGCCCGGCGCACCCGGCGCGGGCTCGGTGACCCGCGGCAGCGGGCCGTCGCCGGCGTCACTGACCGCGATCCGCAGCGCGTCGTGGTCGAGGGACCAGGTCACCCGGACCTGCGCACCGGTCAGCGGGGCCGCGTGCCGGATCGCGTTGCTGAGCAGCTCGCTGACCACGAGGGCGGCGTCACCCACCGCCTGCTCGTGGATTCCTGCCGCGGCCAGTTCGGAAACGAGGTCACGGCGGGCCACCGCGACGCTGGACGGGGTGTACGGAAGCAGCACGACGGCCGACGTACTCACCTCCTCGTGCCCCTGTTCCGCCCACGATCAAACGAACCCGGTACTGGCGAAAATGCCCCCCGCGAGAGTTCTGGAAACCGTAACGGTCACATTTTGTAGCCAGCATGGGAAAAGAACGGCCGCGGTCCCGGCCCTGTGCCCAAAATGGGCCACATAATGTGACAGCTCGTATTCACACCGACGGGTGACGCCGTGACACGCCGATCCCGTCAAAGCCTTAGGCTGGCGGTATCCCCGGGACGCGAGAGCGAGGTATGGCCGTGGCTGAGCCGATGGTCGTCGTTGACGACCTGCACATCGTTTATCGCGTCTACGGCGCAGGCGGCAGCAAGGGCACCGCGGCGACGGCGATGATGCGGCTGCTGCGGCGCCAGAACCGGCCCGGCATGCGCGAGGTGCACGCCATCCGCGGCATCTCCTTCGTGGCCAACCGGGGCGACGCGGTCGGGATCATCGGCCGGAACGGCTCCGGTAAGTCGACCCTGCTGCGCGCGATCGCGGGCCTGCTGCCCCCGGAGAAGGGGGCCGTCTACACCACCGGCGAGGCGTCGCTGCTGGGCGTCAACGCCGCGCTGCTGGACGACCTCACCGGCGAGCGGAACGTGGTGCTGGGCTGCCTGGCCATGGGCATGAGCCCGGCCGAGGTCAAGAGCCGCTTCAACGACATCGTGGAATTCTCTGGTGTGGGCGACTTCATCGACCTGCCCATGCGCACCTATTCCAGTGGCATGGGCTCCCGGCTGCGCTTCGCTATCGCCTCGGCCAAGAGCCACGACGTGCTGCTCATCGACGAGGCCCTGGCCACCGGGGACGCCCCGTTCCGGGCCAAGAGCCACAAGCGCATCCAGGAACTGCGCAAGGAGTCCGGCGCGGTGTTTCTGGTCGCCCACAACCTGTCCGAGGTCGAGGAGACCTGCAACCGCGTCATCTGGCTCGAGCGCGGCGAGATCATCATGGACGGCGACGACGTGCCCGGCATCATCGACGCCTACCTCGAAGCCTCCGGCGGCGACCGCCGCACCCGCCAGCCCGTCTAGCCTGCCCTTGCCGCCTGCGAGGATGGGCTTGGAGAAGGGGGTTGATGGTGGATCGGCGGACCCGGCGCCTGGCCTGGCTCTGTGGCGCATGCGTGACCGTGGTGGCGGTGGCCGCGATCTTCGCGGTGCTCTTCCGGCCGGCCTCAGACAGCCGCCATTCCGCGTCGGCCGGGCCTTCCCACCGGATCAAAGCGCAGGCCTCAGTCGCCGGCCCGGCATCACATCCGCCCGCCACGTGGCAGGTCGCGGGCCCGATTGCCGACCTGTCGATGCCGCTGGCGGGGATGCCTCCGGTGGCTGACCCAGCCAACATCTATGCCGACGCAGGGGCGAACATGCTCGGCCCGGCGGTGCGCGGAGCGCCCTACCGGATCTACGTGCCGGACAGCGGTGGGTCCACCGTCACCGTCATCGACCCTGCCACCCGCCGGGTGATCGCGACCTACCCAAGCGGGCGCAACCCGCAGCACGTTGTGCCCGGCTACGACATGCGCACGCTCTACGTGACGAATGACCTGGCTAACAGCCTCACTCCGATCAATCCCGACACCGGCCGGCCAGCCGGCCCGAATATCGGCGTGGCCGACCCGTACAACATGTACTTCACCCCCGACGGGCGCTACGCCATCGTGGTGGCTGAATCCCGGCAGAACCTGGACTTCCGCGACCCGCACACCTTCGCCCTCAGGCACCGAATCCATGTGAATTGCGCAGGCGTGGACCACATCGACTTTGCGGCCAACGGCGCCTACCTAATCGCCACGTGCGAGTTCGGCGGCCGCCTGGTCCGCATCGATCTGCACAACCTGACCGTGGCCGGGTACCTGAACGTGCCAGGCTCCGCACCGCAGGACATCAAACTAGACCCGGCCGGGCGTATCTTCTACGTCGCCGACAAGAATCACGCCGGCGTGTGGCTAATCAATGCGGCGACCTTCAAGGTCACCGGATTCATCCCCACCGGCCCGGACGCGCATGGCCTGTACCCGAGTCGCGACGCCCGCTATCTGTACGTCACGAACCGCGGCAACGGCACGATCACCCTGATCAATTTCGCGACCAGAAAGATCGCCACTACCTGGCGGATCCCTGGCGGAGGCAGCCCGGACATGGGCAACCTGTCCCCCGACGGGAAGGTGTTCTGGGTGTCCGGGCGCTATGACAACGTGGTGTACGAAATCTCCACCGCCGATGGCCGCCTGCTGGCCAAGATCCCAGTGGGGTCGCAGCCGCATGGGCTGTGCGTGTGGCCGCAGCCGGGCCGCTACTCCCTCGGCCACACGGGGATCACCCGGTGAACGCACTGCGGCTCAGCCACCCTGGCCGCGTCGCCCGCCGGGCCGGACTGATGCTGACCGGCCTGCTCCTGGTGCTGGCCGGACTGGCCGGCGCAGCCCCCGCTCACGGGGCCGGTGACGTCATCGCCCGACTGGGTCCACTGAGGGTCAGCGCTACCGCGCTGCGTCCCGGGCCCGCGGGCACGCTGACCACGTACCTGCAGGTCAGCACCAGCGGGCGAGCTTCTGATCAGCTGGACGCCGCGATCGCCGCGGGCGGCGGAGCGGTGGCGGTCCACCACCAGCAGGTCAGCGTCGGGGAGATCTCGGACCTCACCGGCTGCGGCACCGAACCTCCGCCACCGGGGGTCGTGAGTTACTGGCTTCACTACGGTCCGCTGCTGGTCCCCGGACGTTCCGGCGGCCCGGCGCCGCCTGCAGAGGCGACCCTGACCGTGCTACCGGACGCCTCCTGGCCGGGCCGCGCGACCGTAGCCATCACCTTGTACTTCGCGCACGCCGGCTCGGTGATTCTGCGCCTGCCCGTCAGCCCTGCCTAACCAGCCGGCGGCCGGATTGCCTTCTCGGTCAGCCAGGCGATGGGAGTGATCGCCTGGGCCGCCGTCCAGGTGCTCGCGTCCGGATGGCTGAGGTCGGCGCGGCCCTGCGGGCTCAGGAAGCGGCGCAGGGCCGGCGTGATGGGCGCGCCCCGGGCGTTGGGATTGCCCTGCACGGCAAATCGTTCCCGTCCCCGGGCATCGAGGTAGATCAGTGCGTCTTCATGATCGACGTCGTAGGTCAGCATCTTGCCGGTCAGCCAGTCGGTTCCGGGCGGCCTGTCCTCGGCGACCCGCTGATAGTGCACCCGGAAGTACCGCCAGATTTGCCCGATGACCGCCGGGCTGGCGGTGAGCAGCGACCAGTTCGCCGGGGCCCCGGCCAGCTTCCGGTAGGCGCGCAGCCGGGGCGGCGTGTCCCGGCCCGGGTCCACGGTGAGCTCAACGAACCGCACCCGGGAGCCCAGCCCGGCCGCCGTGACCGCGCGGTCCATCATCAGCAGGTTGCCGGTCGTCAGCGGGCAGGTCTCCTGGCACAGGGTGAGGAAGTCGGTAAGCACCACAACCTGGCCGTGCCAGGCGGCCAGGCTGGTCGTCTGGCCCGTGTCCGTGGTCAGCGGCAGATCCGCGACCGCGGCCGGCACCGGCGTGTCCACCACCGTACCGAGATAGGCCGACGGCGGACCCGGGACGCCTGGCCTCCTGCCGCACGCGGTGACGGCCAGGACGGACGCGGCCAGCATCCCCGCAAGCAGGATTGGCCAGCTTCGCACCGTCGCCCTCACCGCAACAGCAGACCGGTAAGGGTGACCGGGCGCAGTTGCCGGCTGGCCAGACCCCGCACGATCGCGGGCAAGGCGATCACGGTGCCGGGATGCCCGAGATGCAGGCTGACGATCGACCCCGGCCGCGTCGATCCGAGCACAGTGGACACGATCGCGTCTGGCCCGGGATCGGTGTAGTCGAGCGAATCCACGTCGTACGATACGCACGTTTGATAGCCCGCCTTGCGGGCCTCCCGCTCGATCAGCGGTGTCGAGTACTGCGTTTGTGAGGGCCGAAACCAGCGGCCCGCCGATCCGGTCAGCGTGCGCAGCTGTTGCGCGCATCCCGCGATCTCCGCGTAGGCGCCCGAAGCGTCCATGGCCCTGATGTCGAGGTGATGCATGGTGTGATTGCCCAGATCGTGGCCACCGCGCACGATCCGCTCCGCGACCTGCGGATACTGTTCGAGCCAGGTCCCGACGGCGAGCACTGTGATCCGGGCTCCCGCGCGCTCTGCCTCGCCGAGCAGCGCGTCGGTCATTGAGACTGGTCCCTGGCCGTGGAAGGTGAGCGCCACCTGGGGACGGCGCCGTGACCCGTGCACGACCTGCGGGCCAAGGGGCATATTCCCCTCACCGCGCGTGCTCGCTGCCGACGACGGCGTTGATGACGGCGACGGCACGGCTGATCGATGAGCGTCGCCGCCCGGCGGCTCGCCGCCCGGCCGCGCGCTCGAGCACCCTGCCAGCCCCGCCCCGGTTATGGCTCCGCCCGCCAGCAGCAAGAATTCCCGTCGCTCAATAGACATCTACAGAACAGTATCCCCCGGCCGATCCCACCGCTCCGCCCTTCTTACGCCGTGGCGGCGTCCTGGAGGACCAGGCGCATGATCGTGCCGCCGGTGGCGCGGGAGCGGGCGTCCACCTCGCCGCCCTGCGCCACGGCCAGGCGGCGGACGATGAACAGGCCGATGCCGATGCCGCCGAAGCGCCGGCGGTCGCCGGCCTCGCCCTGGAAGAAGCGCTCGAAGATCCGCTCGTGGTCGCCGTCGGCGATGCCGATGCCGTGGTCTTCCACGGTGACCTCGATCCGGCCGCCCGCGGCCCGGGCCCGGACCACGATCTCACCGCCCTGGGGTGAGTACTTGAACGCGTTTTCCAGCAGCTGGCCGACGATGATGTCGGTGGCCATGGTGTCACCGTAGGCGGCGGGCAGGTCGTCGGGGATATCGGCGCTCAGCGTGTGCTTTTCCGACAGCGGCTGGAACGCGAGCACCGCCGCCTGCAGCAGCGCGGCCAGGTCAAAAGACCCGTTGCGCACCGGGAGCTGGTCCGCGCCGGCCCGGGAGCCGAGCAGCAGCTGCTCGACCAGGCGGCCGAGCGAGCCGGCCCGTTCGGCGATCGTCTGCACCGCCGCGCGCCGGTCGGGATCGGTCAGCTGGTCCCAGCGCTGGGCCAGGGTGCTGGCGAAGCCCTGCACCACGGTGATCGGGGTCCGCAGCTCGTGGCTGGTGGTGGCCAGGAACAGGTCCTTGGCCTCCTCCAGCTCCTTGGCCGCGGTCACGTCACGGAAGTCGATGACGCGCTCGTCGCTGCCGGACAGCGCGGTGCACAGCACGTCGAGCCACTGCCCGCTGGGCAGCCGGTGGGTGAGCTTGGCCCCCGGCTCCGGTTGCGGGAACGGCGGCGCCTTGCCCATCGCCTCGTCGGCGGCCACCCCGGTGAGCCGGTGCGCGGCCGGGTTCCACTGCCGGACCAGGCCGGCCCCGTCCAGCACGGCGATGCCGTCCGCGCTGCCGTCGATGACCGCGCGTTCGTGGGCCCGCTGGCGCAGGGCTTCCTCGAACGCCATCGCGTTGGTCAGGGCCACGCCGGCGTGCCCGGCCAGCAGCTCGAGCAGTTCCAGCTCGACGTGGGACAGGTTGCGCCGGCTGTACAGCGCGTACAGCGCGCCGTAGGGGCGCTCCCCCACGTGCGACAGGCTGAGCGCGATCGTGTGCAGGCCGGGCAGCGCGGACCAGATCAGGTCGTCGAAGCCGCCGGAGTCGCCGGTGGTCATCATGACCGTCTTGCCCGACCGCATCAGGTCGCCGACCAGGCTGGTGGCCAGGTCGGCGGTGCGGCCGCGCAGCCGCTCCGGCAGCCCGGACGTGCTGACCAGCCGCAGCTGGTTGTCTTCGATGATCACGAAGCCGCCCGCGTCGGCCCCGGTCAGCTCGCGCAGGCTGGCCGCGATGCGGTCCAGGACCGCGCCCAGGTCACGCTGGGCGTTCATGTCGGCCACCACGTCACCGAGCCGCCGGACCACCCGGGCCCGCTCGGCCATGTAGTGCCGGGCCACGTCGTCCTCGCCGCCCTGATGGCAGACGTTGACCCAGCCGGTCACGTCGCCGCCCACGTCGAGGAGCGCGCTGGTGTCGATGCGGACGTCCATCGCGCTGCCGTCCTTGCGGATGCGCCGGGTCGCGAACGAGATCTGGCCGCCGCCGCGGACCCGCTCCAGCACCGCGTTGTGCTCGGCCTTGAGCTCTTCGGGGATGATCGGCGGCTCGAGGCCGACCACTTCGGGCGCGGTCCAGCCGAACATCCGCTCCGCCGCCGGGTTCCACAGCAGCACGGTGCGATCGGTGTCGACCGCGACGATCGCGTCGGCCGCGCACTCGATCACCGCCCGGGCCGTCGCGTCGAACCGGCCCGTGACCTCCACTGGCTCCATCACCACCCCCTCATGGTGTCATCAGAGCACCGCCCCAGGTCAGCAATCGCGAAGGGCTGCCCAGAGCCCCGTCAGGAGGCCAGCGCGCCCGGTTAAGTAGTTGCTTGGTCAATACCAAATAGATGTAGGCGTGACTGACCCGTTAAAGGGGCATACGTTCCAGTAACAAGGCTCCTTCGGGAGTCATCAGCAAGGGCCACCGAACGTGCGGCGCGGTTCCCGCAAGGATGCGGACATTGGACCAGGCAGAGTCTTATCCCCCTCCGGGCCAGCCGGAACGGCGGCGTGGGCCGGAACAGCACGGCCATGCCCGGCTCGATCATCCGGTCGTGGTGGGTTACGACGGCTCCTCGTGCAGCCGCAACGCGCTGGCCTACGCGGCCGGGGTGGCGCGCCGGCTCGGCCGCCCCCTGCTCATCGTGCACGTGTCGTCCACCGGCATGTACTGCGAACCGCTGACCGGCCAGGTGATCGGCCTGCCCGAGCACGGCGGCGACCTGGAGAAGTGGCTGCGGGCCGAGCTGGAACAGACCGCCGACCCGGACGGCCTTGACGTGCACGTGCGCACCCGCCGGGGCAGCCCGGCCCGCGAGCTGGCCGCCATCGCCACCGAGCAGGACGCGGATGCGCTGGTCATCGGCGCGCCGTCACGGAGCTGGCGGCGCATCAGCGGCTCGGTACCGAGCTGGCTGGCCCGGCACGCCAGCTGCCCGGTCATCGTGGTGCCCTGATAACACGGGCCCTGATCACACATAGTCGTGCTCTGATCGCGTCAACCGCTCCGGCGGTCAGCGCGTCATTCTACGAAACCGGGCGTGCGTCCGTGGCCACCGTGGCCCACTACAAGACGAAGAACACCAAGCACACGACGTCGGCCAATGCCAAGGGCAACGCCGAGATCGCCTACCGCATCAGCGACGTGACCCCGGGCTACAAGGTGAAGGTGTCGGTCTCGGTGGCCTCGGGCCACCACGCGGGTAGCTGCTCGACCTCGTTCACCCCGCATCGGTAACACGCCCATTAATTAAAAAAGCAGTCAGCGGAAATCCCGGCTGGGCGGCGCGGCGGCGACCCGCAGCCGCTGCAGCCGGGACGCGACCAGGTTGGTCGCCCCTTCGGTGCGCTCGACCCGGCCGTGCACCAGCAGGGCGCCCGATTCCGCGCCGATCCGGCGGTAACGCGCCCAGACGTGCGGCGGGCAGATGACGTTGGCCATCCCGGTCTCGTCCTCCAGGCTCATGAACACCACCCCGCCCGCGGTCTCGGGCCGCTGCCGGTGGGTGACCAGGCCGCCGACCACGACCCGCCCCCCCGCCGGGGAGGTGGCCAGGCCGGTCGTGGTGAGCGCGCCGTCGGCGTCCAGCTCAGATCGCAGGTGCACCAGCGGGTGGGTGCCGTAGATCCCGGTGGCCCACAGGTCGGCCACGGTCTCCTCCACCGGGGTCATGGCGGGCAGGGCCGGCGCGGTCAGCCCCGGGGTGCTGCCCGGCAGCTGGGCCGGCCGGATGGCCGCCGCCGCCCCCGCGGCCCACATCGCCTCCCGGCGTCCCGGGCCGAAACAGCCGAACGCGCCCGCGG
>CAXUJF010000187.1:0-10091 GCA_964250865.1 uncultured Streptosporangiaceae bacterium
GGATGGGCCGGGGCGGCGTAGAGGTGGTCGACCGGCGCCCGTTCGACGATGGCGCCCCGGCGCCTCACCACCACGTGATCGGCGAAGCCGGCCACGATGCCCAGGTCGTGGGTGATGAGCAGGACGGCCATACCGCGCTCATCGGCCAGGTCCATCAGTAGCTCGAGCACCTGTTCCTGGACCCGGACGTCGAGCGCGGTGGTCGGCTCGTCCGCGATGAGCAGCTCCGGCTCGGCGATGATCGCGATAGCGATGATGACCCGCTGGCGCATGCCGCCGGAGAACTGGTGCGGGTAGTCGTCGAAGCGGTGGTCCGCGTCCCGCACGCCGAGCCGGCCGAGCAGGTCGATGCCGCGGCGGCGGGCCTCGCGTTTGCGCACCCCCCGGATGACCAGCGGCTGCATGATCTGCCAGCCGATGGTCATGACCGGGTTGAGGGCGGCCAGCGGATCCTGGAAGACCAGCCCAGCCCGGGAGCCGCGCACGGCTCGCAGCCGTTTGGGCGGCAGGCCGACCAGTTCGGTCCCGGCCAGCTGGATCGAGCCGGTCACGGTGGCGTCGGCGTCCAGGCCGAGGACGGCCCGGGCCGTGACCGACTTGCCCGAACCGGACTCGCCGACCAGCGCAGCCCGGGTCCCGGCGGCGACGTCGAGGTCGATGCCGTGCACGACTTCGGCCCGGCCGTCCGGGCCGGGATAGCTGACCCGCAGGTCACGGATGCGCAGCAGGCTCATGATCACTGCCCTCGCAAGGTGGGATCGAAGCGGACCCGGAGCCAGTCCCCGGTGATGTTGAACGCGATGGCGGTGACCGCGATGGCCAGGCCGGGGAACAGCAGGGCCCACCAGCCGTTCTGGATGTTGTTGGCCGCGGCGGCGACCATCGCGCCCCACTCGGCCGAGGGGACCTGGGCGCCGACGCCGATGAAGGACAGCCCGGAAATCACCAGCATGACCCCGGCGACGTCCAGGGTGACCTGGACATACATGATGCTGAGCGAGTTCGGCAGTATGTGCTTGCGGATGAGCCGCCACTGGGTGACGCCCAGCATCCGCGCGGACTCGACGAACTCCGCGTCCCGGGTCTGGAGGACCACCGTCCGCACCAGCCGGGCGTAACCGGGCCACCAGGTGGCCACCATGGCGATCACGGCCGAGTTCAGGCTCGGCCCGAGCGCGGCGGCCAGGCCCAGGGCCAGCACGATCGGCGGCAGGGCCAGGCCCACGTCGCAGATCCGCATCAGCACCTCGTCGGCCCACTTGCCGCCGAGCGCGGCGGCGGTGCCGATCACCACGCCGATCACCGTGGTCACCGCGAGGGTGATGAAGGTGGCGATGAGCGTCAACCGGGCCCCGGTGAGGACCCGGCTGAACACGTCGCGGCCGTTGACGTCGGTGCCGAACCAGTGGCCCGCGCCGGGGACCTTGAGCGAGTCGGGCAGGCTGACCAGGTAAGGATTGTGCGGGGCCAGCCACGGGCCGATGATCGCGATTAGCACCATGAACAGGGCGACACCGACCGCGATCCGCTCGATCAGCGGGGTGCGCGGCACCAGCCGGCGGCCCGGCGCCATCAGCGCTGCGGGCTGCCCACGCAGCCGGGCCGCGAACGTGCTCGCGGGCCCGGTCACGGGGTCAGCTCCAGCGGCGTGCCGTCCACGGTGGCGGCGGGCATGGCTGGGCGCCCAGCCTCCCGCAGCCGGGGATTGAGCCGCAGTTGCAGCAGGTCGACCAGGAAGTTGGCCACGATGAAGACCACGCCGATAACCAGTACGCTGCCGGTGACCGCGTACAGGTCGTCCTGGAGTACCGCAGTGACCATGTAGGCGCCGATGCCGGTCCGGCCGAAGGTGGACTCGACCAGCACGGTGGCGCCGAGCATCCAGCCCAGCTGCATGCCCAGGATCGTGGTCGTCGGCACCAGCGCGTTGCGCAGGCCGTGCCGGATGACCACCCGCCACTCGCTGGCCCCGGTGGCCCGGGCCAGGGTGATGTAGTCGGAGTCCAGGACGCCGAGCATGCTGGACCGCACGGTCCGGGTCACCACGGCCACGAACGCCGCGGCCAGGGTGATCGCGGGCAGGATGAGGTGGTCCACCGCGTCGAAGAACGCCCCGATGTTCCCGCCCAGCAGGGCGTCGAGGGTCACGATGCCGGTCCGGTGCGGCACCGAGACGCCGAAGCCGAGCTGGCCGGACAGGGGCAGGATCTTGAGCTGGTCGGCGAAGACGAGCTGCAGGATGAGGCCGAGCCAGAACACCGGGACCGCCGCGCCGAGCAGCACGATCAGCCGCGAGGCGTAGTCGGCCAGCCGCCCGCGCCGGTAGGCCGACAGCACGCCCAGCGGCACCGCGACGACCACGTTGATGACCATCGCCGCCACGACCAGCTCGATCGAGGAGGGCAGCACCTGGCCGATGTCGCTGAGCACGGACCGGTGGGTGAACACCGAGGTGCCCAGGTTGCCTTGCAGCAGGTTGCGTACGTAGCGGCCGAACTGGACCACGAGCGGGTCGTTCAGGCCCAGCTGGGCCCGGACCGCGGCGATCTGGGCCGCGCTGGCGTTGCGTCCTGCGGCGGCCTGGGCCGGGTCGCCCGGCAGGACGTGGGTGAGCAGGAACGCCACGACGACCAGGCCGACGAACACGATGACCATCAAGCCGAGGCGCCGCAGGATGAAGCGGGTCACGGGACACTCCCTCCGGGGTCCCCGGGGGGGGGGCCCCGCGCGGGGGCCCCCGCCCCCCGGCCGCGGCGGGGGCGGGGCCCCGGGCCCGGCCCGCCCGGCCGGGCCGGCCCCGGGGACGGATCAGCCGCTGACCTTGATGCGGTAGACGTCGACCGTCTGGTGGTGGGACGGCTCGTACTTGTAACCGGACAGCCGGCTGTTGTAGATGGTCACGTACTGCGAGTTGGCCATGTTGACCGTCGGCGTCTGGGCCACGATCAGCTTTTCGGCCTGGTCGTAGAGCGAGCACGACTGGCTGGCGCTGGTGGTCGTCTCGGCCTGGGCGAGCAGCGAGTCGACCTGGTGGTTGACGTACACGCCGTAGTTCTCGCCGCCGTTGATGTACTTGGAGTCGAAGTTCTGGGCCAGGATCGCGTCCGGGTTGGGGTAGGCCGGGAAGGCGTAGATCATGCCCAGCTGCGGGGTGGTGGAGGTCTTGGTCTCCATCTGCGCGTAGGTCGGGAACGTGACCGCGTCCAGCTTGAGCGTGATCCCGATCTGCTTCAGGTTGGACTGCAGCAGCGTCGCGGCCTGCTCCATCTCGGAGGTGGCCTTGAGGTAGGTCATGGTCAGCGTGACGTTCCTCAGCCCCGACTTGGCCAGCAGCTGCTTGGCCTTGGCCAGGTTGTAGGTGGGCTGGGGGATGCTGGAGTCGTAGCACTGCATCCCGCTGGGGAGCACGCCGGTGACCTTCTGGCCGGCGCCCTTGAGGATGTCGGTGACGTGCTGGGGGTAGTCGTAGGCGTAGCTGATCGCCTCGCGCAGGTACTGGTTCGAGGTCGGCGAGTCGACCATCTTGAAGAACACGTAGAGCACGACGTTGGTGTTGGCCTTGCTCACCACGAACTTGGAGTTCTTCTCGTACGAGGCCCAGGCGCTCGGGTCAATGTCCATGGCCAGGTCGACGGTGCCGTTGTTCAGCGCGCTCTGCTCGGCCGCGCCGTCGCTCAGGTACTTGAAGATCACCGTGGCGGCCTGGCCGTTCCAGCCGCCCCAGTACTTGGCGTACCGGGTGAACTGGGCCTGGGCGTTCGGGGTGTAGCTGACCAGCTTGTACGGGCCGGAGCCGGCGTCGTGCGTGGCCAGCCAGGCCTGTCCCTCATCGCTGCCCGCGTGCTTGGTCACCAGGGCCGCGTTGACGATGTAGATCCGGGTCAGCGCGGCCAGGAACGGCGAGAACGGGGCGGCCAGGTGGATGGTCAGCTGGGTCGGGCTGGTCACCGTAGTGCTGGAGTCCGCGCTGATCAGCGAGGCGATGTCGATGTTCGCCTTCTTGATCCGGTCCAGGCTGTAGGCGACGTCCGTGGCGGTCACCTTCGTCCCGTCGTGGAACGTGGCGTTGCTGCGCAGGGTCATGCTGATCGATTTGCCGTCCGGGCTGACCGTCCAGGACGTGGCCAGGTCGCCGACGATCTTCCCGGAGTCGTTGTACTTGATCAGCGTGTCGTAGGCGGGCAGGTCAACCTCGTCGACGGTCGAGTTGTCCGCCTGGAGCGGGTCGAACGAGGCGGGCGGCTCGTTCTCGGCGATGATCAGGGTCTTGCTGCGGGAGCTGGTGGTGCTGCTGGAGCCGGCGTCGGTGCCCGACGCCGAGCAGGCCGAGATGCCCACGACCAGGGCGGCGGCCCCGGCGCAGGCCAGCAGGACCGGGTGACGGTGCAGCGGCGCCGGATGACGGCGGCGGAACGACCGGCGCCGGGAGTCCCCTTCGCCGGGCGGTGGTGCGGTGAGGTCGGAGGGCATGTGCTTCTGCCTTTCGTGCCGGGCGTGGCTGCGCCGGGCTAGGTTGCTGACGCCCGGGCGAGCCGGGTACTGGTGGGTTGCCATTGGCCGTCCGCGCGCACCACGACGCCGTAGCTGCGTTCGGCGGTCTCAGGGGTGATGTAGCCGTCGAGGACGTCAGCGACGACGGCCCCGGGATCGCGGGTGAGCGGGTCTCCGTACCCGCCTCCGCCCGCGGTGGTGTTGATGAAGCGGTCGCCCGCGGCCAGCGTCGCCCGGTACATGCCGACGCGGATGGCCCGCTCGGTGCCGGGCCAGATGACCATGGCGCTGGGCTCCGGTTCCTGGCCGCCGTGCATGGTCCAGGGCCGGGTCTTGCTCTTCTTCTTCATGGAAAGGACCTCGGCCTCCGCCAGGTAGGTCACCTCGCGCAGGACACCGACCCCGCCGCGGTGCCGGCCGGCCCCGCCGGAGTCGGGGATCAGCTCGAGCCGGTTGTGCAGCAGCGGCGCCTTGTGCTCCAGCACCTCCATCGGGGTGTTGCGCACCGTGGTCTGGGAGGGGTGCTGCTGGGCGTGGCCGCCGTCGTGGTCCCGGGTCGCGCCCCAGCCGATGCCCTCGTTGTTGCTGACCACGAACGAGGCCTGCTTGCGGGGGTCGAAGCCGACGGCCATGAAGCCGGGCTCGTCGCCGCCGGAGGAGGCGGGGATGGACGCGATGACCGGGGCCAGCGCCTTGTGTATCAGCTCGGTGGCCACGATCGCGCTCCACTGGGTGAACGTGGCCGCCGGGTAGACGGCGTGGAAGAAGGTGCCTGGGTCGGCCTTGACCGTGAGGGGCCGGAAGTGACCAGCGTTGGTGGCCTCGCCGGGGGTGGTGAGGGACTTGAAGGTGGACTTGGCGATGCCCTGGGTGGCGCCGATGGGCAGGTTGACCGGGCCGGCCACCGCGCCCGAGGAGCCGTTGAAGTCGGCGATCATCTCCTCGCCGGCGATGGTCACCGTGACCTGCATCCGGATCAGGTCGTCGGTCACGTTGTCGTCGTCGCAGTAGTCCACCGCGGTCCAGGTGCCATCGGGCAGCGCGGCCACGGCCCGGCGGGCGACCCGCTCGCCATGCTCGATGACCTGGCGGACGGCCTGCTCGACGGTCCCGGCCCCGAACTTGTCCCAGACCTGCTTGAGCCGGGCCTCGCCGGTGCGGAGCGCGGCCAGCTGGGCGTGGAAGTCGCCGATGGTCAGGTCGGGCAGCCGGGAGTTGAAGCGGATCAGCTCGATCACGTCATGGGTGATCTCGCCCCCGGAGACGATCTTCGTGCCCGGGAAGATCAGCCCTTCCTGGTGCATGTCGGTGGAGTCGAGGACGTAGCCCGGGTCCTTGGCCCCCAGGTCCATCCAGTGGGCCCGGACCGCGAGGTAGGCCGAGGCCCCCGGCCGCCCGGGCTGGAAAACCGGGGCGAACAGCATCGCGTCGTAGGCGTGGGCCCCGCTCCAGTACGGGTAGTTCAGCAGGTAGACGTCACCGTCGGCCATGTTGTCGACGCCGACGTACTCGGTGCCCTTGACGATGGCGTAGTCGTTGGCCCCGAGGAAATGGGTGATGCCGGCTGACTCGGCCATCAGCGACAGGCCTGAGTCGTACATCGAGATGCCGAAGTCGAGCACGTCGTAGATGACCGGGTTGAACGCCGAGCGGACCAGGGTGCGGCGCATCTGCTCGGCCACCGAGACGACGTAGTTCCTGATCACTTCGACGGTGGCGCCGTCGAGCGGTTCGGCGGGGTCGCCCGTGGTGCTTTCGGTCATGCCGGGTCCTCCTGGCGGGACGGGTCGGTCGTGATGAGCAGCTGGCCGAAGTCGTCCACCTCGAGGTGCTGGTCCGCGAACAGGACCGTGGTGGCGGTGCCCTCCTCGACGATCGCGGGGCCGGCCAGCCGGTGACCGGCCAGCAGGTCCGGGCGCAGGTAGACGGGGAAGTCAGCGGCCTGCCCGTCGGCCATGTCGAAGGCCCGCCGTGAGCCGGACGGCTCCGGTGGGCCGCCGGCCCGGGCGATGCGGATCAGGGCGGGCTTGGGCATCCGGCCGGTGGCCCGCACCCGCCCGGTCAGCACCTCGGCCGGCGCGGGGCGGGCGGGCCCGTGGCGGGGCCGGTGCAGCTGGTGGAAGCGTTGCTCGACCGCGGCGGCGGAGTCCCCGCCCGGCAGCTCGATGGCCAGGGCGTGCTCCTGGCCCCGGTACCGGATGTCCAGGGTGACGATGAACGAGCGGTCGTCGTCCTTGACCCCCTGGGCCAGCAGCGCGGTGTGGCCCTGCTCGGTGAAGCCCGCGATGAGCGGCTCGAACTCGGCCAGCGTCGCCTCGGTCAGCGGGCGGAGCACGGTGGCGGAGAACTCGTGCTGCAGGTCGGTCATGAGCATCCCGAACGCGGAGAACGCCGACGGGACCTGCGGGATCACCGTGGTGGCGATGCCCATCTCGCGGGCCAGCATCGGCCCGAGCATCGGCCCGGCGCCGCCGAAGGCCAGCAGCGCAAACTCCCGTGGGTCGAGGCCGCGCTCGACGGTGACCTCGCGCAGCGCGCCGACCGTCCGGGCCAGCAGGACCCGGAAGATGCTGGACGCCGCCGATTCCGCGTCGATGCCCAGCGGCTCGCCCACCTGGTTCAGGACCGCCGCCCGGGCCGCGTCCGCACTGACCGTCATCTGGCCGTCCAGGAAGGCGCCCGGGTCGAGGTAGCCGAGGGTGAAGGCGGCGTCGGTGACGGTCGGCTCGGTGCCGCCGGCGCCGTAGGCCACCGGCCCGGGTACCGCGCCGGCGCTGTGCGGACCCACCTTGAGCAGGCCCTCGTCGATCCAGGCGATGGAACCACCGCCGGCCCCCACGGTGCGGATGTCGTAGATCGGGATGAGCAGCGGGAAACCGTCGATGGCCGCCTCGTAGACCTCGCCGGGCTGGCCGCCCTCGATCACGCAGGCGTCCACGCTGGTCCCGCCGACGTCGAAGGACAGCACCCTGCGCCAGGTCATTTCCTGGGCCAGGTAAGAGGCGCCGATAACCCCGCCGGCCGGGCCGGACAGCACGGTCATCAGCGGCGCCTGGCGGGCCAGCCCGGCGGTCATCGCGCCGCCGCCGGACCGCATGATGTGCAGCGGGCTGTCCAGGCCACCCTCGGCCAGGCCGGCTTCGAGCACGGTGAGATAGTCGCTCAGCACCGGCTTGATGTAGGCGTCCATCGTGACCGTGCTGGTCCGCTCGTACTCGCGGTACTCGCGGGTGATGTCGCTGGACACCGAGACCGAGACGTGCGGATAGGCGGCGCGCGGCCCGGACCGCGTCCTCATCCAGCTCTTCCAGCACGGCACCGGAGGCGTCGACGCGGCCGGGGACGCCAGCCCGGGGCCGGCGCGGCACCAGCGGCGGGGGCGGGGCGTAGGAGAAGTTGTACATGTGCTGGGCCGGGATGGCGGCCCGGGCGATCTCGAAGATGTCCCGGAAGCCCTCGTTGGTGATGATCCCGACCGACGCCCCGCGCCGCTGCAGGATCGCGTTGAGACCGAGGGTGGTGCCGTGGGCGAACACCGATACCCGGTCCAGCCGCGAGCTGAGGCCACCGACCGCGTCCATGACGCCCCGGGCCGGGGCGGCCGGGGTGGTGGGCGCCTTGTGCAACTCCAGCGTGCCGGTGCTCTCGTCGTAGCTGAGCGCGTCGACGAACGTGCCGCCGATGTCCACAGCCATGCGGACCGGCTTCTCGGCGGTCACGCCGGCGCTCCGGCCGGCCCGCCCGACGGCGCGGCCGACGGCGCGGGCAGGTCGTTGCGGACCACGCGGCCGCCCTGCATGACGAACGGGATCGAGCGCAGTGCGCCGACGTCGGCGGCCGGGTCGGCGTCGGCCACGATCAGGTCGGCCACGTAACCGGGCTCGACCGCGCCCAGCTGGTCGGCCAGCTTGATCAGCCGGGCCGCGTTGACCGTGCCGGCCTGCAGGGCCTGGACCGGGGACAGGCCCGCGCCGGCCATGAACTCCATCTCGCGCACGGCGACCACGGTGTCCTCGATCGGCTCGCCGGGCGGGTAGTCGGTCCCGGCCACGAACGTGATGCCCGGGCCCTCGGACCCACTTGAGCCTTCGGGCCCGGTAGCGGCCAGGCCACTGCGGATCGCGGTCTGGATGCTGGCCAGGTGCTCGGGCCCAACCTCCATGGCCCGTTCGATCTGCCACTTGGAGAAGTTGTGGTCGGCCATCCACTCCGGGCAGCGGGTCACGCACAGGGTGGGGGTGAGGAAGACGCGGCGCCGGGCCATCTCGGCCGCGGTGGCCTCGTCGAGCTGGTAGGCGTGCTCGAAGCTGCGTACGCCGGCCTCAAGTGCCTGCCGGATCGCGCTGGCCGCGCCGGCGTGGGCGACCACGTACTTGCCCCGCTCGCTGGCCGCCCGGACCACCGCGCGCATCTCGTCCGGGGTCATCTCGGCCCCGTCGAACCCCTCGCCCTGGCGGGCGATGCCACCGGTGATGAAGACCTTCACGTGGTCGGCGCCCGCGCCCAGCTCGGCCCGGGCCGCGGCCAGGAAGCCGTCGTGCCCGTCGGCGCAACTACAGGCCATGCCGTGCCCATGGCCACCGGTGGTGGACACGGCCCGGCCCGCGCCCAGGATGCGCGGAGCCGCGACCCAGCCCTGGTCGGCCGCGGTCCGGATCAGCAGGTCGGCCCGGTTCTGCTCGTGCACACAGCGGATGGTGGTGACCCCGGCCAGCAGTGCGTCCTGGGCCCGGGACAGCGCGCGCAGCGCGGTCACGCCGGAGGGCTCGGCCTCGTCGGTGGCGGAGAACGGGTAGACCACGGACAGGTGGGTGTGAACCGAGATCAGCCCGGGCAGCAGGTAGCGCCCGCCCAGCGAGAGCTGGTCCGCGCCGGGCGGCGGGGCGTCGGCGGTGATCCGGCCGATGCGGCCGCCGTCCACCTCCACGTTCAGCCGCTGGCTGGTGCCGGTGCGCACGTCGACGACGTGGCCACCGGTCAGCCAGAGCGGCGGGCCAGCCGGGCTTCCATCAGGCGAGGGGAGCAAACTGGTCTCCTTCCATGAGCCGTGCCGGGCCCAGATCGCGGATTTCGACGGGGGGCCGTTCGCCGGCCACCAGAGCGGCGAGCGTCTCGCCCCACAGCGGAGCGAAGGTAAAGGCGTAGGTGCCGGAGGCGACGAACAGCCCAGGCGCGCCGGGCACCGGACCGATGACCGGCATCTCGTCCGGCGTGGCGGCCAGCGGGCCGGCCCAGGCCCGCAGCAGGCGCAGGCCCGCCAGCGGCGGCAGGATACGGATGGCCTCGGCCACGTTGCCGGCCATGCTGGCCACGCTGGCCTGCGGCCGCTGGCCAGCGGCCAGACCGGCTGCGGGCCAGCCGCCGCCGATCAGCACGTTGCCCGCGCTGACCTGCTTGACCGACAGGCCCTGGCCGATGTGCTGCACCAGGAGGTGCCGGAGCAACGTCGGCCCCCGCACGGTGGCGTGCATCTGGATCGCGACCGGGGTCAGCCGGAGGCCGATACCGGCCAGCGCCGCGATCCGGTGCAGCCAGGGGCCGGCCACCGGGACAGCGCGCGCAGCGCGGTCACGCCGGAGGGCTCGGCCTCGTCGGTGGCG
>CAXUJF010000188.1:0-9847 GCA_964250865.1 uncultured Streptosporangiaceae bacterium
AGCCGGTTCGGCCGGAGGCGGCGCTGGCTCAAGCGGCGGCGCGAGCACCGGCACGCCGGCGCTCCCCCCACACCACGCCGCCCGGGGGCCCGCGTACGCCGGGGCCCCCGGGGCGGATTTAGTTCGTCGCTGTCCTGCTCGGTCAGCTGGTGGTACCGGGCGGCGGTTCGTACGCGTCCGGCGCGGGCGGGCTGTAGGTGTCCGGGTAGATATTCGATCCGTTGGCCTGACTGGTGGTCCCGGGGACCTTGTCCGGGTCGATACCCGCCTTGCTGGCCGCCGCCGACGCGAACTTGGGCAGCTTGTCCGCCGCCTTGTCCTTGGCCGTCTTGCTCAGCTCGGTCGCCTTCGAGCTGACCGTGCCGGTGGCCTTCTGCACGGTCGGGTTACCGGCCACCTTCGAGCTCGCGCTCCTGATCTGCTCGTAACGCTCACGGCCGGCCGCGGCGCCGGCGACGTAACCGGCGGCGAACCCCGCGAGAAACGTAAGTTTGAACCCCATATGGCGCCTTCCTTTACCGTGTGGTCGTGCCTTGTTGACTGCCCGTTCTCGGCCGCCGTATTCCTTACCCTGTCGGCTGGTCGCAATCAGGCGCAATACCCTCGTCGGCTGGTCGCAATCAGGCGCAATCCATCCGGCCGTTACGGCGCCACTGCGCCCAGGCACTACGTAGGTACGCTACTCTTAGGGACCGGTACGAGGGAGCGGCCACGCTGCGCCCTGGGTACCAGGCAATCCGGCGTAGCTCAGCTGGCAGAGCATCCGACTGTTAATCGGACGGTCGTTGGTTCGAATCCAACCGCCGGAGCAACACAGGTTAAATCCACCGCCAGGACACCCCGAACCTTCATCTGGTTCGGGGTCGTTTTGTTTTAATCGGGCTATGAGCAGCCTGCCCCCCGAACTTCGGGACCTGATCGAGTCCGGCCCCATGGCTCACCTGAGCACGATCAACGCCGACGGAAGCCCGCAGGTGAGCGTCATCTGGGTCGGGCTGGACGGCGACGATCTCGTCAGCGGCCACATGAGCCGGTACGCCAAGCTGCGCAACATCGAGCGCGATCCCCGGGTCGTGCTGTCGTTCGACGCGCCCCGGGCGCCCGGGGTCTTCATGAACCCGTACGCCGTGCTGCGGGCCCGGGCCACCGTCGAGCCCCGCGATGACACCTGGGACCTGCTCAACCGCCTGACCAAGGTCTACGTCACCCCGGACGCGGAGTTTCCCGCCCCGCGGGGACCCGGCTACACCGTGCGTTACGCAGTCGAGCGCGTCGGCGGCGTCGGCCCGTGGGCCCCGTCCTGAAACTCAGGCTGATCATCAGCATCATTATTAACTAGCTCACCCGGGGCGGGCGTGCCCAGGTCATCCGGCTACCGGCCGCCCCGCGCAAACGTCCTTCGGATCCAGCTGGGCCGGCTTGGCCCAGCGGGCCTCAGGCGGGCTCCATGCCGAACCGGGCCATCAGCGCGCGCTCCTGCTCGGTGGCCGGGGGCTGCCCGGACGCCCACAGCCGATGCAGCTCCTCGAAGTAGCCGTCCATGGCCGGGGCGTGCAGGACCAGCAGCCGGGCCGGCTCGGGGCTGGCGTTGCCGAACGTGTGCGCCCGCCCGCGCGGGACGAGCAGGAAGTCGCCGGGGCCGCCGGTCAGGTCCTGGCCGTCCAGCGTGAAGCTGATCTGGCCGTCCAGCACGAAGAACGCCTCGGAGCAGTTGACGTGCCGGTGCGCGGGCGGGCGCCGGCCGCCGGGCGGCAGCGTCCGTTCCATCAGCGAGAAGTCGCCGCCGGTCTGGGCCGCCACCGCCTTGAACGCCATCACGCTGCCGCGCGCGGTGAGCACGTGGCCCTCGCCCGGGGCCAGGAGGCCAGGTTCGGTCGGCTCGGTCATGACTCAGCCGATCATGTCGAACGCGGCCAGCACCTTGGTCGGCCGCAGGCGGACCACGAGCTCACCTGGGACCGCGTTGCGCTCGCCGAAGGCCTCGGCCCGGTCCGGCCTCACGTACCGGGCCGCAATCGCGGTCGCAGTGCGCAGCAGCTCACCCGGGTCATTGGACAGCTCGGCGTTCCCCTGCACCTGGACGAACGCGTACGGCGGCTGCTCCAGGTCGACGCAGATCGTGGCCTGGCGCTCCCGGACCAGGAACTTGCCCTTGACCGTGTCCTCGCCGGTGTTGAAGATCAGGTCCCCGTCTTCCACGATGTACCAGATCGGCGCGACCAGGACCCGGCCCGCGGCGTTGGTGTAGGCGAGCTTGCCCGTGCGGGTGCCCTCGGTCAGGAACTTGTGGACCTCTGGGTCGGTGACTGATGCCATGCCCCCACTTTAGGCAGGCCCGGAACGCGCACCGGGTGGGTCCCGCGTCTCCGCGGAAACCCACCCGGTCCTAGCGGGTGGTGTCAGACACCGGCCTGCATCGGGTTGATCCCGGCCAGATCCTCGCGCTTGACGTTGATCATGAACACGGTGACGATCAGCGCCAGTACGGCGATCCCGGCCGACACGTAGTACCCGTGCGAGAAGCCGTAGGCCAGGGCGTGGTGGAAGATGCTCGTCTGCTCCGCCGCCGCCTTGGCCTTGCTCACCGGGTGCCCGGCCTTGGCCGCGGCGACCGCCGCCGCCTTGGCCTTGACCGACGCGCTGCCCAGGTTGCTGGCGAACGCGCTCCACGCCACCGTGCCCAGGATGGCCAGGCCGATCGACCCGCCCACCTGCTGCCCGGTGTTGAGCAGGCTGGAAGCCACCCCGGTGTCCTCCTCGCGCACCTTGCTCAGCGCGAGCAGCGACAGCGGCACGAACATCAGGCCGAACCCGAACGCGGTGACCATCATCGGCCCGAGCAGGCCGCCCGCGTACGTGCTGGTTTCCTTCACCTGGGACAGCCAGAACAGGCCGCCCGCCCCGAGCACCGAGCCGACCAGCAGCAGCGGCCGGGCCCCGATCCGCGGCACGAGCTGGGCCGCGGCCCCCGAGGCCACCAGGATCATGGCCACGAACGGCAGGTAGGCAATGCCCGAACGCAGCGCGCTGTAGCCCCACACCTCCTGGATGAACAGGGTCAGGAAGAAGAACATGCCGAACATCGCGGTGCCCACGCACAGCATGATGATGTAGGCGCCGGACCGGTTCCGGCTGCGCAGGACCCGGAACGGGACCAGCGCGTGCGGGCTGCGGGCCTCGATGAACACGAACGCGGCCAGCAGCACGACCGCGGCCACGAGTGAGACCACGACCTTGGTGTCGCCCCAGTGGGACACGCCGTTCTGGCCGGTGGCCGCGTTGGACAGGCCGTAGACCAGGGCGGACAGGCCGAGCGTGCCGGTGATGGCGCCGGGCAGATCGAACTTGCCGCGACGGCGCGAGGACTCACCCAGCACCCGGGGCGCCGCCAGCGCGACGGCCAGGCCGATCGGGACGTTGACGAACAGCACCCAGCGCCAGGAGGCGTAGGTCGTGAGCAGGCCGCCGGCGATCAGGCCGACCGCGCCGCCGGCCACACTCATGGCCGCGTACACGCCCATGGCCCGGTTGCGCTCCTTGCCTTCCGGGAAGGTGACGGCGATCAGTGACAGCGCGGTCGGGGCCGCGAACGCGCCGCCGATGCCCTGGATCACGCGGGCTGCGAGCAGCCAGGCCTGGCTGGTGGCGAAACCTCCGGCCAGCGAGGCGCCCGCGAACAGCAGGACGCCGAAGATGAAGATGCGACGCCGGCCGAGCAGGTCACCGGACCGGCCGCCGAGCAGCAGCAGGCCGCCGAACGCCAGCGTGTAGGCGTTGATGACCCATTCGAGGTTGGTGCCGGAAAAGTGCAGCGCGTTCTGGATGTGCGGCAGGGCCACGTTCACGATGGTCGCGTCCAGCACCACCATGCGCGGGGCGGGCGCGATGCCGGCCAAGGCGAGGCCGCGGTGCTTCGCACGGGTGGCGCCCCCGTCGCGGGCGGCGTCCTGGACGCCGCCGCGCGGCTGGGCCTGGCCGACGGCTCCGGTCGCGAGGCTCGCCGGTTCGCCCGGCAGTGAGCCGGCCGGCGACGTATCGCGTGAGGTTGCGGACAAAGTTCCTTCTCCCTTTGAGGACGTGAGTCTCGCTCAAGGGCGCAGTGCATCAAGGCAGCGGCGTCCGCGCCGATGCCCCGGTGTATGCGAAGCGAAATCCCCGATTTATAGACGCTGTGACTTAGCCAGGTGTGACACTGCCCCGTGCTTGTGGCTGGCACTGTGTGGCGGGCTCGCCACCTGCGGCGGGCTCCGTCTCTTCCAGGTGCGCCTGGTGATCCGGCTCGGCCGCGCAGGCCAGCTTCTGCAAGATCGCCAGCAGGCACTTCCGCTCCCGCAGGTCGAGGGCGCTTGCCCACGGCATCCGGGTCGCGAGTTCGGTCTCCAGCTGATCCCGCAGTGAGACACCCTCGTCGGTCAGGCGCATCATCTTGCTGCGCCGGTCCTGCTCGGACGTCTCCCGCCGCGCCAGATCACGCTTCTCGAGGCCGTTGGCCACCATGGTCACGAACGAGGGATCGCAGTTCATCCGCTGTCCCAGTTCCTTCATGGTCATCGGTTCCTCGAGCTTGTGCAGCCCCGCGAGGTCGGTCATGGACAGTCCGTGCCGCGCCGCGAGCGCTTGGCCGAGCGTCGCAGCTCGCTTCACCAGCTGGGCCAGGGCGTCCATGATGCAGATGTTCAGCTCGCCGTCGAGCCTGTCCTCGCGTGACCGGTCTGGCACGCACCCACCTCCTGATCCGCAGCCTGCCACGAGGGTCTGACATTCCCGGGTGTCCCTTGCGTACTACCCGCGGTCCAGCGTACTTCTTTGAGCCACTCAACTGTTGAGTGACTCAAAGATAATCAAGATCGCGTCCGGAACGCAAGCTATTTATCGTTCCGCCCGCCTTCAGAGGCGGGTAACACCAACCAAAAGGACCGCTATGGCGTCTAACCCGGTGACGTACGGCGATGTTCCAGGCCGGGCGATATTCCAGGCAGGGGGAGCTCATGGCAGGGGAGCCGAAGCCAGGGCAGCCGAAGCCGGGGGAGTTGATCAGGCCCGGCGGTCAGCTGGCCACCGGGCGCCGGTCGTTCCTGCGCGTCGCCGGGGCGGCAGCCGGTCTGGCCACGTTGTCGGCCTGCGGGCCCAGCTCAGCGGGCGGCCCCCGGCCCATCTCCGCAGCCGACTGGCGGGCGCTGGCCCAGGACCTGTCCGGCTCGCTCATCCGGCCGGGGGCGTCCGCCTACCTGGATGACCTGCGGTTGTTCGATCCCCGGTTCGACGGCCTCCGGCCCGCCGGGATCGCCTACTGCCGTTCCGCCCACGACGTCGCCACCTGCCTGGCCTTCGTCCGTAAGTACCGGCTGCCGGTCGCGGCCCGGTGCGGCGGCCACAGCTACGCCGGCTGGTCGTCCACCACCGGGCTGATCGTCGACGTCACCGCGATGTCCTCGGTCCGGGTCGACACCGCGTCCGGGACCGTCACCGCGGGCGCGGGTACCCGGCTGGTCGACTTCTACAACGGGCTCGCCCCCTACGGCCGGGCTGTACCCGGCGGTTCGTGCCCCACGGTCGGCCTGTCCGGGCTGACGCTGGGCGGCGGGGTCGGCGTGGTCTCCCGCGCCTACGGGACGACCAGCGACAACCTGGTGCAGGCGCAGGTCGTCACGGCCGACGGGCGGATCCGGACCTGCGACAGCCGCAGTGACGCCGATCTGTTCTGGGCCTGCCGGGGCGGCGGGGGCGGCAACTTCGGCATCGCGACCTCGTTCACCTTCACCACCCACCCCATCTCCGGCGTCGTGCTGTTCTTCCTGTTCTGGCCGTGGTCCCAGGCGGCCCAGGTCATCGCGGCCTGGCAGTCCTGGGCGCCGCACGGCCCGGACCAGCTCTGGTCGAACCTGCACCTGGCCGCCGGGACCGGCGCCAGCACCACCATCGAGGTCGGTGGCACCTACCTGGGCAGCGTGACCGAGGCGGCCAGCCTGGTGGACCAGCTGACCGCGGCCGTCGGCTCCCAGCCGTCCAGCCATTTTTTGGAAGATACGTCCTACCTGCACGCGATGCTGGTGGAGGCGGGCTGCCCGACGCTCAGCGTCGGGGCCTGCCACCTGCCGGGCCAGGCCCCGGGCGGCCAGCTGTCCCGCCAGGCCCAGCTGACCAAGTCCGACATCTTCACCAAGCCGCTCAGCTCGGCCGCCATCGGCACCCTGCTCACCGGGACGGAGAAGTTCCTCACCGCGGGCGCGGCCAGTGGCGGCAGCGGCGGGGTCGCGTTCGACGCGCTTGGCGGGGCGGTCAACCGGGTCGCGCCCGACGCGACCGCCTACGTGCACCGCGACGGCCTGTTCCAGGCCCAGTACACCACCGACTGGCCCGGCGGTACCCCGGCCGCCGCCATCGACCGGCAGCACGCCTGGCTGCGCTCCTTTTACGCCGCCGCGCACCCCTACGCCAGCGGGCAGGCCTACCAGAACTACATCGACCCCGACCTGACCGACTGGCGCCAGGCCTACTACGGCGCCAACTACTCCCGCCTGGCCCAGGTCAAGGCCCAGTACGATCCGGGCCGCGTGTTCCGCTTTCCCCAGGCCATCGGCTTACCGCTCGGGCCATCGGCTTACCGCTCGGGCCGTCAGCCGGCCGCTCGGGCCGTCAGCCGGCCGCGCTCGACGCGGCCCAGATGTTGATCCCGCTGTCCACCGCGTGCCGGTCGATCTCGGCCAGTTCCTCCTCGCTGAACGTGGTGTTCTGGGCCGCGGCCAGGTTTTCCTCCAGCTGCTGGACGCTGCTCGCCCCGATCAGCGCCGACGTGATCCGCGGGTCCCGCAGGGCCCAGGACAGGGCCAGCTGGGCCAGGCTCTGCCCGCGCCGCTCCGCCACCTGTGACAGGGCCCGGATGTGGTCCAGGGTCTGCTCGGTCAGCTGGTCAGCGGACAGCGACCCGTTCTGGGTTACCCGGGAGCCCTCCGGCACCCCGTTCAGGTACTTCCCGGTCAGCAGGCCCTGGGCCAGCGGCGAGAACACGATGCAGCCGAGGCCATCGCGGGCCAGCACGTCGAGCAGGCCCTCCTCGATCCACCGGTTCAGCATCGAGTAGGACGGCTGGTGGATGAGCAACGGCGTGCCCAGCTCCCGCATGATGGCCGCCGCCTGCGCGGTTCGCTCGGCCGAATAGGAGGAGATGCCCGCGTACAGGGCCCGGCCCGACTGAACCGCCGTGTGCAGGGCGCCCATCGTCTCCTCCAGCGGCGTGTCCGGGTCGGCCCGGTGGCTGTAGAAGATGTCCACGTACTCCAGGCCCATCCGGCCCAGCGACTGGTCCAGGCTGGCCAGCAGGTACTTGCGTGAGCCGCGGTCGCCGTACGGGCCCGGCCACATGTCGTAGCCGGCCTTGGTCGACAGGATCAGCTCGTCCCGGTACGGCCGGAAGTCCTCCCGCAGCAGCCGCCCGAAGTTGAGCTCGGCGCTCCCGTACGGCGGCCCGTAGTTGTTGGCCAGGTCGAAGTGGGTCACGCCCAGGTCGAACGCCCGCCGCAGGATGGCCCGCTGCACGTCCAACCGGCGGTCGTCCCCGAAGTTCTGCCACAGTCCGAGCGAGATCTCCGGCAGTTCGATGCCGCTGCGCCCGCAGCGGCGCAAGGGCATCTTCTTCTGGTACCGGTCATCGGCGGCGATGTAGGTCATGGTCGAAGTCTGCCACCGGCCGTGCCCCCCTGCCGGGTCCGGCCCCGGCGCCGGGGCGTAACCTACCGGGCGGCACGATCAAGACGGCAGATCATCCAGCGGAGGGATCGCGCATGTACGACGCCATCATGGCCGAAACCGTCAACATTCCCGGGCACGACGGAGACCTCATCGAGGCGTACTACGCCCGCCCGCTGGGACCAGGCCCGTTCGGCAGCGTCGTGGTGATCCACCACATGCCCGGGTACGACCCGCAGACCAAGGAGATCACCCGCACCTTCGCGGTCAACGGCTACAACGCGATCTGCCCGAACCTCTACACCCGCGAGGCCCCGGGGGCCAGCCCCGACGACGCCGCCGCCGCGGCCCGGGCCCAGGGCGGTGTCCCGGACGAGCGCCTGGTCGGTGATGTGGGCGGGGCGGCCACGTTCCTCCGTGCGCTGGAGAACTCCAACGGCAAGGTCGGCACGATCGGCTACTGCTCCGGCGGCCGCCAGTCATTCCTGGCCGCGGTCAGCCTGCCCATCGACGCCGCCGTGGACTGCTATGGCGCATTCGTGGTCGGCAACCCGCCCGAGGGCTCGCCGCTCAAGGTCGGCCCGATCGTGGACAAGACCCCGAACCTGTCCGGCCCGCTGCTCGGTCTGTTCGGCGCGGATGACTCCCACCCGTCGCCGGAGCAGGTCGGCGAGCTGGAGCAGGCCCTCAAGGCCGCGGGCAAGACGTACGAGTTCCACAGCTACGAGGGTGCCGGCCATGCCTTCTTCTCGGTCAACCGCCCGTCCTACCGGGTGGAGGCGGCCAACGACGGCTGGCAGCGCATCTGGGACTTTTACGGCCAGTACCTGAGCGCCTGAGGACGGGAGCCTGTTATGTGCACGTACCAGACCGAGCAGATCAAGGTCAGCGGCAGCGGCAAGGGTGCGGACGGCTGGTTCGGCGTCACCGACGCCAGCGTCTACTACGACCACCCGGTGCACGCCCCGGCCGAGCACAGCCTGAACATCGACTTCCTCAACCCGGGCCAGGGCCCGTCGGCCCGGGTGGCGGTCGAGCTCACCGCCGAATCGGCCCGGGCCCTGGCCAAGGCGATCGAGGACGCGCTGGCGTCGGTCCCGCCCGGGCTGCTGACCTGAACGACCCGGATTGTCAGTACCCCGTGCCACCATCTCTTACATGAGCGAGCAGGATAGGCGCGGGGCGGTCCGGGGCCGGCGATGAAGTTCCAGGTTGAGCGGGATGTACTGGCCGAAGCGGTCGGTTGGGTGTCTCGTGCCCTCCCGGCCCGGCCGGTCATCCCGGTGCTGGCCGGGCTGCTGCTGCAGGCCGACGACGGGCTGACCGGCGGTGGGCTGACACTGTCCTGCTTCGACTACGAGGTCTCCGCGCGGGCCGAAGTCGGCGCCGAGGTGGCCGAGCCAGGCTCGGTGCTGGTTCCCGGCCGGCTGCTGGCCGAGATCACCCGGAGCCTGCCCAGCCTCCCGGTCGAGTTCGCCGACGACACCGACGGCGTCAGCCTGACCTGTGGCAGCGCCTCGTTCACGCTGGTCACCCTGCCGGTCGAGGAGTACCCCGACCTGCCCGTGCTGTCCCTGACCGCTGGGACCCTGGACGGCGGGGACCTGGCCGCCGCCGTCGGCCAGGTCGCCCCAGCCGCCAGCCGCGATGACACGCTGCCCCTGCTCACCGGGGTCAACCTCGAAGTGCAGGGCGAGACGATGACGCTCGCCGCCACCGACCGGTACCGCCTGGCCGTGCGCGACCTGGCCTGGTCCCCGGCCCGGCCGGACGTCAGCGGCAGCTATCTCGTCCCGGCCCGGACCCTGGTCGACGCGGCCCGGACCATGACCCCCGGCGTGCCGGTCACCGTCCGGCTGCGCTCCGATCGCGACCGGGATACCGAGCTGGCCCGGGAGTACGGCGACGCCCGGGCGGCGGACCCGGGCTCCGGCGGGCCGTCAGCCTCCCGCGCCGCCGACGCCATGATCGGGTTCGAGTCCGCTGGGCGCCGGGTGACCACCCGCCTGATCGCGGGGGAGTACATCAAGTACCGCTCCCGGTTCCCGGCTGAGTTCGCCTGCCGGGCCGATATGCCCGCCGCCCCGTTCATCGAGGCGGTCCGCCGGGTCTCCCTGGTGGCCGAGCGCGGCAGCGCCGTCCGGCTGACCTTCGGCGGCGG
>CAXUJF010000188.1:9857-10086 GCA_964250865.1 uncultured Streptosporangiaceae bacterium
GAGGTCACCGTCGAAGCCGAGACCCAGGGCCGGGCCCGCGCCCGGGAGATCGTCCGGGCCGACTTCCGCGGCGTCGAGCCGGGCATCGCGTTCAGCCCGCACTTCCTGCTCGACGGCATCGCCGCGGCCGGCCTCAGCGCCATCGCTCCCGATCCCGCGGCCGCCCGCCCCGGCGACACCGAGCAGACGGGCTCAGCGCCGCCCAGTGCGCCCAAGCCGTCCGGCTCCC
>CAXUJF010000189.1:0-10052 GCA_964250865.1 uncultured Streptosporangiaceae bacterium
AGCTGGAAGCCCAGCTGGATCAGCTGACCCCCACGATCCTGATCCCGATCAACTCGTCCACAAGCTGTGGTTCGTCTTCACCCAGATGCTGGCCGAGGCGGACCACAGCCGGGCGCCGGAGGAGATCCTGGACCGGGCCCTGGAGCCCCAGTGGAGCACCGACTCCCGGCGTCCCGCGCTTTTGATGAACGGCCCATGAGGTCAGGCGAGGCTGTCCAGCCGGATAGCGCTGGCCACCTCGGCCGAGATCTCGTCCATCGTCTCGTTGGATACCCGGCGGTCGGGCTCGGCCTTGAGCAACCCAAACACCCGCGGGCCGCAGAACTCGGCCGGCAGGCCGGGCTCGCGCGGAATGACGTGGAAGTGGACGTGCGCGAAGCCTTCCGCTTCGGCGAACAGCGCCACGTACGTCTTCAGGCAGCCGGTCACCTCGCGCAGCGCTGCGGTGAGGGCACGGAGCAGCCGACCGAGACCGGCCGCCTCGTCGGCGGTCAGCTCGTCCAGCGCGGTGACGTGCCGCTGGGGCAGCAGCACCAGCCAACCCGGGATGGCGACGTCGAAGGCGTGTGCCACCCGCCAGTGCTGACTGAGATAGACCCGTTCCCGCGGCGGCAGATCATCCTGCGCGTTCTGGGTGCAGCTGTAGCAGGCCGCCGACGCTGACATAGCGCGCCGAGCCGGAGTCAGGCCGCTTGCAGCTCGAATTCGGGCCAGTCGACGATGACCACGGAGTTGTCGCTGCCGAACGGGTTGGGCTCGTAGCGGTCGGCCTTCCAGGCGTTCTCCCAGCGCTCGCCGTCGAGCAGGTAGCGGAAGTGGTAGGTGTTGCCCGGTTCGAGCGGCACGGTGACCTGCCAGGCGCCATCGCCGCCGCGGCTCAGCGGGATGCTGCCCGCCGTCCAGTTGTTGAAGTCTGCGCACAGGGCGACATCGCCCGCGCCGACCTCGCTCGGCAGGGTGAAGGTGACCGGCACGGTCGGGATTGTCGGCTCACAGGTCAGCTCGGCGGTCGGCTCGGGCTCGACCGCAGGCGCGGCCTGCTCGGTGGAAGTCTGCTCGGCGGAAGTCTGTTCGACAGAAGCCGGCTCGGCCGTGGCCAGCCCAATGGCGGCCAACCCAACGGGGGCCTGCTCGGCGGTGGCCTGCTCGGTGGTGGCCGTGGCCTGGGACTCGGCCGCCTCGTCGCGGGTCACCGTGGCTGACGAGGCTGAGCCGCCGGGCCGGAACCGGCGCAGCCCGGACATCAGATGCAGTCCGGTAATGAGCCCGGACATGAAGAGGGTGGCGAACCACACGAACGGCCGCGCGGCCGCGGACGGGAGCTTGGTGAGCCTACGGGTGATCAGGACGTGATCCATCGTGTTCCTGGTGTCTGTGTGGGGGTATGAAAAAAGGCTGTGGCGTGCTGCGTTACTGCCACGACGAATCGCCGGGGATCACTCTGCCGGGTCCGGGGCAGGCATACAACGACCGACATACCGGAATATCAAGGTGTTATTGCGGCCGGACCGGAATCACCCGCCGCATGATGGACGGGTGAGGCGAGTGGTCATCCTCGGCCGCGGCGGTGCGGGCAAGTCGACGCTCGCCCGAGAGATTAGCGGCCGGACCGGCCTGCCGGTAGCCGAATTGGATGAGCTGTTCTGGCTGCCGGGACCGACCGCGCCCGACCCGGCTTGGTGGGCCGCTCAGCAGCGAGAACTCGTGCAACACGAGGCGTGGATCATCGACGGTGATCTGGGTCGTTATGACCTCGACCTGAGCCTGCGGCTGCGCGCCGCCGACACGGTGATCGTTCTGAATTTCGGCTTCGTGCGCTGCGCCTGGCGCACAATGCGCCGGGGCCGGGAGCAGGCCGAGTACTGGCGCTGGGTCTGGGGCTACCGGCGTCACAGCCTGCCCAGCATCCAGGAGGCCCTCGCTGCTAGTGCGCCCGGCGCCACCGTCTACGTCCTGCGCAACCCGGCCGCGGTCCGCCGCTTCCTGTCCCGGCTAGGCCTGGTGGCTGGCCGGTAGGTCGGCCCGGCGGTCAGCCCAGGCCGGTCGCGATCAGGGCGGCCAGGTCGGCGGGTGGGATGACGGCGGCGCTGGGCTCGCCCACCAGGGGCGCCAGCCCGGCGGTGATGGTGAGCAGGCGGGCCGCCGCCTCGTGCTCGGGCCCCGGGCCACCGGAGGCGCTCGCGCGGGCTAGGTAGTCCGCGACTATCGAGGCGATCTGGTCCTGGTACTCCAGAGCCCGCGCCCTGATCTCCGGGTGCGAGCCTGCCTCCTGCAGGATGATCTTGCGAACCGCCGACGGCTCCCCCAGGACCGCGGACATGTGCTCCCACAGCGCCGCCACGGCCGGCTCCAGGGCGGTGCCCGCCGCCAGCGGGGGAACCGCCTCGTCCAGGGCCGACCACCGATCGGCCCTGATCACGGCGAGCAGCAGGTCCATCTTGGTCTTGAAGTGGTAAAAGATCAGGCCGTGCGGCACCCCGGCGGCCGCGGCGATACGCGCGGTGGAGGTGCGGTCGAAGCCGCGCTCGGCGAACAGCCTCTCGGCGGCGGCGAGGATCCGCTTACGCGCCGAAAGGCCATCATCAGGCTGGCACGGGTCGATATCGAGTTGGTCAGCCACGAGACAAGTCCGGACCGGGCTCAGATCTTGTGATCGATGACGAAGCCGTCCGGCACGATCAGGTCGTCCGGCGACAGCTCGTGCACGGAGGACTTGCCCAGACCCAGCAGGGTCTCGCTGACCCCTTGCCGGAGGATCTCCAGCACGTTGGTCACGCCGCGCTCACCGTTCGCGGCCATGCCCCACAGGTAGGCCCGGCCGATCAGCACCGCGCGGGCGCCCAGGGCCAGCGCCTTGACCACGTCGCTGCCCCGGCGGATCCCGCCGTCCAGCACGACCTCGATCTGGTCGCCTACGGCATCGGCCACGCCGGGCAGGCAGCGGATGGTGGCCGGGGTGGAGTCCAGGTTGTTGCCGCCGTGGTTGGACACCGAGATCGCGGTGGCGCCGATGTCGACCGCCCGCCGGGCGTCGTCCGGGCGGGTGATGCCCTTGATCATGAAGGGGCCGCCCCACTGCTCGCGCAGCCAGGCCAGGTCCTCCCAGGTCGGCAGCGTCGAGCCCATCCACTGCCCGTAGGCGCCGAAGAACGTGGGGACGTCCTTGGTTTCCTGCGCGCCCAGGTTCGGCACACCCAGGTCCGGCAGCGCGCCGCTGCGTATCCAGCGGGCCAGGTAGGCCGGCTTGAGCGCGACCTGTGGCGCGTACCGGAGCATCGCCTTGAGGTCCAGCTTCTCCGGGATCCACGGGCTGCCCCAGTCCCGCCGGGAGTCGAACACCCAGTCCAGGGTGACGATCAGGCCCTTGGCCCCGGCGGCCCGGGCGCGTTCGGCGCGGGCCAGGATGTCATCGCGGCTGCCGACCCAGTAGCTCTGGAACAGCAGCTTGTCGGTCACCTGGCCGACCTCTTCGACCGGCTTGGACGCGAACGAGGACAGGCCCACCGCGGTGCCCGCCGCCTGCGCGGCCCGGGCCACGGCGACCTCCCCGTCCGGGTGCACAGCCTGCACGCCGGTGGGGGAGCAGATCACCGGGAAGGTGACGTCCAGCCCCATGACCGTGGTGGCCAGGTCCCGGTCGGCAGGCAGGTCGGCCACGTGCGGCCGCAGCTTGAGCCGGGAGAAAGCGGTGATGTTCTCGTTCATGGTCTGGCCGGTCTCGGCCCCGGCCACCAGGGCCAGGTAGACCCCGCGGGGCAGCTGGCGCTGGGCGCGCCGCTGGGCCTCGGCGATGGTCTCGAACCAGTCTTTGGTACTTGCCATCTCAGAACCCCGTATCTCAGAACTCGGTGACGCCGGCGTCCGGCGCGATCTCGTGCGCGGTGATGAACTTCGACTCGTCTGAGGCCAGGAATAGCACGGTGTCCGCCACATCCTCCGGTTCGGTGCCGTCCACCGGAAGCATGTTGATGAACATGGCGCCGAGCCGGTCATAGCCCGCGATCGCCGTGCCGATCTCCTCCTGCATGCGGCCGCTGCCCATCGGGGTGTTCACCCCGGTCGGGTGCACGCTGTTGACCCGGATGCCGTACTTGCCCAGCTCGGCCGCGAACGCCTTGGCCATGCCGCGCACCGCGAACTTGCTGGTGGTGTACGGAATCATGAACGGCTGCACCTTCAGGCCCGCCGCGGAGCTGATGATGATGACCGAGCCGCCACCCGCCTTGACCAGGTGCGGTGCCCCGACCATGACCGTGTTCCAGGTGCCGGTCACGTTGGTGCTGATCGTGTCCTCGTAGATCTGCGGGGTGGTCTGGTCCCATGCTTTGGGCACGCAGATCCCGGCGTTCGCCACCACCACGTCCAGCCGGCCGAGCTGAGTCACGGCGTCATCGACGATGCCGCGCAGCTGGTCCAGGTCCCGGGTATCCACGATCCCGGAGATGACCCGTCGGCCGGTCTTCTCGACCAGCCGCACGGTCTCGGCCAGGTCCTCCGGCGTGGCCGAGTCGTACGGCACGCTGGGCAACGGCGCGCACACGTCCACCACGATCACGTTCGCGCCCTCGGCCGCCAGCCGCAGCGCGTCCGCCCGGCCCTGGCCGCGGGCCGCCCCGGTCACCAGCGCGACCTTGCCGGCCACCCGGCCTGCTGCATCACTCATGACAATCACCTCTGAGCTGCGGGCTCGTCTTGACTGAGTACTCAGTTTAGGCCCCAGATGGCCTGTCAAGTCAAATTCGACGACAGGTGTCCGTTAGAGCTATGGTGACGGCATGGACGGCGAACTTCCCGATCAGCGCCCGAAGACCGGCAGCACCGACCCGCGCGCGGTCCGGACCCGGGAGAAGCTGGTGACCGCGTTCCACGAAGCGATCCAGGAATCGGGCCCGCGGCAGATGTCGGTGAGCGCGCTGACCCGGGCGGCCGGGGTCAACCGGACCTCGTTCTACGAGCACTTCGCCTCGCCCGGGGACCTGGCCATCCACGCGCTGAGCGAGCTGTTCGACGTGGTGACCAGCGCCGACATCGCGCTCAGGTCCGAGCACATCCTCAGCGGGACCGAGGCCAGCCGCCGCGCCCTGCGCGAGATCGTCAGCTTCGTCGGCGAGCAGCGGTCCGCGTACGCCCGGCTGCTCGGTCCCGGCGCCGCCCCGCAGCTGGTGGGGGCGGTGGCGGAGGCGTTCGCCGAGCGGACCGTCCAGGCGCTGGAGCCGATGGACGTGCGCCCGCCCGAGGCTGACCCGCAGATCACGGCCCAGTTCCTCGCGGGCGGCGTGCTGAGCGTGATCGGGGCCTGGCTGGCCGGTCCCGAGCCGGCCACCAGCCCCGATCAGCTGGTCGAGGCCCTCGTCCAGTGCCTGCCGAGCTGGCTGCTCGACGGCTGAATCACCCCCGAACGGCTCAATCACGCACAGGCTGTTCACACTTAAGGAGACCCAGATGGGACAGCTCGACGGCAAAGTCGCCTTCATCACCGGTGCGGCCCGCGGCCAGGGCCGCAGCCACGCCATCACCCTGGCCCGCGAGGGCGCCGACATCATCGCGGTGGATCTGTGCCGGCAGGCCGAGAGCGTGCCGTATGCAATGGCCACCCCCGATGACCTGGCCGAGACGGTCAAGGAGGTCGAGGCCCTGGATCGGCGCATCATCGCCAGCCAGGCCGACATCCGCGATCTCGCCGCGCTGACCGAGGCGGTGGACCGCGGCGTAGCCGAGCTGGGGCGGCTGGACATTGTCCTGGCCAACGCCGGTATCTCCAGCATGGCACCCACGCTGGAGATGGACGAGGCAACCTGGACCGAGATGATCGACATCAACCTGACCGGCCAGTGGAAGACGATCAAGGCCGCTGTCCCGCACATCGTCGAGGGCGGCCGCGGCGGCTCAGTGGTGATCACCAGCTCGCTGGCCGCGATCACCACCAACGAGAACATCGCCCACTACACCGCGGCCAAGCACGGCCTGATCGGGCTGATGCGGGTGCTGGCCAAGGAACTGGCCCCGCACAACATCCGGGTCAACACGCTGCACCCGACGACCGTGGCCACCCCGATGATCTTGAACGAGCCGACCTACAAGCTGTTCCGCCCGGACCTGGAGAACCCCACCTACGACGACTTCGCCGTGGCCGCGCGGACGCTGAACAAGCTCCCGATCGTCGCGGTCGAGGCGTCCGACATCTCCAACGCCGTGCTCTACCTGGTCGGCGACTCCGGCCGGTACATCACCGGCATCACCCACGTCATCGACGCCGGCGGCCAGATCTAAGAACGAGCTGAGCACGGTGCCCTACGCCATGGCCCGGCAGGATGACCTGGACGAGACGGCCAAGCAGGCCGAGGCGCTGGACCGGCGCATCCTGGCCCTGAAGGGCGACGTGCGGGACCAGGGCCAGCTGGACGCGGCGGTGGCTCAGGGCATCGCGGAGTTCGGCCAGATCGACATCCTCATCGCCAACGCCGGGATCTGGACGATGGCCCCGTTCTGGGAGCTGACCGAGGACCAGTGGGACGAGATGATCGGGGTCAACCTGACCGGCGTGTGGAAGTCGGCCAAGGCCGTCGCGCCGCACATGATCGAGCGGCAGACCGGGTCGATCGTGATCACCTCCTCAACCAACGGCATCGAGCCGGGCCTGAACTACGCCCACTACGTGGCGGCCAAGCACGGGGTCATCGGGCCGGTCACCCGGGCGGCACCGAGGAGGACCTGATCGAGGGTGGCTACCACTTCACCGCGCTCAAGGGCACCTCGTTCATGGACCCGCAGGTCATCGCGGACACCGCGCTCTACCTGAACTCGGACCTGGCGGCCAAGGTCACCGGGGTGACGATCCCGGTGGACGCCGGCCACCTGATCCTGACCGGGGTCAACAACACTCCCGTGAAATGACGGGGCGGGGCTGAGCAACGGTAGGCTGACCTGTCGCTACCGCTGATGGAGTTGCCCGCCGATGCTCAGCCCAACCGTCATAAATTCGCTGTTCCCCGCGGACCTGCCCGGCCCGGAGCACTGGGAGGAGCGGTACCCGCCGCGCGATCTTCCGCCGGAGGCCCAGGTCACCCGGTTCGGGCCCAGCCCGACCGGCTACCTGCACATCGGCGGAGTCTACGTGGCGATGATCGACGCTGACCTGGCTCGCCAGTCCGGCGGCCGCTACCTGCTGCGGATCGAGGACACCGACCAGGCCCGGGTCACTGAGGGGGCCGTCGACCAGTTCGCGGACGGGCTGACCTACTTCACGATCAGCCCCACCGAAGATGACCTGAGCGGGCGTTACGGCCCGTACGTGCAGTCCAGCCGGGCCGAGATCTACCTGACCTACGCCCGCGAGATGCTCCGCCAGGACCGGGCCTACCTGGATTTCGCCACCAAGGCCGACCTTGAGGACATCACCGCCAAGCAGCGGGCGGCCGGGGCGCTGCCCGGCTACTACGGCAAGTGGGCCATCTGGCGGGAAGCGTCCGAGGAGCAGGTCCGGGAGAAGCTGGCCGCCGGGGAGCCGTACGTGGTGCGGTTCCGGTCCCCGGGGCTGTCCGGCGGCCGGGCCAGCTTCACCGACGCCATCCGCGGCGAGCTGAGCGCGGACGAGAACCGTAACGACGCCGTCATCCTCAAGAGCAGTACCGGGCCCCTGCGGCTGCCCACCTACCACTTCGCGCACGCGATCGACGACCACCTGATGCGGATCACCCTGGTCGTCCGGGGCGACGAGTGGCTGTCCTCGGTGCCGCTGCACCTGCAACTGTTCGACGCCCTCGGCTTCGAGCGGATCCGGTACGCGCACGTCGCGCCGCTGATGAAGCAGGACGGTGGTAGCCGCCGCAAGCTGTCCAAGCGCAAGGACCCGGAAGCCAGCGTCGGCTACTACATCGAGCAGGGCTACCCGGCCGAAGCCGTCCAGTACTACCTGCGTGGCCTGGCCAATGGGCGGCTGGCCGAGCTGCCGCTGCCCGAGGCGCTGGGCGCCCCGATCGAGCTGTCCGGTTTCAACGCGGCCGGGGCCCTGGTCGACCTGGTCAAGCTGGACGACATCAGCGCGGACTATATCGCCACCATGCCGGCCGACGCCGTCACGGGCCAGGTCGCCACCTGGGCCGAGGCCTACGACCCGGCCCTGGCCGAGGTGCTGGCGGCCCAGCCCGACCTGGCCCGCCGCGCCCTGGACATCGAGCGCGTCGACGTGCCCAACCCCCGCAAGGACCTGCGCCGGTGGGCCGACTTCCGCCCGGTGTACGGCTACTTCTTCCCCGAGATCTTCGAGCCGGTCACCGACCCCGCCGACGAGCGCTTCGGCGGCCTGGCCCCCGACCTGGTCCGCTCCGTGGCCGTCACCTTCGCGGACAACTATCAGCCGCCGGGCCCGGCTCCGGACACCAAGTGGTTCGACCAGATCCGCGAGCTGGCCACCCAGCTGGGCTTCGCCCCCAACGCCAAGACCTACAAGAAGGACCCGGACGCCTACCCCGGCTCCATCCGCGAAGCCTCCCAGGTCATCCGGGTTCTGCTCACCGGCACGCCCCGCAGCCCCGACCTGGCCCAGGTGGCGGGCGCCCTCGGCCAGGACGAAGCGCTCCGCCGCATCCGCGCCGTGCTGTAGTCAGCCCGGCTGGCCGGTGGCGGCCTCGTCGGCGGCGCGCCGGGTGATGGCCTGCAGCGTCCGGACGGTGGTCTCGATATCGCCGAGGTCGAACTGGCTCAGCAGGCGCACGGTCGGGCCGCCGACGTATTCGCGCAGACTCTGGTACCGGGCTTCGCCCTGCGCGGTCAGGTCGACGCTGCTGTCGCCGTGGATCAGCCCCTCGGCTTCGAGCCGGCTGAGCAGCCCAGGCACCGAGGCGGTGGCCACGTTCTGCGACTCCTCGAGGTCACGCCGCAGGTCCTGGCGCGACAACCCCGGCCTGCGGGTGGCGATGAGCTTCAGCGCGTACCAAGTCCCAGGCTCGATACCGCGCTGAGCCAGGTGGTCGTGCAGGACGGCGGACATCGTCCGCTCGCTGAAGGCCAGGGCCTGGCCAAACTGCCCGTATACGGCGGGGGGAGTGGTCATGACAAGCTCCGTTCTCTATGATCGACAGGTACCTGTCCATCGTAAGCACTTAGACAGGCGGCTGTCTATCTATGGAAACGGGTTTTCCCCAGCAACCGCTAATCGGGCTCTTGCTCCGGCTGGCCTACCAGCACTACGCGCAGGACATCGATACCGCGCTGCGCGAAGCCGGGTTCGATGACATCAGGCCCGGGGCCGCGAACGTGTTCCCGTTCGTGCCACCGGAGGGCATCACGGTCTCGCGGCTGGCCGAGCTGGCCCGGGTGCGCAAGCAGTCGATGGCCCAGGCCGTCGACCAGCTCGAGCGCACGGGCTACGTGGAGCGCCGCGAGAATCCCGGTGACCAGCGTTCGCGGCTGGTGTTCCTGACCGAGCGCGGCGCGTCGGTCCCGCCGGTCACGCACGCGGCGGCCGAGCGGGTGGAGGAACGCTGGGCCGGCCTGACCGGCCCGGCCGAGTTCGAGGCGCTGCGGGCCACCCTGCTGCGCCTGCTGACCGGCCTCGGCGACGACTAGGAAGCGACCGGCCACGGCCCGATCTGACCGGGTAAGTAACCTGGCCGCGTGAGCGAGACCGGAGTCATCAACACCCCCGATCAGCGGCTCCGGGTGTTCGTGAGCTCGACGCTGGGAGAGCTGGCCGCCGAGCGCCGGGCGGTGCGGGACGCGGTGACCAGGCTGCGGCTGGTGCCGGTGATGTTCGAAATCGGCGCCCGGCCGCATCCGCCGCGCGAGCTCTACCGCGCTTACCTGGGCCAGAGCCAGGTGTTCATCGGGATCTACTGGCAGAGCTACGGCTGGGTCGCGCCGGGGGAGCAGATCTCCGGCCTTGAGGACGAATACCGGCTGGCCACGGGCCTGCCCCAGCTGCTGTACGTCAAGGGGCCAGCCCCCGACCGCGAGCCCAGGCTGGCGGACATGCTCGGCCAGATCAGGACCGAAGGCGGCCTCTCCTATCAGCACTTCACCGACGCGGCTGAACTGCAGCGCCTGGTGGAGAA
>CAXUJF010000190.1:0-9898 GCA_964250865.1 uncultured Streptosporangiaceae bacterium
CCGGCCGCGCCCGGCGACCGGGCGGCGCCCGAGGCCGACGGCGGCGGCGCCCGCGCGCAGCGCCGCGGCCGGGCCGCCCGGATGCCCGAACAGCAGGCGCACCGGCGGCAGCCCCGGCTCGCGGGCGCAGCGCTGGGTGATGTTCCTGATCAGCTCGGTGCCGCCGCCCGCCTTGACCGCGACCGTGAGCCGATCCGGCTGGCTGCCGCGGCGGCGGGTGCGCTCGACGGCCGCGCCGACGTGCTCGACCGCGACCCGGCCCTGGTCCAGCAGCGTGGCCCCGGCCGGGGTGAGCGTGACCCGGCGGCTGGTCCGGTCGAACAGCGTCACACCGAGCTTGCGTTCGAGTTTGCCGATGGCGGTGGACAGCGGCGGCTGGGCGATGCCGAGGCGCTCTGCGGCCCGGGTGAAGTTCAGCTCCTCGGCCACCGCGATGAAGTAGCGGAGTTCGCGCACCTCAACGTCATCCATATCCGGAGTGTATGGAACGAGAACCAGGCTGTCCTTCTGTCCTGGCCTCGAGCGCTGCTGGACTGGCCCCATCAAGGCAGGTCTGGAGCGAGCCAGACCCGACGCCAGAAGACCCTAGGCGAGGCAGCAATGATTGATAACAGCAAGAAGCACACCGGCCGAGTGGCCCTGGTCACCGGGGGCAGCCGTGGCATCGGCGCGGAGATCGTGCGCCGGCTGGCCGCCGACGGGGCCGACGTGGCCTTCACCTACAACACCGGCCAGGTCGAGGCCGAGGCGGTAGCTGCGCAGGTCCGTGACCTGGGTCGCAAGGCGCTGGCCATCGGCGCGGACCTGGCCCAGCCGGACGCGGCGGCCACGGTCATCAACGCGGCCGTGCGCCAGTTCGGCCCGCTGGACATCCTGGTCAACAACGCCGGGGTGACCCACTGGGGCCCGCTGGCGGAGACCGCGCTGGCCGACTTCGACCGGCTGGTCGCGGTGAACGCGCGCGGCCCGTTCCTGATGATGCAGGCCGCCGCGGCGCAACTGGCCGACGGGGGCCGGGTGGTGAACGTGTCCTCCGCGGTGACCAGCACGGCCCTGCCCGGCAGCGCGCTCTACGCTGGCACCAAGGCGTTCCTGGACCAGGTGACCCAGGTCGCCGCGCTCGAGTTCGCGCCCCGGCGGATCACGGTCAACGCGGTCGCGCCGGGCAGTTCCGCCACCGGGCGGCTGGCCCACCTGACCAGCGAGCGGCGGGCGGAGCTGGGGGCCTCGTTCACGCTGGGCCGCATCGGGGAGCCTGCCGACACGGCTGCCCTGGTCGCCTTCCTGGTCAGCGACGAGGCCGGCTTCATCACCGGTCAGGTCATCTACAACAACGGTGGTCAGCGGGCCCCGGCCGGCCGTGCCAGCTAGCGGCGCCGGCCGCCAGGCTGCGCGGCCGTGGCGTCAGACTGATCGCTGTTTGAGCCAGTCCAGGGCGGCCTGCGCGACCTCGCGCCAGCCGTGGTCGATCGTCAGCGAGTGGCCGCGATCGTGGAACTCGATGAGATCGGTGATGGCTGGTGACTTGTGGTATTGCTTGCGGGTCGACGTCGAGATGGACGCCGGCACGGTGTGATCGTGGCCCCCGGCCGTGATCAGCAGCGGCCCGCGGGTCTTGTTCCCGGTATTCACCTTCGCTGGCGACCGCGGGGTGAAGTTCGCCAGGCCGGCTTCGAACAGTGGCTTGCCCGGCGAGGGCACTGTCCAGCGGTCGTACAGCTCGGCTGACTCCTGTTCGGGAATCGCGTTCCCGAAGCCATACCGGAACTGCTCCGCGGTGAGCGATATCGCCAGGTTACGGTTGGCTGGCTTGCGCAGCGCGATCGAGGCGACTTTCAGTGCGGAAACGGGCAGGTTGAGCACGCCCTTGATTGGCGCTGGGTCGACCGCTACCGCGGCCGCGGCCAGGTCCTGGCCGAGCAGCCGCTGCGCGATGAGGCCGCCGAAGGAGTGGCCGATGACGACCGGCGGGGCCCCGAGCCCGCGGATGATCGCGGCGTAGTGGTCGACCACTTCGTCGATTCCCTTGCCCGCCACCTGGCCGGGGTCCTGGCGGGTCTCCTCCACGGTGTCCCGGTCGCCGGGCCAGCCCGGTGCTACCGGTGCGTAGCCCGCGTCCTGGAACAGTTCTAGCCACGGCTCCCACGAGCTGGCATGCAGCCACAGGCCATGAACAAACACTACGGGCCTACCTGGTTGTGTCATTTCGCGCTCTCTCCCTCAGCGTGGCCGTAATGTCCGCAAAGCTGGCCCTTGACAGCAGTTTTGCTCCCTTCGCCCCAACCGTAAACGGCCGCCGCGAATGTCGGCTGGCAGGCACACTCGCTGGGCGGGCAGGCTCGGGCTGGGTCGGCGGCGCAGGGCGCGGGCTGGCCTGGCGACTGAACGGAACAACCGGGCCAGCGCAGCGGAGTGCTGACCGAGCAGAGCGTCAGCTGACCGCTGCTCAGCGGGGCAGGCGTGCCGGGACGACCTGTACGAGATCTTCCTTGCGCTGGCCGACAGCTCAGCACCGCCCGATCCAGCCTTACGGCGCCTGCACCATGCCTACGTCGAAGCACTGGCCCACGGACAGCTCGTCGGCGGCGCGGAGGGCTGCGCGTGGACCTGGGACCCGGGCAGCGGGCTCCTGGCCCCCCTGTGGCCCATCGTCGCCGCGGCCGTTGAGCTGCTGACCCACGGGACGACCGGCCAGATCAAGAGCCATGCCACGCATGCCGGTTCCTGTTCCTCGACTACAGCAAGAACGGCAGCCGCCGCTGGTGCAGCATGGACGACTGCGGGAAAGCAGCGAAGATCTCCCGCTACCTCCAGCGCCGGTCCGACGCCCGCGGGCAGGAAGAGCTCACCTGACCGTCGGCGGCACCTCGGTGCAAGTACCAACCCGCGATAGCGGGCCGCGTCCACCCGCTGGCTCGGCGCTCATGGCACGGCACCTGTGAGCGGATGCCCCAGTTCTGCGCGGCGGCACAGCCGAGCTGACGCTGCTATCGCGGCGTTAGATGAGTGCGGCCGGACTGCTCGTAGCCGGCGGCGGCGATGATCTCCGGGGGCACGGGTCACATGACGCTCGCGGAGCCGGGCGGCAGGGAACCATGAGAGATTTCTGCTGGCCAGGCGATGGGATCCGGGCGAGTCGTTCGTCTATGAGTCAGGACACGGCCGGAGCAGGCCGCCGGGACAAGGGAGTTTCAGATGACGCAGTACCTGATCTCGTTCGGTGCCCGCGATGGACCATGTCCCCGGCGAGGACGCGCCCGCCGTGGCCAGGGCCGCGCGCGCGGTGGTCCAGGAGGCCATCAACGCCGGCGTGTACGTGTCCGCCGGCGGGCTGGAAAACCAGCCGGCGAGCATCGTGGCCACCGGCGGGGCGGTCACCGAAGGCCCGTACCCGCAGGCTATCGGCGGGTTCACGCTCCTCGACGTGCCCTCACGCGAGGAGGCGCTGCGGTGGGCTGCCAAGATCGCCGTCGCCTGCCGCTGCGCGCAAGAGGTCCGGGCGATCGGGGCCGACCCCGAACTCGACGCGATGCTCCGCCAGGCTGACAGCCGGCGGTGACGTCCCGGCTGCGCCTGGCTGAACGCGGCCTGCAGCGCTAGAGCAGGACTTGCCGTGGCGGCGGCCTGACAGCGCCGGCCTGAGCCGGGGACGCGGGGCAGCGCCTATCAGACCGAACGTGAAGCCCGGTCCTCGCGGCTGACCGGACCGCCCGGTGGAGCGGCGCGGTGATCTTGCCGGCGATATCGCCGCGGCGCTCGCGGCTGATCCGGCGGCGGCCGCGTTCTTCGATACGCTGGCGCAGTTTTACCGCAAGGCTTACCTGCGCTGGATTGATGCGACCACCCGCAGACCGGATCTGCGTGCGGCCCGCATCGCTGAGGTCGTTGGCCTGCTCGCGGCCGGGGTCAAAGAACGGCCACGGTCGTGAGCCAGGGTGCCCTGCCCCGCATCCTGGGCTAGCTTCAGGGCATGGCGCCCTGGGCCCAGTGCCCGGCCAGCGAGAACATCGTCGTCCGCCCGTCAGCGGTTTCGGTGATGACCGTCCACTCGCCGTTGGCGTCCGGCGCGGACAGCGTGATCGTGGCGGCCACGTACCGGGTGGTGCCCTCGGCGCAGCTCGGGGTGCAGTCGTCCAGCCCGACCGTGCCGCGCCCGGTCGCGCGCTGGCGGCCCCAGCTCGACCACTGGATCCCGGTTACCACGTCGCCGTCGTCGCCGGAGAACTGGATGACCGACGGCCTGGTCCCGGTGTACGCGCCCGCGACCAGGGCGACCGGCCCGGCTGGGCTCGCGGGCGGCCCGGTGAACCAGGATGCACCCAGCGCGCCGGCGCCACCGCCAGCGAACGCCACCGCGGCGACGGCCGCTACTGGCAGGATCCTCATGGCCGCTCCCCCCGGGGGCCTGCATGGACACCTGCTTCGTCCCCACCCGGAGGTGTCCTTACACCACCCGTGACCGGTTAGGCCGGAGTGGTTATCCCGGTCAGCCGCTGCAGGCCGGTGTACGCGTTCATCGAGTTACCGCGCAGGAAGCCGACCAGCGTCATACCGGTTTCCTCGGCCAGGTCGGCGGCCAGCGAGGACGGCGCGGACACCGCGGCCAGGACGGGAAGGCCGGCCACCGCGGCCTTCTGCACCAGTTCGAAGGAGGCCCGGCCGCTGACCATGAGGATGTGGCCGGACAGCGGCAGCCGCCCGGCGCGCAGGGCCCAGCCGATCACCTTGTCCACCGCGTTGTGCCGGCCGACGTCCTCGCGCAGCACGGCCAGCGACCCGTCTGCGGTGAACAGCCCGGCCGCGTGCAGGCCACCGGTGCTGGCGAACACTCGCTGCGCCTCCCGCAGCCGGTCCGGCAGGGCGGCCAGCACGGCCGGGGAGACCTGCATCCGGTCGGCGGTCAGGTCATAGCGGGAGCGGACCCGGATGGCGTCAATGCTCTCCTTGCCGCAGACCCCGCAGGCACTGGTGGTGAGAAAGTTCCGCTGAGCCCGCTCCTGGGCCCGCTGCTGGGCCCGCCGCGCGTCGGTGGCCCGCTCCACCTCGGCCGCCGACGGCAGGTCGGCCACCTCCAGGGTCGCGTCGGCCACGTTCTCGTCGCACATGCGGATCTGCCGCAGGTCGACCGCGGGGGACAGCAGCCCCTCGGTGAACAGGAACCCGGCGGCCAGGTCGATGTCATCGCCGGGGGTGCGCATGGTCACGGTCAGCGGCTGGCCGCCGATCCGGATCTCCAGCGGTTCCTCGACCGCCAGCAGATCAGCCCGCGCCCCGGCCAACGGTCCCGCGGTACCTGCGGCGAGATCATCGGGGACGGAGATTCGCTGGATGCGGCGGCGCTGGGTTCTGGTACTCACCTCACGATGCTAGCGCCGGGATCCGCCGGAGCCAGAAGGTCAGGCCCCCGGACGCCGCCAGCAGGGCCAGGGCCAGCGCAACCACGGCGGGCCAGGCCCCGACGGACCAGACGCGGCCCGCGAGCCCATCGTGATCAGCGCCCCGGCCGGGACCACCGTGCGCCGGGAGAACCGCCCCACCAGCCGCCCGGCCAGCGTCGAGGTCACCGTGCCGACGGGATAGGCCAGGAACACCAGGCCCGCGTCGCCCAGGCTCAGGTGGTACGGGGCCGCGGTGAGCCGGAACCCAGCGCCTGGGTGCTGTAGAGCAGGGCGAACGTGGCCACACCCGCCGCGAACAGCGATCGCGATCCGCCGGTAGCCGGGCTCGCCCGGCCGGTAACCCACGAGCCCGGCTGGCCCGGGTCCCGGACCGCGGACCGACCGGGTGCTGTCCCCGGCCGCGTCCCGCTTCCTGGAGTTCGTGCGGCTGCGCCCGCGACCTTTCAGGGGAGCTGTGGTGCCGGATCACTGCGCAACCGGCTGTACAGGTAACCGTTGCGGTAGACGCCGTCCCGGTACTCCCCGGCGCGGATGATGCCATCGAGACGGAAGCCGGCCTTTTCCAGCGCGTGCTGCTCGGCCAGGTTTTCCTCATGGGTGGCGGCCTCGATGCGGAAGGCCGGCGTGTGCTGGAACAGGTAGTCGCACAGCAGGACCTGGGCCTGCCAGCCGAGTCCCCGGCCGCGGTGCTCGGGTAGCAGCGCGATCCCGATCTCCCAGTGCCCCACGTTGACGTACTTCCTGGCCCGCCAGTTCACGAACCCGGCGGCGCCGGCGCCCGCGCCGTCGTCGACCATCAGCCAGCCGCGCTCGTCACCCAGATAGCCGTTCTCGGCGAACTGGCGGGCGATGATCTCCGGGTCCTGATACCCGGCCCAGTCCAGGCCAACCAGGCCTGGCTCGATCGAGAAACGCTGCAGCAGCGGCACGTCGGCCGCGGTCACCGGGCGGAGCAAGGTGGCGTAACGAAAATCAGGCATGTCCCGAGTATCGTCCGCCGCCGTCCCGCCCCGCGCCCTCAAACTCATCTGATAACAGCAAGAGGCGGCAGCCAGAACCCAGACTCGAAAAACCCCGCCGCCCGGGTGGGGCGACGGGGTTCTCGGCGTACTTTGCTAGCTGTGCTGGCCTAGCTGGCGAAGTCGAGCAGCGGCTGGGCGCGGCTCGGGTGACGCAGCTTGGACAGCGACTGCTTCTCCAGCTGCCGGATGCGCTCCCGGGTCAGGCCCAGGGCCCGGCCGATTTCATCCAGCGTGTGCGGATTGCCGTCGTAGAGACCGAACCGCATCGACATGATCGTGGCCTCCCGCGGCGTCAGCGCGTCCAGCGCGCTGCGCAGCTGCTCGGCCATCAGCTGACGGTCGACCATCTCGGAGGCTTCCGGGGCGTCGACGTCCTCGATCAGGTCGCCGATGCTGGTCTCGCCGTCCTCACCGATGGTGGAGTCCAGGCTGATCGGCTGGCGGCTGGTCCGCAGCAACTCCTCGATCTGGTCCGGGGTCCGGTCCAGCTCGACGGCCAGCTCCTCCGGGGTGGGCTCCCGGCCGAGCTTCTGGTGCATGTCCCGCTCGACCCGGCTCAGCTTGCTCAGCATCTCCAGCACGTGGACCGGCAGCCGGATGGTCCGGGCCGAGTCCGCGAAGCCACGCTGAATGGCCTGGCGGATCCACCACATGGCGTAGGTGGAGAACTTGTAACCCTTGGTGTAGTCGAACTTCTCCACGGCCCGGATCAGGCCGAGGTTGCCCTCCTGCACCACGTCCAGCAGCGACAGGCCACGGTCGGTGTACTTCTTGGCCACCGACACGACCAGCCGGAGGTTGGCCTCCAGCATGTGGGCCTTGGCCCGGTGGCCGTCCTCGGCCACCAGCTCGAGGTCCCGGCGGAAGTCGCTGTCCAGGTCAGGCTCGCTGTCCAGCTTGTGCTCGGCGAACAGGCCCGCCTCGATCCGCTTGGCCAGGTCGACTTCCTGCTCAGCCGTGAGCAGGCTGGTCCGGCCGATCGACTTCAGGTACGTGTGTACCGAGTCGCCCATGGCCGGCCCCTGGTCGTCCAGGTCCGCCTCGGCGAACTTGTCGCCGGCCTCGGCCAGCGCGACCTTCTCAGCCTGCGCGTCGAGCGCGTTGTCGTCGACCTCGATCACACCCTTGGCCGTGCTGGCCTGGGGGGCACTGTCGGTGTCGGCGTCGTTCTGGGTGGCCGTCGATCCGGTCTTGGCCCGGCGAGTGACCTTGGCCGCACCAGCCTTGGCGGTCGGGTCCTTCACCGTGCGCTTGCCCTTGGCCGGCTCGTTGGCCATCTGGATGCCTGCTTCGGCCAGCTCACGCAGGATGGTACGGCCCTCGGCGGGGGCAATGCCCGCCTGCTCGAAGGCAGTCCGTAGCTCGGAGAGGGACAAGTGACCCTGGCTGCGCCCTCGCTGGATCAGGTCGTCCACACGCATGGTGCTGGCCTCACCGTTCCCCTTCGTGGTGGTCCCGACCGGTGTGGCGACTGCGGTCCGCGGCATGCGACACCTCCCTCCTTCTCCTCTTGACACGGGTACGATGAACGCGCCGTTCATCGTGCTCAGCTCAGGCGCCTCTGAAGCGCCTTCGTCTAGGGGCCCGCGACGCTGCGTTTCTGCGTTCGCGCGGGCACTATCTACTAACGTTCGCGGCCGGGGATTGTTCCCGGCGGAGTGTTTCTAGATCGGGTTTGCCGCTCGGCAGCATTGGCATCGCTGCCCGCAAAACGAGTTCCCGGGGGAGAGCGTAACGCGGCAGACGCTCCCGCACATGCCGACACAACAGATCGAGGGTCGGTGGTTGAGCCGGGTTGTCCGGAACAATCACCGCAGTGACCCGTTCGCCCCATTCGGCGTCCGGCCTGCCCACCACGGCGGCCTCCCGGACCCCGGGACAGGTCTCGAGCAGGGCCGCGACCTCGCCCGCAACGACCTTTTCGCCCCCAGTGATGATCACGTCGTCGGCCCGGCCCCGGACCGCCAGCCGCCCGTCGGTGCCGATCAGGCCGAGGTCGGATGTGACGAACCACGCACCGTCCATCGCCGCCGCGGTCAGGTCCGGGCGCCCCCGGTAGCCGGAGAACAGCACCGGGCCGCTGATCCGGATCCGGCCGTCACCAGCCGCCCCGTCAGCGGTGCCGCCGCCGGCCGGGGCCGCTGTGGTCACCGTCACCCCGTCCAGCGGGCGGCCGTCGTAGACGCAGCCGCCGCAGGTCTCGCTCATCCCGTAGGTGGTGATCACTGGCACCCCGGCCGCCCGGGCCCCGTCGACCAGCGCGGCCGGCGCAGCCGCCCCGCCGAGCAGCACCGAGGTGAACCCCCGGGCCCAGGCCGCGTCCGGGTCGGCGTCCAGCAGCCGCCGCAGCTGGGTGGGCACGATCGACACGTGGGCGCAGCCCGACCCGGCCAGCACGTCCGCGTCGGCCCGGGTCACCACCACCGGGTCGGTCCCCGCCACCAGCGAGCGGATCAGCACCTGGATCCCGGCGATGTGGGTGGCGGGCAGGCACAGCAGCCAGCGCTGCCCGGGGCTGGCGCCCACCCGGTCCAGCGTGGCCCGGGCCGAATGCCGCAACGCGGCCGCGCTCAGCTCGACCCCCTTGGGCTGCCCGGTCGACCCGGCGGTGGCGATCACCACCGCGGTGTCCGGCCCGGCGGGCCGGCGGTCCCCTCGGCGGGTCCCCCCGTCCGTGGTGTGCACGGCGGCGGGCGCGAACGTGTCCAGGATGGCCGCCAGCCGATCGGGCGGCAGGTCCGGATCCAGCGGCAGCACGGCCGGGCCGGTGCCGTCCAGCGCCGCCGCCAGCAGCTCCAGAAGCTGGCCGCCGGCCTTGGTGACGGGCAGTACAACCGCATGCAAAGGACGCTCAACCACGCACGTAAGGTTAGGTGCTGTGGCAGCAGGCGGCGGAACCGGAGGCGGGGCACCGGCCCCGGTCGAGGTCCAGCTGAGCGAGCTGCTGGGGTCGCTGCGGGCGTTCGCGATCCCGATGACGACCAGGTTTCGCGGCATCACCGTCCGGGAGGGCGCGCTGATCCAGGGCCCGGCCGGGTGGGGTGAGTTCTCCCCCTTCGCCGAGTACGGCCCGCGCGAGTCGGCCCGCTGGCTGGCCAGCGCGCTGGAGGCGGCCATGGTCGGCTGGCCGGCCCCGGTCCGGGACCGGATACCGGTCAACGTGACCGTCCCGGCCGTGGGCCCGGGCCGCGCCTACGAGATCGCCGCGTCCTCCGGCTGCGGCACGGCCAAGGTCAAGGTGGCCGAACCGGGCCAGACTGACGCGGACGACATCGCCCGGGTCGAAGCGGTGCGCGACGCCCTCGGCCCCGGGGGCCGGGTCCGGGTCGACGTCAACGGGCACTGGGACGTGCCGCACGCCGGCCGCATGCTGGCCGAGCTGGACAAGTTCAGCCTGGAGTACGCCGAGCAGCCCTGCGCCACGCTGGCCGAACTGGCCGAGCTGCGCCGCCAGACCTCGGTGCTGCTGGCCGCCGA
>CAXUJF010000191.1:0-9806 GCA_964250865.1 uncultured Streptosporangiaceae bacterium
CCCCCGGCCCGGCCCGATGGGCGGCGATGCTGAGGGCGCGGGCGGACCGGGGCCTGGTGCCGCCTCTGCCCGTGCTTGCGCTCCAGCGCGCGGGTGAGCTGGCGGCGGCTGGAGAGGTCGTCTCCGCGTGTGAGAACCCGCAGGTGCTGCAGCGATTCGCGGCGGCCGGGGTGGCGCGGCCAGTGGCGTGTTTCTCCGGGAATCCTTCAGCGGCGGGAATGATGCTGCTCGGGCGGGCGAGCGTGCGCTACCACGGGGACTTCGACTGGCCGGGGATCGCCATCGCGCGGCGGGTGTTCGAACGGGGGGCGCGGCCATGGCGGTTCGGGCGGGACGATTACGCCGAGGCGGTGGAGCGGCTTCCGGCGGCCAGCCGGCTGAGGCTGAGCGGGCGAGCAGAGCGGACGCCGTGGGATGAGGAGCTGGGCCGAGCGATGGCGGCGGCCGATGTCGCGGTGCACGAGGAAGCGATCGTTGAAGTGTTGCTCGGCGACCTCCGGTAGCAGGGCTGCAGCCGTTGGCTTGGCTCGGCGAGGTCACGAAGCGGGCTTGCTCCAGGCGGGCCCGCCCAGCTGGCCGACCGGAGCCTGCCGGTCCTGGTAGCCGAGCGCCGCTGACAATCCGGACGACGCCTCGAACAGCAGCGCCAGCGCACGCGCCGAGGACTCCTCATCGAAGCGGATGACGGGCACGGACACGCTCATGGCCGCGATGACCTCTCCCCGCAGATCCCGGATGGGGACGGCCACGCACCGCACCCCGATCGTGTATTCCTCTTCGTCGGTGCCGTAGCCGTTATCGCGGATGGTCTGCAGCCGCCGGTACAGGGCGGCCTTATCGGTCAGCGTGTTGTCCGTGAAGCGTTCGAGCGTGACATGCCCGAGAAGACGCTCGAGTGCCGCCTGTTCCAGGCCGGCCAGCATCACTTTGCCGACGCCGGTGGCATGAGCAGGCAGGCGCCGGCCGACCGCGGAGGCCAGGACCAGCGCCTGCTGGCCGTCGACCTTGTCCACATAGATGTTGTAGCGGCCGTCGAGGACGCTCAGCTGCACCGTCTCGTCGAGCGCGTCGCGGATCCGTTCCATAAACGGGCGCGCCCGGGTGGGCAGGCTCTGAGTCCGCAGGTAGGCGTTACCGGCCTCGAGCGTGCGTATCCCCAGTCCGTAACTCTTGGACGGTGAGTCGTAGGTGACCCAGCCGCTTTCGGTGAGCGTGGACAGCAAGCCGTGGAGACTGGAACGAGGCAGGTCGAGAGCCAGCGAGATTTCGGTGAATGTCATCCGCGACTCACGGCTGGTCATCAGGGCAAGGATGTCGAGCGTGCGCTTGGCTGACTTCACCGCCGGAATGGACACTGCGCGATCCTACTCAGGGACGTAATGAAGGATGCTGCTGCGGCCGGCCGGCCCGCCGTTCACAGCACATCGCACGAAGACACAGCCGGGGTGACGCTGCCGGCCGGGACCGGAGCATCCGCCGGGAGAAGTTTCTGGCTCTTGAGTTCCTCCCAGAGATCAGCGGGAATGTCCGCGCCGAAACCGGCAACGGCCTGATGGACCTGCTCCGCGTCGGTTCCCCCGAAGACGACGGCGGCGACGGCGGGATGCGCGGCCGGGAACTGGAGGGCCGCGGCCGGTAGGGGCACCTGCGACCGATCACAGGCTTCCTCCAGGCGCGCGATCCGGTCGCGGGTCGCGGCGTCGACCGAGGAAAGGGAACCGGGGTCGCGGTGGCGGACTCCGGTCGCGAGCAGCCCGTGGTAGAACGCCGCACCGATCACGACACGGATACCCGCCTCGTGGCAGCGCGCTAGTTCGGTGTGCAGGATTTCCTGATCAACAAGGGTGTAAGGACCGGCGACGAGGAACAGGTCCAGTTCGAAGCGGTCCAGCATGTCGGTGATGGTGCCCGCCCGGTTGACCCCGGCACCGATGGCGCCGATCTTGCCGTCGGCGCGCAGATCGTGGAGGGCGGCGAAGCCTCCGTTGACGAGCTGCCCGAGCCGGGCCTGATAGCTGCTCTCGGGGAAGTGGTAGTGGTGGTCCAGGTCGTGGATCAGCAACATGTCAACTTCCGGGAGCCCCAGGCGCTGCAGGCTGTCCTCGTACGCCCGGATGATGCCGTCGTAGCTGTAGTCGAAACGCACGTCGAACTGGAGCGCATCGACCCACGGATTGCGCTGCAGGCCTGGGCCGGAGCGTGCTGGCCATGGCTTGAGCAGCCGGCCGACCTTGGTCGACAGGACGTACTCCGACTTGGGCTTGTCGCGCAGGAACTGCCCGACGCGGTGCTCGCTCAGGCCCACCCCGTACCAGGGGGCGGTATCGAAGTAGCGGATGCCGGCATCCCAGGCCGCCTGCAGGGCAGCCTGGGCGTCGGCGTCGGTCACGGAGGTGCCGAGATTGCCGATCGGCGCGCCGCCGTAACCGAGCCGGGTGAGCTCGACCGGGCGGGGGCCGACGCAGGTGCGGTGCGTGTGGTCCATCGTTCCTCCTAGGCCTGCGGCAAGACCAGGACCTTGCTGGCCGGGTTGTCCCCTCTGGCCAGGTCGGTGAAGGCATCCGCGCTGCCGGCGAGGTCAACCCGGCCTTCGATGAGCTGCCCGAGTTCGTCCGGTGCGGTGCCGACCCACCGGGCGGTGGCGCGGAACTCCTCCCAGCTGTAGCAGAAGCTGCCGACGATGCTCCGCTCCTGGGTGGAGACCTCGTAGGCGCGCAGCCTGAGGTCGGCCTCGCCCATGCCCACCAGGACGATGGTGGTACCGGGCGCGGCGGCCATCAGGGCCGAATCGAGGCTGGCGCTGGTGCCGACGGCGTCGACGACGACTGACGGCGGACCGCCGAGGGCTTCGGTGACGGCGGTGGCTTGTTCCGCGGTGGTCAGATCCAGGGCGACCGCACCGAGCGCTTCGTTGAGCTTGCGCCTGGATGCGCTGGGTTCGGACACCACGACCTGCGCGGCCCCTTCACGCCTGGCCGCGAGGACCACAGCCTGCCCGACGGGGCCGCCGCCGATCACCAGGACCCGCTCGCCGGGCCCGATCCGGCCGCGGTGAACAGCGTGGCAGCCGACGGAGAGCGGCTCGATGAGGGCGCCGTACTCGATGGGCATCGTGTCCGGCAGCGGGATCACGTTGGCGGCGGGGGCGAGCATCTTGTCGGCAAAGGCAGACGACACGGCGGGATCCACGCCGATGACGGACCGGTTCGGGCAGGCCTGCTCGGCGCCGGCGCGGCACTGCGCGCACGTTCCGCAGCTCATCACCGGGTTGACGGTCGCCGCCGCCCCCACCTCCAGGCCGTACTCGGGACCCACACCGTCGCCGAGAGCGAGCACCCGCCCGACCGTTTCATGTCCCATGACCTGCCCCACCTGCCGCCGGCCGGTGGCCCCCGTGAACCCGTGGATGTCGCTTCCGCAGATTCCGGTGGCGTAGATCTCCAGCAACACCTGCTGGCCGGCCGGGACCGGGTCAGGCCTTTCGGCGACCACGAGCTTCCACCAGTCGTCCAGTACCAGCACTCGCATGGGACCCCTTCCTTCGCTCATCGGCCCAGATCGGCCCTGATCTTCCGCCTCTCGAGCTGGGCCGCTGTTCAGCGAGTTCACATACATGAATTTTGTGTCGCCTACTTGAACAACCCAATCCAGGATTATACGCTACGGGACACCTCGGTAAATACCGCAAAGAAGGGGCCAACCTTCAGCACCCGAGGGGTGCCGCGAGTTTTGCGGCGGCTGGTTTCCGGCCGCCCATTTATGCCCGCCGAGGCGAGGAGGCAGATATCTGATGATGCCGGCGGATCAGGCTCAGCAATGACAGCGCCCAGCCATCCGGTGCTCGCCGCTGAGCACATTGCCCGGAGCTTCGGCGCCGTCGAGGCACTCCGGGACGCATCGGTCAATATCGAGGAAGGTCAGATCCTCGGGCTGGTCGGCGACAATGGCGCGGGCAAATCAACTTTGATCAAAATTCTGGCGGGCGTCGTCACCCCTGATTCCGGCCGGATCACCCTCGATGGGACGGACCTAACCCATAAGGGGCCGCAGGACGCACTGAATTCCGGCATCGAGACCGTCTACCAGGATCTCGCCCTGGTCGACACGATGACCGCCTACCAGAACGTGTACATGGGGCGCGAGGTCCTGGCGAAGTCACCGGTGCTGCGGCTGTTCAACAAGGTCGACGACCGGGTGATGCGGCGCGGGGCGCGGGATGTGCTCGATGACCTCGGCGTCAAGATCCCGTCGGTCAATGCGAATGTCAAGCAGATGTCCGGCGGCCAGCGCCAGTGCCTGGCCATTGCCCGGGCGGTGCTGTGGGGGCGCCGTATCGTCATCCTGGACGAGCCGACCGCCGCCCTGGGCGTGCATGAATCGGAGCAGGTGCTCGAGCTGGTTTCGCGGCTCCGCGAGCGAAAAATCAGCGTCATTCTGGTCACCCACAATATGCAGCATCTCATGCAGGTCGCTGATCGCGTGACCGTCATGAGACTAGGCCGGACAATCGCCAGCCGCAGCGTAAAGAGCACAACTGGCGAGGAGATTGTGGGTCTCATCACCGGCGCCCTTCCTCCGGACGAGGAGATGGCCGGCCCGGCGGACGGCGGTAATTCCGCAGAGACAGCCGTGGAATCGCCCCCGCCGGTCAGCCGATTATCGGCGCTTGGGCAACGGAGCTCAATTGAAAGGACCACCATGCGGTACAAGTCATGGCCGAAATACAGAGTATTGGGTGCCGCCGCATCATTGATGGCTATCGTGCTGGCGGCCGGATGCAGCAGCAGTTCCGGCGGCTCCACCAGCGGCGGCAGCTCCAGCGGAGCCGGGTCGACCGGCAACGCTGTGGCCGCGAAGAACTTCAAGGTGTGCATGGGGACCGGCGGCCAGCAGGGCCTGGACTGGACGATCGGCCAGGGCGAGGTGCTGCAGTCCATCGCCCAGAAAGAGGGCTGGCAGTCCGTCATCCTCAGCAACAACAACTCGGCGTCCACGGCCGTCAGTAACGTCGGCGTGTTCATCCAGGACAAATGCAACGTCGTCGTGGAGTTCAACGGCCAGCCGTCCTCCAACCCGGTCATGGCGCTCAAGCTCGCCGCGGCCAAGATCCCGGCCATCACCTACGACATCGGCCAGAAGGGCTGGTACTTCGTCGGCATCGACAACCTGAAGGCGGGCATCGAGGGCGGCGAGGCGTTCGGGCAGTGGATCAAGCAGCACTGGAACTGCGATCCGGATGCCGTCGTGGCCAGCCAGGGCTACAACGCGGGCATCGTCAACACCCAGCGCACCGGCGGCATGGTGACCGGCGTGCTCAAGGTGTGCCCCAACATCGGCAAGAGCAAGATCATCAACATCAACGGCGGGGGCCAGGTCAGCACGACCCTGCCGCTGGCCCGGGCGCTGCTCGCGGCGCACGGCAGCTGGAAGAAGATCGCGGTCGTCGGGATCAATGACAGCGGCGTGGTCGGCGTCTTGCAGGCCGCCCAGCAGCTCGGGCGCTTCACCGATACCTACGGGTGGGGCCAGGACGGGAGCCTGATCACCGGCACCAACGTCAACTCGCACCTGCTCGGCAGCGTCGAGTACTTCCTCGAGGGCTACGCCGAGAACGCGCTGCCGATCATCAAGTCCGTCGAGCAGGGGCACCCCGTGGCGGTGAAGGACAACACCAACGGCAACAGCGCCACGATCGTGGTGAAACCGTGCCCGGTGACGGCCGCGCAGGCCCAGAAACTGCCGGGGTTCAACGCCCTCGTCGCCAAGATGAAGGCGTCTGCGCCCGGCACCACCGAGTACTCGCTCTTCTGCCCCAGCAAGTAACCCCATGAGCCAGCAACCGAACACTGCGGGGTACCAGCAGGCGGGGGCGCCTGCTGGTACCGCCCCGCCCCCGGCTGGCCCGGCTGGGCCGGCGGGGCTCGGGAGGACCCGGGAGCTGCGGGTTCTCCCCGAGGGCGTCTCCACCGCCGCGATCCTGGCGGGCGTGTGGATCCTGCTCATCGTGGCGTCCACGATCTACCGGGGCAGTTTCCTGTCCCGGGAGACCCTGCTGTCGGTCGCATTCACGATGGCGGTGGCGGGCGTGCTCACGGTCGGGCAGTCGCTGGTGACGATCAGCGGCGGCGTACTCGACCTGAGCATCCCCACGGCCCTGGTCCTGCCGGCCTGGATCATGGCGACGCTGCTCACCCGCGGCTTCAGCCTCTGGCTCACGCTCCTGATCGGCCTGACGGTCGGGACGGCGTGGGGATGCCTCAACGCCGCGATCATCGTGTTCGGCAAGATAAATCCGATCATCGTCACCCTGGGCACCAACTTCGCCGGAGCCGCCATCCTCGGCATCTATGTCCAGAACGCCGTGGTCCCCGTGCACTCCGGCCTGTCGACCTGGGGCAAGGAGTACTCCCTGGGCCTGCCCAACGTCTTCTGGGTGATGGCGGCCATCGTGGCGCTGACCGGCTACCTGCTCCCCCGGACCCGTATCGGCCGCCGCGCGATCGCCGTTGGCGGCAGTCCGCAGGCGGCGAAGATGCGGGGCATATCGCTGCGCAAGACCCGGTTCGGGATCTTCATGACGGCCGGGCTGCTGGCCGGCGTCGCGGCCATCCTGTTCACCGCCTCGCAGTCGACGTTCGTCTCTGCCGACGGCACCACCTACCTGTTCCTGACCATCGCGGCCACCCTGGTCGCGGGGATCGGGCTCAGCGGCGGCTACGGCAACCTCTGGGTGACGTTCCTCAGCGTAGGGCTGCTGTCCACGATCCCGACGTCGCTGGCCTTCTTCGGCGTCCCGTCGCTGTGGCAGAGCGTCCCGTCCGGGGTCATCGTCATCATCGCCGTCGCCATCGACGGTTACCGGCGGAAGAGGTCGGCGCGATGAGGGCCACGCTCCCGGCTCCGCCGGGCACCCAGGCGCCGGGCCGGCCGCGGCGGGACGCGATCTTCGGGGTCGTCAACAGTCCCATCGGCAGCATCGCGATCACGCTCCTGGTCATCATCCTCGTTGGGATCAGCTGGATCGGCCGCAGCTTCCTCACCGGCAGCAACCTCCAGATCGTGACGACGAACATCGCCGTCCCGCTGCTGCTGGCGACGTTCTCCGCGTTCGCCCTGCTGGCCGGGGTGGTCGACCTGAGCATCGGCTCCAACGCCGGGCTGAGCGCGTCGATCTTCGCCTACCTGGTGCTGCACCACTGGAACCCGTGGGTGGCGGCGCTCGTGGTGGCCGGGGTGGGGATCGCCATTGGGGTGGTCAACGCGGCCGTGGTGGTGGGCCTGGGCGCACCGCCGATCGCGGCCACGCTCGGATCGCTGAGCGCGCTGGCCGGGCTGCAGATGGTGCTCAACGGCACCAACAACAGCCTCACCGTCCTCGTGCCCAGCCTCTACCACTTCGCCAACCGCATCGTGGGCGCCGTACCGCTCGTCGTCATCCTGCTGATCGTCCTGGTGATCATCGCGGTCTACGTCGTCACCATGACCAGGATGGGCCGGCACATCCGGGCCGTGGGCGGCGACGAGCGGGCCGCCACCCGGGCCGGCATCTCGGTGCCCCGGATCCGGGTGGGAGCGCTGCTGCTCAGCGGCCTGGGCGGGGCCGTGGCCGGGATCCTCTACATCGGCCAGCTGGGCGGCACGCCCAACACTCTCGGTAGCGATGTCGTCTTCCTGGTCTACGCCGGGGTCATGATCGGCGGCTACAGCATCATCCGCGGCGGCGTCGGCAACCCGGCCGGGGGCGCGATGGGCCTGCTGGTGATCGCCGGGGTCACCGACATCATCGCGGTCAAGTCGATCAACACCTATTACACCGACGTGATCGTCGGTGTCCTGCTCCTGCTAGCGGTCTACTTCGACCGGATCAGAGGAGGCGACTCCTACGAGTGAGCCACGAACGGATCAGCCAGTAAGCCCGGCCCGCAGCCTGGACGATCTGGGCGCCCCGGGCGACCTGGCGGGGGTGATCCCCATCCTGGTCACCCCGTTCACGCCGGACGGCGCCGTCAGCCTGGAGGACCTGGACCGGCAGCTGGAGTTCCTGATCGGGGCCGGCGTGCGCTGGGCCGGATTCGGATTCGGCAGCGAGGTGCACCGGCTCGGGGAGGCCGAGCTGACCTCCCTGGTCACGCGGGCGGTGGCGACCGCCGATAGCCGGCTCGGCATCATCGGCAACGTCGAACTGAGAAGCGTGACGGGCGCGATCGAGCAGGTCCACCGGGTCCAAGCAACCGGGGCGCGGCTCGCCATGGTGCGCCCGGGTGGCCTGGACGGGGTCGCTCAGGACGACCTGTTCGACGCCTTCGCGGCCGTCGCGGACCAGGGCGGCCTGCCGATCATCGTGCAGGACGCCCCGCAGAACACCGGGGTGCAGCTGGCCCCGGTGACGCTCGCCCGGCTGCTGTCCGAAGTGCCGCGCGTCGCGGCGCTGAAGATCGAGCCGGCCAACCCGGCGCGGAAGATCGAGTTCGTCGCGCAGGAGCTGGGCGACGCGGGCGGGACTATCATCGGCGGCTCGGGCGGCCAGGAATACCTGTGGGAGCTCCAGCGCGGCGCCATCGGCACCATGCCCGGCCCGGCCCATCCCGAGCTGTTCGCGGCCGTGGGGCGCCTGCACGCCAAGGGCGACCGGGACCAGGCACACCAGCTGATGGCCCAGGCGATGCCGCTGATGGCCCTGGGCAAACGGGACATGGACACGTTCCTGTTCGTGCAGAAGTACGTGCTGATGAAACGCGGCGTGCTGCGCAACACCGGCCTCGGCCGGCCGCACCGGGATCTCGATCCCCACCTGCCGGGCGAGATCGACGAGCTGCTCGACGCGCTCGCGCTGCTGGATCTATTCGAGCGGTGCCGCGATGCCGGGCTCTGATCACGGGGTGTCGGGCTCTGATCACCTGCAGCGGATCGCCGACTCCCACCACCACCTGTGGGATCTCGGCCAGAACCGTTATCCCTGGCTGCAGGGCGAGCCGGAGGATCCCGGTGACCCCTCCGGGGTCGGGATGCTGCAGCGCGACTACCTGGTGGAGGACCTGCTGGCCGACACCGAGGGGCTGCCGCTGATCGCCTCGGTCCACGTCGAGGCGGCCCACGACCCGGCCGAGCCGGTCCGCGAGACCGCCTGGCTGCAGTCGCTGACCGACAAGACCGGGTTCCCGACCGCGATCGTGCCCGCCGCCGTCCTGGAAGCCCCCGATGTCACCGATGTGCTGGCTGCACACGGCGAGTACCCCGCAGTCCGGGGGATCCGGCAGATGCTGGACCGCAACCCCGTCACCGGCGCGTCCGAGGAGACGGCCCTGATGGACGAAGCCGCCTGGCGTCGGGGCCTCGGCCTGCTGGCCCCGGCCGGCCTGTCCTTCGACCTGCAGGTGCTCCCCTCGCAGCTGGACGTGGCGGCCCGCCTGGCGGCTGACTTCGGCGAGACCGTGTTCGTGCTCAACCACGGCGGCTACCACGTCCCGGCGTCGCCGGAGCAGCACGAACTCTGGCGCGCCGGCGTCGGGCGGCTCGCCCGCCAGCCGAACGTCGTGGTCAAGGTATCCGGCTACGACGCGGTGGACCCGTCCTGGGCCCGGCCTGGTTACGCCGACTACGTGCTGACCCTGCTGGACGCGTTCGGCGTGGACCGGGTCCTGTTCGGGAGCAACTTCCCGGTCGACCGCAGGACGATCAGCTACCGCGACCTGGTAGAAGCCACGCTGTCCGTCACCCAGCAGCTCACCGCGGACGAGCGGGACCGTCTCTTCTGCCGCAACACCGCCCGGGTGTACCGCATCGATATCCCGCCGCAGCTCTCTAAG
>CAXUJF010000192.1:0-9786 GCA_964250865.1 uncultured Streptosporangiaceae bacterium
GCCGACCACGCTGCTGCGGGCCCACCCGGACGGCCCGCTGGCGGCGGTGGCCACGATCACCCAGGAGACCTGGACGGTGGCCGTGGCCGAACTCGGCGGGAGCCAGCTGAGCACGGTCACCGGGGCGCACGACCGCAGCCAGGACACCGTGCTGGCCGCGGTGACGACGCAGCTCGGCGAGGCGGCCGGCCGGTTCGGGGCCCGGATCCGGGCCGCGGCGGTGTCGGTGCCGGGCACGGTGGTGGGCAGCCAGCTGGTCTACGCACCCAACCTGGGCTGGCACAACGTGGACATGTCCGGGCTGTGGCCGCACTACCACCCGGAACTGCCGCTGATCGCCGGGAACGACGCCACCTGCGCCGCGGTGGCCGAGTCGCGGCACGGGGCCGGAGTGGGCGCGGGCACCATGCTCTACCTGCACCTGGCGGCCGGGATCGGCGGAGCGGTGGTGGAGAGCGACCGGGTGGTGGCGGGCGCGACCGGCACGGCGGGCGAGTTCGGCCACATGCCGTTCGGCGACCCCGCCGTGCGCTGCCGGTGCGGCGCCCTGGGCTGCTGGAACACCACCCTGGACGGTGGCGCGGTGGCCCGGATGCTGGGCCAGCCCGTCCCGGCGGACGAGGTCAGCTACCTGCGCCGGGTGCTGGCCGCGGCCCGGGGTAAGGAAACGGAGGCCACCGAGGCGGTGCGCGCGCTGGCCCGGTCGGTGGGCCGGGGGGCGGCGGGCCTGGTCAATGCGCTCGACCCGCACCTGGTCGCGGTGGGCGGCCTCGGGCGCGAACTGCTCGAGGCGGCGGGTGGCCACGCCACCGCCGCCTACCACGACGGGCTGATGGCGTTCCGGACGCTGCCCCCTCCCCCGCTGGTGGCGGCCAGCCTGCCGGACGACGGCTCGTTGCTGGGCGCGGCCGAGCTGTGCTTCGACCGGATCATCACCGACCAAGGCCTGCAGGCCTGGGCGCTGGCAGACTGTCCGGCATGACCGGACCGGATTTCAAGGCCGAACTTCAGCTCTACCTGCAGCGGGGCCGTGAGTCCCTGCTGTGGAAGCTGGACGGACTGTCGGAGTACGACGTTCGCCGCCCGATGACGGCGACCGGCACCAACCTGCTCGGGCTGGTCAAGCATGTGGCCTCGGTCGAGGCCGGGTACTTCGGCGAGACGTTCGGGCGGCCGTTCGGCGAACCACTGCCCTGGATGGACGATGGGGCCGAGCTCAACGCGGACCTGTGGGCCACCCCGGGCGAATCACGGGAGCAGATCACCGGGCTGTACCGGCGGGTGTGGGCCCATTCGGACCGGACCATCACCGAACTGCCGCTGGACGCGGTCGGGCACGTGCCGTGGTGGGAGGCCGGGAAGCACGAGGTGACCCTGCACCGGATCCTGGTCCACATGGTCACCGAGACCGACCGGCACGCCGGCCACGCCGATATCGTGCGCGAGCTGATCGACGGGGCGGCCGGGCACCGGCCGGACTACAGCAACCTGCCCTCAGACGATCCGGGCTGGTGGGCGGACTACCGGGCCACGGTGGAGCAAGCGGCCCGGGAGGCTGCCGGCGTCAGCGGATAAAGGCGATCTGCGGAGCCGGGTGTCCTCGTCCCGGACCCAGAGGGCGAGCAGCCCGCGGAAGTGGGCGATGAACTGATCGTGTTCGTGCGGGGGGAATCCGGCCCGGATCGTCTGCACGAGCAGGTCATCGAAATCGGGGCCCGCGACCCAGTCGAGAACGATTTCGTCAATATGGGCCAGGCTGGTCGCGCAGAAATCCTCGTAGCGCTCGGTCTCGAAGTAGGCGTCAGCCAGCTCGCGGTAGACGGCAAGCTTGTCGTCGTAGGAAACGCCGGCGTCGTCGGCGACTTCGAAGAACCGGTCGGTCTTCAGGTCCAGCCTGGGCCTGCGGCCGGTGGCGAGCACGAACACGCACCACTTGACCAGCGCCTTCATCGCCCACGGGAAGTAGTAGTGCAGGCTGGTCAGGGCCACGTCCGGGCAGGCGTTGGCGTAGTCGATGGGGTAGACCTCGCCGTCCTTGATCAGCGTCTCGCACGAGTTGAACTCCCAGCGGAAGAAGCTGTTGACCAGCCGGCCGATCGTCACCGCCTCGGCGCCGGCCTCCGGGCTGAGGAAGTCGTGGTCAACCTGGTAGCGCTGGTGCATGGGCTGGTCCGGATGGAAGCGCATGACCATGGTCTCGGGGCCGATGGACAGCGACCGGGAGAACACGTCGAAGTCGATGGCCTCCTGCAGGTGCATGAGCATCTCACCGCTGGCGTCGTAGGCGGCGTGCAGTTCGGCCGGGTTCCGGATCTTCGACACGCCCCGCCAGCCGCCGCCGTCGAACGGCTTCATGAACAGCGGGTAGCCGATCTGCTCGGCGATGGCGTCGAGATCGAACGGCTGGTTGTACTTAGCCGCGGTGTAGGCGTAGCGGGAGTTGTCGACCGGGTTCTTGTACGGCACCAGCACGGTCTCCGGGACCTTGAGCCCGAGCCGCATCATGGCGCAGTACGCGGTGTGCTTCTCCATCGACTGGAAGGTGAACGGGCTGTTCAGCAAGTAGACGCCGTTCATCATCGAGACCTTCTTGAGCCACTCGCGCGGCTGGTAGTACCAGTAGGCCAGGCGGTCGATGACCAGCTCGTGGCGGGGCCGGTCGCGCAGGTTGAACGGCTCGATGGTGATCCGCTCACTGGCGAAGCTGTGCTGGGTCCCGCCCACGCCGGCGATCGGGCCGAGGCGGCCCAGGATCGTCTCGAACGCCCGGGGCCAGTCTTCCTCGGTGCCGAGCAGCAGCCCGATCAGGTGCGGCGTAGCCGTCAAGGCGATCTCCCTTCGTCAGCAGAAACGCGGCATGTGGTGGGCGAGCTGGGCTCGCCAGGAGGGCCAGTCGTGCGGGACGTCGTAGCCCCACAGGTCGAGTTCGTGCCGGATGCCGCGCGCGGCCAGCAGCGCGGCGAACTGCCGGGTGCTGTCCAGCGATCCGGTGGTGTCCTCCCACTGGCCCTGGCCGCAGACCAGCAGCAGGCTGACCTGGGCCCGCAGCCAATCCAGGTGCTCCCCCTGCAGGTGCGGCACGTAGTCGACCGGGTTACTGAAGTAGGCGGCCGGGCCGCGCTCTCCCCAGCCGTGCCAGCTGGACGGGTCGTAGCTGCCGGACAGGCACAGGGCCAGCGGGAACAGGTCGGCCCGCTTGAGCGCGAAGTTGGCCGCGTGGAACGCGCCCAGGCTGCAGCCGAACGTGGCCACCTCGGCGAAGCCCTGGCAGTCCTGGTGGATCCAGGGTGCGACCTGGCCGGTGATCCAGCTCTCGTAGCGCTCGTTCCGGCGGGCGCGCTCCTCCAGCGGCAGGCTGCGATCAGACCAGGACGCCGCGTCGAAGCCATCCACGCAGTAGACCTTCAGCCGGCCCGCGTCGATCAGGCCGGCCACCGCGCCGGTCATACCGTGGCGCTCGAACTCCCAGGCGCCGTGCCCCTCGGTCGGGAACACCAGCAGCGGGCGGCCCCAGTGGCCGTAACGGACCACGGTGCCCGCCGCCCCGAGCGCGTCCGACCACAGCTCGGCCACCTCCCGGTTCATGCGACCAGCAGCCGGAGCAGGCCGGACAGGTGCGGGTCGAGGCTGTCCCGCCAGGCGGTCCAGTCGTGGCCGCCGCGGACCTCGTGCAGGACGGCCGGGTAGTGGTGGCCGGACAGGGACTGCACCAGCAGCCGGTTGTTGTGCACGTTGTCCTCGAGCTGGCCGCAGGTGGCCGTGACCGGGACCGGGCGCTGCGGCAGGCGGCCGCCGTTCACGCTGCCCACGAAGCGGACGATGCGGCGGAAGTAGCGGAACCCCTCTTCCATCCGGTCGTAGCGCAGCGTGAAGAAGCTGCCCGACTGGAGAAACAGCCCGCCGAACGTGCCCGGGTACCGGACGTGCGCGTGCAGCATGGCCAGCCCGCCGAGGCTGGCGCCCATCCCGATCCGGGTCGTACTGGCCAGGCGGCCGGTCACCGCGGGGAGCACCGCTTCGGCCAGCGTCCTGGTGTAGGCCGGGTGGGCCGAGTACCACTGGTCGCGCAGGCCCGGGCTGAGCAGCGCGGCCCGCACCGGCGGCAGCCACGCCCCGGCCACGCCGGCGGCCAGGTACCGGGTCAGGCCACCCCGCGCGTCGTACTCCGGCCCGTCGTGGACCACCAGCAGCGGCAGCGCCTCGTCGTCGGGCACGCCGGCCGGGGCCCAGGTGCGCACGGCCACGGCGGCACCGTCGCCCAGCGCGGGCGCGGGTACGTCGAAGGCCTGGCCGTGCCCAGGCGGCACCAGCACGCTCAGCCAGCCGGGCGGTGCATAGGGCGGGAACTGCAGCACCCGCTCATCGTCCCTGCTCCGGAGGCTGGTGACAACGGTGACGGGTGAGCTAGATGTGGTCGGATACGGCGACGTCCAGGGCAACCCGGTCCCCGTCTTCGGGCCCGGGAGGCTGGGACCGGTCCCAGATCCGCCGATGCCAGGGCAGGGCGATGATCATGCACGCCGCGACGCCCAGGCTGACGAACATCATCCCGTTGTCGGCGTCCTGCCAGACGCGCCCAGCCAGCATGTTCATCGGCAGGTAGAAGATGGCGGCGTAGCTGCCCAGCACGATCTGCAGCGCGTTCGTCCACCCGGTGGGCCGGGCCAGGGCCGACGGCACCGGCCACAGCAGGTACTGGTTCCCGAAGGCCGGCGTGACCACGATGAGCGCGGTGGTGGTGGCGGTGGCCACGTCCAGCGGGTGGCCGCGGCGCCACCAGAACACCGCGAGCAGCGCAGCGGCCAGCCCGACCTTGGTGCCGATCTTGGCCACGTTGATCCACAGCGGGTCCGACCAGACCGGGAGCGCGGTGTGGTACTGAGTCACCCACACCCCGGCCCAGTTCCAGGTGCCGATCGTGGGCTGGTTGCTGGTCATGTGCTGGAACAGGTAGGACATCTTGTCCAGCGGGGTGCCAACGGTGAGCGGCATGGTGGCGAAGATCACCGCACCGACCACGGCACCGCCCGCCACGGCCTGCAGCCGGCGTCGCCAGGACGGCAGCGCGATGAGCAGCGCCGGGCCGAACAGCACCGGCCAGGTCTGAGTGGAGATGGCGAACCCGAGCAGAACCCCGCCGGCCACCGCGCGCCGGCCGGAGATGCCCGGGCCACCCCGCAGTACGACCACCATGGCCGAGAAGGCCAGCAGCAGGCAGGCCGGCTCGAGCTGGCCGTGCACGCTGCTGACCAGGATGGCGACGGGGTTGCAGGCGTACTGGAACCGGCGCAGCGCAGCCTGCTCGGCCGACCCACCGGACGCGGTGACCAGCGCCCCGACCACCACGACCACCCCGAGGTCGCACAGCAGCGCCGGGATCCGGGCCACCACCAGCCAGGACCAGTGCAGGTGCACGACGGTCCAGGCCGCCCCGGCCAGCACGAACGTGTAGGTGGGCAGGGAGGCCCAGCCGTTGGTCCGGTTGTTCAGGGTCGGGTCGCGATGGTGCAAGGTGGCGATCCCGGCGGCCCAGAAGTCATTGACCAGGTCGTACGGCTGGATGCGGTGGGCCAGGACCAGCACCGCGACCCGCAGGGCCACGGCCGTCCCCAGCGCGATCAGCAGCGAGGGACGCCAAGAACGGCGCTGGGCGACCATCGCCAGCGCAACACCGACCGCAAGCAACACCAGCGCGGTCAGGCACTCACCCAGATTGAGCCCGGCGTAAGTCATGACATGGCGGCCAATAGTGCGGGGTCACCGGATGATCGTAGCTTCAACGGCCGCGAAACGTAGGCGGCCTCTTGGCCAGAAATGCGGCGATGCCCTCGACCGCGTCGTCGCTGGCCCCGGCCTCGCTCATCTGCGTGGTCTCGGCGCTGAGCTGGCCGGGCAGGTCCGTGGTCCAGGAGTCGCGGAGCAGGCGTTTGATCCGGCCGAAGGCCCGGGTCGGGCCGGCCGCGAGCTGCTGGGCCAGCTCGAGGGCCCGCTCCTCGACCTCGGCCGCGGGCACGATCTCGGTGACCAGGCCCCAGTGCAGGGCCTCGGGCGCGGTCAGCCGCCGGTTGAGCAGGATCAGCTCCTGGGCCCGGCGCAGGCCGACCAGGCGGGGCAGGAACCAGGTGTTGGCGCCATCGGAGGCCAGGCCGATGGCGGCGTAGCCGAGCGCGAACTTGCTGTCCTCGGCGGCGATCACCACATCCGCGGCGTGCAGCAGGCCCAGCCCGCCGCCGGCCGCGGCGCCACGGACCGCACAGACCACGGGCGGGTCGATGCGGGTCAGCCGGTCCAGGGCCAGGTGGTACAGGTCGACCATCTGACGCAGCCGGCCCGACAGCTCGTCGGCGTCCAGCCCGGCGAACGTGGCCAGGTCGCCGCCGGTGCTCAGGGACCGGCCGGCCCCGCACAGCAGCACCGCGCGCACGGCGGGGTCAGCGGCGGCGCGGAACACGGCCTCATAGAAGTCCTCGACCAGGGTCAGGTCGATGGCATTACCGGCCTCGGGACGGTTCAGCCGGATCGTGGCCACCCCCTGGTCCACGTGGTAGCCCACCACCCGCAGCTCACGCTGGCCCGCGGCCGGCGACGGCAGCGCCCCGGCCCAGCGGGCGGTATCGGTGTACTGGGCCAGCTCGCTGATCTGCCCGCCGGTGAACCGGAGCACGTGCGCGAACGAGGCGTCGAGCTTCCCGCCACCGTCGCGGGCCGTGCCGGTGTAGCGGCCGAGCACGAGCAGGCCACCGTCGGCCAGCGGCAGGAACTGGTCGGGTTCGGCCCGAGCCTGGTAGTGACGGCCGATGGCCCACCAGAAGTCCCGGGTCATCGCCTCCGGGCTGTCGTAGTCGCCGCCCAGGCCGAGCGGGAGGCCCTCGGCGGTGCGGCCGGTGAACGAGGGGTGCAGCAACTGCCGCAGCCGCCCCGTGTCCCCAGACGCCAGCGCCTCGTAGAGGTGGCGGGCCAGCACGACCGTGCCCGGTCCAGGGTCGGAACCAGTTGACATGAACAATGCTCCTGTAGCTGAGCGGTCGGTCACGAGGGCACGGACGGGAGCATGACGAGCAGCTCGACCGCCGCGGCGGTCTTGCCGGGCGGCCGGCCGGCCAGGCCCGCGCGGTTCAGCGCGCCCCGCAGCAGGTCGCGCCCGCTCGGCGCGGGCCCGCCCGCCGCGCGGGCGCCCCCCCCCAGGGGGGGCGCGCCCAGCCCCGACCATTGTTGCAGGTAGACCCGGCGGAGCTCACGGAACGCCCCTCCGGGCGGCCCGTCCAGGGCCAGCGCCGGTGCGAGCACCACGGCGGCGTAGTCCCGCAGATCGTGCAGCGCGTCGAGGTGGGCCCGGATCGCGGCCCGCAGCCGGATGCGCGGGTCACCGGGCCTGACCCCCTGAGGCACCTCGGCCATGGCCAGGTCCAGCCGGGCCAGCGACTCGCGCACGCCCTCTTCCAGCATGGCGTCGATGAGCTGCTCCCGGGAGCCGAAGTGGAAGTAGATGCTGCCCGGCTTCAGCCCGGCCGCGGTGGCGATGGCGCTCAGGCTGGCCCCGGCCCGGCCGTGCCGGGCCACCTCGGCCGCGGCCGCATCCAGCAGCCTGTGCCGGGTCCGGTCCCCCTTGGTCGGCGCGTCAGTGGATGCGGCGGTCATGACCCTGCCAGTAGCGTTCGCGCAGCACCGGCTTGACCACCTTGCCGGTCGCGGTGCGGGGCAGCGTGTCCACGACATCCACGCTGGTCGGGCACTTGAACCGGGCCAGCTGACCGCGGCAGAAGGCGATCACCTCCGCCGGTTCGACCACGGTGCCCGGCCGGGCCACCACGACCGCCTTGACCGCCTCGCCCCAGCGGTCGTCGGGCACGCCGATCACCGCCGCCTCGGCCAGCGCGGGGTGGGCGGCCAGCACCTTCTCCACCTCGGCCGGGTACACGTTCTCGCCGCCGGTGATGATCATGTCTTTGGCCCGGTCGACCAGGTAGATCCGCTGTTGCTGGTCGAGGTAGCCGAGGTCGCCGGTGCGCAGCCAGCCGTCGGGGGTCAGCGCGGCCGCGGTCTGCTCGGGCTGGTGCCAGTAACCGGCCATGTTCTGCGCCGACCGGGTCCAGATCTCGCCCACCTGCCCGGTGGGCACGTCCTGGCCGGTCTGCGGGGACACGACCCGGACCTCGACCCAGGGATACGGCTGCCCGGCGGAGCGCAGCCACTCGGGATGCCCGGGGTCGGTGTGCTCGGCCGCGGACAACTGGGCGAACGCGCCGGTGGCCTCGGTGAGCCCGTAGATCTGCACAAAGTCGCAGCCCAGCGCATGCTGGGCCTGGCGCAGGCCGGTGGGGCTGATCGGGGCACCGGAGTACACCATCTGGCGCAGCGTGCGCGGCCCGGCCTCCCCGGCCGCCCCGACCTCCCCGGCCGTCGGAGGTGGCGCCGCGCTGAGGGCGCTGAGCATGGTGGGGACGCAGAAGGCCAGGGTGACGCCCTCGTCCGCCATCGTGTGCAGCACCGGGCCGGGCGCGAAGTCGCGCACGATCACCTGCCGGGTGCCGCGGGCCATCCCGGCCAGCGCCCAGGCCAGTCCGCCCATGTGGAACAGCGGCATGCACACCAGGCTCACGTCGTCCGGGGTGAAACCCCAGGCCACGGAGATATCGTCCAGCAGCACCCGCAGGTTGGTGCCGTTGGCGAACATCGCGCCCTTGGGCGGCCCGGTGGTACCGCTGGTGTAGAGCTGGAAGGCGATGTCGTCGGCCCGGACCGGGGCGGCCGGATCGTCCCCGACCGGCTCTTTCCAGTGGGCGAGAGAGGGCCACCGGCCGTGCTCGTGCAGCGCGACCACGGTGTGCAGGCCGGGAAGTTCGGCCTCGGCCTGGGCCACGGCGGGCGCGGCAGCCTCGTCGGCGAACACGATCCCGGCGCCCGAGTCGCTGATCATCGCGGTCAGCTCGGCCGCGGACAGCCGCCAGTTCAGCGGGACCGGCACCGCTCCGGCCAGGGCGCAGCCAAACAGGTAGCCGAAGTAGGACGGGTCGTTCTTGCCCACGAACACCACCCGGTCCTGCGGTTTGACCCCGTCCCGGGCCAGGGCCGCGGCGATGCGGCGGGCTTCGGCGTGCAGCTCGCTCCAGGTCAGCTGCTGGTCCGTGCCGCTGACCACGATCGTGTCCGGGGCGCCCGTGGCGCCGCGCTCCAGGAGCTCGCGCAAGCTGCTGGTCACGCGCTCGGGCCTTTGGTCGCGCCCTGGTAGAGGCCGATCTGCTTCATCAGGCCGAGCAGGTCATAGCTGGCGTTGAGATAGCAGGCCCGGCCGTCGCGGAAGTCGAACACCTCCAGCCCGGAGAAGTCGAAGGGCCGGCCCGTGCCCGGAACGCCGGGCGGGTCGAGCACACCGCTGAAGTGCCCGGTCCCCCGCCAGCTGAACGCCACCCGGGCCAGGTCGTTCCGGAACATTGGCGGCGCGATGACTTCCCAGCACAGATCGGGATAGGCGCCGATGACGTAGCGCAGGTAGCTGCCCGTGGCCTCGTGGCCCTGCACGTGCCAGCCGGTGTGCCGGGTGGTCGGGCTGTCCAGTACGAAATCCTCGGTGACCAGGCTCGGGATCATCTCGGGCTTCCGGTCGTTCCACGCCTCAATCCACCCGTCGTACCACCGGGTGGCGAAGTCCAGGTCCACCATCGCTGAGTCCGCCACAGGCACCAGCACCGGGCATCACCTCCTCAAAAACTAATCCCCTTTAGACTCTAATAAGAATTAGATTTTGTCCAGGGGCGACGGTGGGGAGAGCTTCGCCCGGGGGTCAGG
>CAXUJF010000193.1:0-9785 GCA_964250865.1 uncultured Streptosporangiaceae bacterium
ACCGGGAACAGCCGCCCCGGCCGGGACGGCTGTTCCCGGTCACCGCGGCCTGGGGCTGAGACCACCGGTCGCGCTGGGCCATCCGGACCAGCTCCGGGTTGACCCGGGAACCGGCCGGGTCGGTGAACAGGTCGTACATCCGGGTGCCGGCCAGCATGTGCTGCCACAGCGGCACCGGGCGATGCTCGTCCACGATGACCGTGACCCCGGCGCGCACGCTGTCCAGCCAGTCCCCGAACTCTTCAGCGTTGCTGACGGTGGCCGACAGCGCGACCAGCGCGACCGACTCCGGCAGGTGGATGATGACCTCTTCCCACACCGCGCCGCGGGACCGGTCGGCCAGGTAGTGGACCTCGTCCAGCACCACGAACCCGAGCCCCTTGAGCGTCGGTGACCCGGCGTAGAGCATGTTCCGCAGCACTTCGGTGGTCATGACCACGATCGGTGCCTCGCCGTTGACGCTGTTGTCCCCGGTGAGCAGGCCGACCGTCTTGCTGTCGTAACGACGAACCAGGTCGGCGTACTTCTGGTTGGACAGCGCCTTGATCGGCGTGGTGTAAAAGCACTTCAGGCCGCGCTCCAGGGCCAGGTGCACGGCAAACTCGCCGACCACGGTCTTGCCCGAGCCGGTCGGAGCGGCGACGAGAACCCCGTCGCCGTCGTTCAGCGCGGCGCAGGCCTGGAGCTGGAACTCGTCGAACTCGAAGTCGTACAGCCCGCGGAAGCTGGCCAGTTCGGGATGGGCCTGGCGGTCGCGGAACGCCGCGTACCGCTGAGCCGGGGTCCGAGCGGGGATTTCCGGAGAGTCATCCTCTCCCCGGACGAGCGCAGGGGCCATCCCCCCAGACTAGGCGGAACTGCCGACCGGCGGGGACGCGACCCGGTCACCGCGTGCTAACTGCGGTGACCCGGGCACCGGGCGCGCGGAGAGTTTGTTAATTCAGATGGCTGGTGTCGGCCGGGTCGTTCTCGTCCATCTCCAGCGGCGCGGCCTCGTCGTCGGCTAGCCCCGCGTACGGATCGGGGATACGGGCCCGGCGGCGGTCGTTGAAGTAGATGAAGATCTCAGCCACCTCGACCAGGACCACGCAGGGTACGGCCAGCAGCAGCATGCTGATCGGGTCCGGGCTCGGGTTGGCAATGCCCGCGAACAGGAACGCGCCGAACAGCATCAGCCGGCGCCACTTGGCGAACCGCGCGTGGGTCAGGATGTGGGCCAGGTTCAGCAGCACCAGGGCCAGCGGCAGCTCAAAAGCCAGCCCGAACCCCAGGATCATGCCCTGGAAGTAACTCAGGTAGGTGTCGACGCTGGGCAGGTTCACCACGCCGTTAGGCGTCAGGCCCAGCAGATATCGCAGGCCCCGGGACATCACCACGTACGCCAGCGCCGCCCCGGCGGCGAACAGCGGCGCCGCGATGCCCGCGAACAGGTAGGCCCAGCGCTTCTCCCGCCGGTACAGGCCCGGGGCGATGAACGCCCACACCTGGTACAGCCACACCGGGGAGGACACGATCAGCCCCACGAAGAAGGCGATCTTAATCCGCAGCATGAACGGGTCGAACACGCCGTTGACCACCAGCTGATCACCGGTCTTACTGCAGCCGGTCTTGCCGTTGATCACCGCCGAGCAAAACGGGTGACTGACAAAGTCCCAGATCTGATGGAAGAACACAAACCCCAGCACCATGACCAGCACCAGCGCCAGCGCCGCCTTCAGCAGCCGGTTCCGCAGCTCACGCAGGTGCTCAATGAGCGGCATCCGGCCTTCGGGGTCATTCTTCTTAGACGCCGCGATCAGGCGTGAGCCTGCGATGCGCGCGCCGTTGACGCTCTCGCCCAGTTTGCTGGCCATGGTTGGAGTCTGCGGTTAGCGCGGCTGCTGATCCGCGGGGACAGCCGCCTTCTTGTCGGCCGAGTCCTTCATCTGCCGGATCTGCTGCTCGAGGCTGTCGATCCGGGCCTGGTGAGCCGCGTTCTCGGCGACCTGCTCGGTCGACGGCTGGGAGGTCGCAGCGGGCGCGGGCGGCGCGACGGGCGCAGCAGGCGCGGCCGAGGCCGCCGCGAGCTGAGCCGGAGTCGTCTGCCCGGCCTTGGTCTCGTCCTCGTCGTCGTGCAAGCTCGAGACCTCGGTCTTGAGGATCCGCATGGACTTGCCAAGGGACCTGGCCGCCGCCGGCAGCTTCGCAGAACCGAAGAGCACGATGATCACGATGGCGACGATCAAGATCTTCCACGGACTATCGAACAGGTCGCCTATCATTTCCGTCCTCAGTGGCGGGGATGAGCCCCCCCGCGGTCGGGGCATATCTGTGGCGAGTGTACACGTCAGATCCCGCTGACCGGGAGACCTCGACAGGTGCGGTGCGCTTGCAAAATGGTGAAGTTTCGATCTATCCCGGGACGCAGGCGGCGGTTTCCCGGCCCGACCAATCCGGGCCGGGGTGCCGGGTGACGCGGGTGGCCCGCCGGGCGCTGTATGGGGATGAGCGATCATTTGTCCCCTCGGCGCGGGAGGAACCTTTGCCAGCAGGGCGCGACCAGCCCCCGGCGCCACCGGTGGACGCCGAACGGCGGCGGCAGGCCCAGTACCTGCGCCGGCTCGGCCGGATCATCATCGCTACCGCGGGGGCAGCTGGGGGCAACGGGGTGACGTGCGAACTGCGCTGGCAGGAACGGCGGCCCTTCCTGCCGCACCTGCTGGTGAACGAAGTCACCGTGTGGGTCGTGCCGACCTCGGCCGGCTCGCGGTTCCTGTGGAACCGGTACCGATCCCACCCGGTGGCCGACGCGGCCGGGGCAGCCCAGGCGGTGCTGGCCGACGCCGGCTAGCTGCTCGCGGCTCGCGGCTAGGCGGTGGCGTAGCCGGCCAGCGCGGCGGTGGCGTCGTCGCGGACCTGGGCCCGCAGGTCGTCCGGGGCGACGATCCGGCCGTCGTCCCCCAGCCGCAGCGCGAGCCGCCGCACCCACTGGGTGTCCGGGGTCCGCAGCTGGACCCGGAGCCGGCCCTCGCCCAGCTCGGTGACCGACTCGGTCGGGTAGTTCTCCGCGACCCACCGGCCGCCCGCCGACACCTCCAGCACCACGCGCACGTCGTCGTCCGACGGCCGGAACAGGCCCTGATCCACATCGACCGGCTGCGCCTCGGCCGGCACCTCGGCCGGCACGTCGAGTACATCAATCCCCAGGACCCGGTCCATCCGGAACAGCCGCACCCCGTCGGCGCTCCGGCACCAGCCCTCCAGGTAAGCGCGGCCCTCGACCACCAGCAGGCGCATCGGGTCCACGTCGCGTTCGGTGGCCTCGTCCCGGCCGGGCACGTAGTACCGCAGGTGCAGCCGGCGCCGGCGGCCCAGCGCGTCCCTGATCTGGGCCACCGCCTCGTCGCCGGTGGGCCGGTCGACCTGCACCGCGACCTGGGCGCTGGGGGCAGCGGCTTCACCGGCCGCGGCCTCCAGCTTGGCGATGAGCCGGCTCAGCGCGGAGCGGTCCTCCAGGCCCGGCACGTCGGCCAGCATCCGCAGCGCGATGAGCAGCGCGCTGGCCTCGTCCACGGCCAGCCGCAGCGGCCGCCCGATCGACTCGGCCTGGCTGACCACGATCTCGCCGCCCTCGTAGGACAGATCAATCGGGCAGTACGGGTCCGGGTCGCGCAGTTCCACGCACCAGAGCAGGTTCAGGTCGTCGACCAGCTCGCGCTCGGTCAGCCCGAACGCAGCCGCGGTGTCGGCCAGGCCCACCGCCTTGCGGCTGACCACGTACGGGACCAGGGCCAGCAGCCGCTGCAGCCGTTCGGCCGAGGTCGGTGCCGCGCCTCTGGCTCGGGTGGCCTGAGGCCGGGCTGGGTCTTCGCGCCGTTTCACGCCAGCACCCCCTTAAGCCGCCGGATGACCGCGTCGCGCAGGTCGGGCGGCTCGGCCACCACCACGTCCGCGCCGAACCAGGCCACCTCTTCGGCAAAGTATCCCGGCTCGGAGAACGGCACGCTGATCGTGTCCCAGCCCTCACCCGCCGGGGTGGCCGGGCCGGTGGCGAAGCGGCGCAGGCCGTAACCGGCGCCGGTCCGGACCCGGAGCACGGCGGTGTTCTCCCGGGCCGGGGTCGAATCCATGGTCCGCACGACCTCACGCACGTCGGTCCCGGGCGGCATGGTGACGCTGCCCGGCGGCCCGGAGAACCGGACCTGGCCGGCGATGCGGCTGAGCCGGAACACCCGGGGGGCGTCGCGGTCCCGGTCGCGGCCGGCCACGTACCAGCGGCCGTGCCGGTTCACAACGCCCCACGGCTCCAGCTCACGGGTCTGCGGCTCGCTCCGGCCCGCTCCCCGGTAGGCGAACGTCACCGGCCGGCGGTCGCGCACCGCCTCCCACAGCGGGCCGAAGGCCGGCTCGGTGGTGTGCACGCGGGGCTCGATGCCCTGCCGGGAGTCCGGGCCGAGGTCGTCGGTGTCGATACCGCTGGCTCGCAGCTTGAGCAGCGCGCCCGCCGCGGCCCCGGCCAGCTCGGCGTGCTGCCAGACCCGGGCGGCCAGCCCGAGGACCGCCGCTTCGTCCGGCTCCAGCCGCAGCTCGGGCAATTCGTAGGCCTGGCGCTGGACCCGGTAGCCGGTGTCCTCGCCGTCCAGCGGGCTGATCGGGCCGGTCTCCAGCGGGATACCCAGCTCGCGCAGTTCTTCCTTGTCGCGCTCGAACATCCGCTTGAACGCCTCGGGCTGGTCCGGATAGCCGCCCACCGCCTGGCGGATCTGCTCCGCGGTGAGGTAGCGCCGGGTGGACAGCAGGCAGACCACCAGGCTCAGCAGCCGCTCGGTCTTCCGCCGTGACATCGACGCCCTCCTCTAAGGCTCGCCTTTATTCTCGCCTACCGGCGCCCGTGCGAGTGCATTATTCGGGCCCGCGCCGGCCGCTACTCTGCCGTGGTGATCACTTGGCGGAACGGCACGGTGGCCCGGGTGCGCCGGGAATGGGCCGGTGCGGCCGAACTCGAGGTGACGGTCGAGGGGGCCGGGCGCCCGGTGCGGGCGCTGGCCTACCCGGCGCTGACCGGGCGGCCCGAGCCAGGCGACCGGGTCCTGCTCAACACCACCGCGCTCGACCTGGCCCTGGGCACGGGCGGGTACGCGCTGGTGGTGGCGGTGCCGGACCGGCTACCGGCCGACCGCAGCGGACCCGGGCACCTGGTCAAGGCCCGTTACACGCCGCTGCAGGCGGTGGTGCTGGGCGCGGACGAGCAGGACTCGCCGCACCACGACGTGCTGCGCGACGCCGACGACCTGGACGGGCTGCCGGTGGTGGTGGCCGACCTGCACTCCGCGCTCGCGCCCGTGCTGGCTGGCTTGTACTTCGATTTTAATAATTTTGAACCCGAATATTTCGGGGCGGGAGTAAGTCCGCCGGCGCCGGCGCGGGTCGCCTACGTGATGACCGACGGCGGGGCGTTGCCGGCCTGGTTCTCCCGGACCTGCGCCACGCTGCGCGAGGCCGGCTGGCTGGCCGGGACGGTGACCGTGGGCCAGGCCTTCGGCGGCGACCTGGAGACGGTCACGCTGCACACCGGGCTGCTGGCGGCCCGGCACGTGCTCGGCGCCGACGTCGCCGTGGTGGCCCAGGGCCCCGGCAACCTGGGCACCGGCACCCGGTGGGGGTTCTCCGGCGTGGCGGCGGGCGAGGCGGTGAACGCGGTCGCCGCGCTGGGTGGCCGCCCGGTGGCCGCGCTGCGGATCAGCGACGCCGACCCCCGGGAGCGCCACCGCGGCATCTCCCACCACAGCCTGACCTCCTACGGCCGGGTCGCGCTGGCCCGGGCCGACGTGGTGCTGCCGGACCTGCCGCGGGGCGAATTCGGCGAGCTCGGCGCCCAGGTGGCCCGGGAGGCGGAGCCGCTCGCGGCCCGGCATTCGCTGGTCACGGTGAGCACCGAAGGCCTGGATGAGGCGCTGCGAGCCAGCCCGGCGCCGTTGTCCACCATGGGCCGTGGGCTCGATGAGGATCACGCTTACTTCCTGGCCTGTGCGGCGGCTGGCCGCCACGCAGCGACCCTGCTACGCAGTGCAACAATGGGATCTTCGTTTTAACCGCAGTCTCAGCACCCCTGAGGAGTACGAGCAGATGGCATTGAAGATCAAGTGGAAGCACCTGCCGCAGCGTGTGGCCGCGGGCGCGTTCATCCTGAACTCCGGGATCGGAAAGTGGTCCGCAGACGAGGAGACGGCCAAGCAGCTGCACGGGTTCGCCGTTGGCACCTATCCCTTCCTGGCCAAGCTCAAGCCGGAGGACTTCGTCAAGCTGCTGGCGGGTACGGAGATCGCGCTCGGCGTGGCGCTGCTGGTGCCGGTGGTCCCGGCCGCGGTGGCCGGCGCCGGACTGACCGCGTTCTCTGGCGGGCTCCTCGGCCTGTACGCCCGGACGCCCGGTATGCGGCGGGAAGGCACTCCCCTTCCGACTCAAGCGGGCATCCCGCTGGCCAAGGACGTGTGGATGGCCGGGATCGGCCTGGGCCTGGTTATTGACGATCTAACGGATAGCGACTGATTGACCACCCTCAGTTAGATACGCTATGCGGCGTCCTTAGGCCGGCAGCGGGCCGGCCTCAGGGACTTCTCCCTGGGGAGCTGGACGCCGATGCCGGTTGTATCGACTACCGCGAGTCAGGCGACGCGGCCGGACCGGCGGCGCCGGTCGCGCTCGGCGCTCAACCGGGCTTGCGTGCCCGCGCTGATCGCCGCCGTGCTGGCGACCGTCGAAGTCGTGCTGCGGGTCGTGCTCAAACTGAACGGCCAGGTCGGCGGGATGCCGATCGTCGGTGACGTCTACGGTCACCCCGGCCACCTACCGGCCGGGGTGACCGTATTTTCCTACGGCGGCTACGACGGCCAGTTCTACTACCGGATGGCCCTGGCCCCGGCCAGCTTGCAGCGGACCATGTACGGCGTCAGCATCGACAGCGCGTACCGGTTCGTCCGGATCGGATACCCGGCGCTGGCCTGGCTGCTGTCGGCCGGTCAGCACGCCGCGGTGCCGTACCTGCTGGCCGTGATCAACGTGCTGGCGCTGGCGGCGATCGCGGGGCTGGGCGGGATATTCGCGCAGGAGGCGGGCCGACACGCCCTGTGGGGTCTGCTGCTGGCCAGCTACTTCGGCTTCGCTACCAGCCTGACCCGGGACCTGACCGAGCCGCTGGCCGCGGCCCTGCTGCTGGCCGGCCTGCTGACCTACCGGCGCCAGCGTCCCCTGGCCGCCGCCGGACTGTTCGCGGTGGCCGCGCTGACCCGGGAGACGGCCCTGGTCGCCCCGGTCGCGCTGGCCGTCATCCGGCTGGTCGCGATCGCGCGGCGCCGGGCCCGGCCCGGGCTGGCCGACCTGGCCTGGGTCGTTCCGGCCGTGGCCTTCGTGGCCTGGGAGGTGGTCCTCAAGCTGGCCACCGGCGAGGTCCCCATCGTGCAGGACAGCGGGAAGAACGCCGGGGCCCCGTTCGTGGCCGCGTTCGCCGCCATCGGGCACAACTTCAGCCACCTGACCACCTCGATCCACGACGCTCCCGGTGCGGTGCTCATCTGGGACCTGGAATTTCTGGTCCTGATGCTGTTCGCGGTGACCGCGCTGTTCGCGCTGCGGACCAGCACGGTCCCGGTGTACGAGCGGGTCGCGCTGGTGCTCTACGTGCTGGAGATCTTCAGCCTCTCCCCCACCAACTGGGACGGCTACGCCGACCTGCGCTCGTTCGTCGAGGTCTACCTGCTGGCCACGCTGATCCTGTTCGCGGCACCACGGCGGCTGGTGCTGTTCGCCGGCACGGCCGCACCGATGTTCCTCACCATCGCCGTCTACCGCACGATGATCCTGTAACCCGTGTTCCGGTGACGGTGGTCCGGTAACGGTGGTCTTGTAACCATTGCCACCGCTCCGGTAACCATTGTCACAGCGGTGGCCCCCATCGTGGAAGATGGACCCTGAGGGGAGGCCACCACCCATGCACGCCGTACCGACCGCCGCTGTGGAAGCGACGCCCGCGAAAGCGCGGGCACCCCTGTGGGCCCGGCTGAACCACCCGGCCGCGGCGGGCATCATCGCCACCATCGCGGTGACCGCCGAGGTGGTGGCCCGGGTCCTGGTGCGGCTACGGGGCAACGTGTCCGGGCTGGCGCTGGTCGGCAACGTCTTCGCTTACCCCTGGGAGCTGCCGGTCGGGCTCGAGGTCCAGGGCTACCTCGGGTACGACGGCCAGTTCTACTACCGGCTGGCCCGTAACCCGGCCAACCTGCACTGGTCCGCATACGGCATCGGCATGGACGCCTGGTACCGGTTCGTCCGGATCGGCTACTCGGCGCTGGCCTGGCTCGGGGCGGCTGGTCAGGTCGCCGCGGTGCCGTGGGCCATGATCGTGATCAGCCTGCTGTCCATCGGCGCCATCGCCTTCCTGGGCGGCCGGCTGGCCCAGGAAGCCGGCCGGCACGCCCTCTGGGGCCTGCTGCTGGCCGGGTACTTCGGCCTGGCCACCAGCGTGGCCCGGGACCTGACCGAGCCGCTGGCCGCGGCCTGCCTGGTGGGCGCGATCCTGGCCTACCGGCACCGGCACTGGCTGACGGCGGCCGGGCTGTTCGCGTTCGCCGGGCTGACCCGGGAAACGGCCCTGGTCGCCCCGTTCGCGCTGGCGATCGTCCGGCTGGTGGCCATGGCCCGCCGCCGCACCCGGCCCGGCCGCGAAGACCTGGTCTGGCTGATCCCGGCGCTGTGCTTCGTGGCCTGGGAGGTCGTGCTCCGGCTGGCCACCGGGCAGATCCCCATCTTCGGTGACAGCGGCAAGAACGCCGGCGCCCCCTTCGTGGCCGCGTTCGGCGCCATCGGCCACAACTTCGGCGACGTGATCCGCGAGATCCCCGGCGCGCCCGGCGCGGTGATCATCTGGGACTTGGAGCTCCTCGTCCTGGCGCTGTTCGCCGTGGCCGCCCTGGCCTCGCTGCGCGTCACCACGGTCCCGGTCTACGAGCGGGTCGCGCTGGTGCTCTACATCATCGAGATCTTCTGCCTGTCCCCCACCAACTGGGACGGCTACGCCGACCTGCGCTCCTTCGTCGAGGTCTACCTGCTGGCCACGCTCATCCTCCTGGCCACGCGACGCCGGCTGGTGCTGTTCGCGGTCACGGGCGGCCCCTTGTTCCTCACCGTCCTCATCTACCGCACGATGGTCCTGTAGGCCCGCCGCGGGGCTAGCTGGCGGATTGTTCCCATTGGTGGAGGGTGAGCAGGAGGTTCTGGCGGTAGAGAAGGATCGTGTAGGGGCCGGTGTGGTAGGTGGTGGCGGGGGTGCCGAAGACGTCCTTCAGCTGGCTGGTGGGTTCCCAATAGGTGAAGTAGCCGGGCTGGTCCTGGAGCACGATGAAGTTGGCGTACTGGGTGCGCCAGTTGAACCAGCCAGGCTCGGTCTCCCAGTCGTAGGGGACCACGCCGCTGAAGTGGGTGGTCAGGGCGCGGACGGTGACGTGCGGAGTCTGCTTCGAGCCGGCACTGGCTACGGTGACGCTGCTGGCTTGCCAGTAGCCGCTCAGGCCGTGGCTCAGGTGGTGGGCCGAGAGCCACCCGGCCAGCCGCGCGTTGGCCGCCGGGACCGGGGGCTGGGTCAGCTGGTAGCCGAGGCAGGCCGCGTAGCCAGCCAGCACCACGACCAGGAACGACGCCACCGGCCGCCGCAGCCACTGGGGCCAGAGGGACGTCTGGGGCTGGAGGGACGCCTGGGGCTCGAGGGGCGGTGACGATCGGGACTCGGGGGCGTGGGAATCAGGGACTGGACG
>CAXUJF010000194.1:0-9776 GCA_964250865.1 uncultured Streptosporangiaceae bacterium
GGCCTGCGCCGTCGCGGGGACTGGGCTCGTCCGGGCCCGGCGCGGCCGGCGGGCTGCGGAACGGCCTGGCGACCGGCGCGCCGTACAGGTCCTGCCGGGCGCCGTTGTCACTGTCGGCCAGGTCGCTGCGGCCCAGGTCGTTGCGGCTGAACTCATTGCGGCCCTGGTCGTTGCGGCCGAGGTCGTTGCGGCCCTGGTCGTTGCGGCCCTGGTCGTTGCGGCCCAGGTCGTTGCGGCCCAGGTCGTTGCGGCTGGGCTCGTTCCGGGCCAGGTCACCCCGGCCCAGATCGGTGCGAGTCAGGTCGCCGCGGGCGGCGTTGAGGTTGTCCCGGCCGACGTTCAGGTCACCGCGTCCGGCGGACGGCAGCGGCGCGACACCGGGCTCACCGCGGCCTCGGTCGTTTCGTCCTCGCAGGTCGCCGCGGAGCGTGTCCGCGCGGGACGCGTCACTGCGGACCGGCTCCGGCCGGACCGGCTCGGGCCGCTCCGGAGCCGCGGGGGCTTCGGACCGCCCGAACACCATGGGCGAGGCTCCCGGGGTAACGGGCTCGTCCCGGGCCGGCGGCTGTGGCTCCGGCTCGTCGGCCGGCTGCGGGGCGATCTGCGCCGGGCGCTGGTACTCGGCCACCACCGGCGCGGTGTAGATCGACGGCGGCACGGAGTGGCCGGCCGAAGGCAGCGCCTGGTAGGAACCGGCACCGCCGGCCGAGTGGCCGTTGGAAGCGGACCGGACCAGCGCGCTGGTGGCGTACTGCTCGTCGGCCCGGGCCGGCTCGGCCCCGGGGATCAGCTCCACGAACGGCCGCAGGTGACCAGTGGTGAGCTCCATGATGTCGTCGCACTCCTGCCGGAGGGACCGGGAGATCGTCCAGTTACCGTCCACCGTGACGTGCACGATCGTGACCCGCAGGCCGAGGTCCTGCACGTCGGCCAGCACCTGGGCCAGGTCCTCCTCCGCGCTCACCACCACGGCGTCGCTGATCGCGTGGTTGCGGGCCAGCACCGTGAGGTCGCGGTGGATCTCGGTCTCGACGCCTTCGCGACGGCCGGGGCGCAGCTTGGCCAGCCGGAGCTTGATGCCTGGCATGTCGGCCAGTGCGTCATGCTCGGAGGTCCGGCGCCCTTCCACGGTGGCCTCGTACCAGTAGCACCGCAGCAGCGGCAGCCCGGTACGATCCCGGGCCAGGTTGCCCAGCAGCTGGACAAGACCCTCGTAGTCCCAGGTGACCGACTCCCGCCGGCGAGTCCCGTGGACGGCCATCGCGCCGTCCGCGAGCATGTAGCCCGCGTCGACGAACAGCGCGCAACGATCCACGCAACACCGTCCTTCCCTCGGCGCGGGAACCCCTCGAGGCTGAGCCGCGGCCAGACAGGCCGCCGCAGTCCCCTGCTCCGGTCATAGCGTAGTGAAATCGGCTTCTTACGTTTGCCTTTCCGCGTTTTCGCTGCTGCTCAGACCGGGCTCGGGATGAGCCAGCCGCGGCGGAGCGGCCGTCGGGACGAATCGGGTCACACTGTTCAAAGCGGCCGACCACGCCAGAATGTCACAGGCCGGGCACTCCCGTCATCGCGTCCGGCCCGCTGCCGCGGCGTATCACGCCGCCTCGCCGGACCTCGCGGAGCCGGATTTCCTCTTTTTAACCAAGCCCAGGATGGCCGGTGTCCCAGCTGACCGGGGGGCCGCACGGCGAGGCGCCTTATTACCCTCAGTTCTCGAGTGATTTCATAGAGTCACAAAGAAAGGTGGCGCGACCCGCGTCATAGCGAGGCAGCTTGCCCGTCTCCCCTAATGAAACCGGCAGGCGGAGGCGAATGCATGAGGTCAGACGGCGGCGCACGGCCCACCGGCACGCAGGACGGGGGACAGGACCATGCCGACCAGGCGCGTGACCTGCACCGGCTGCGGGCGGCGTGGCGGCGGCAGAGCCTGTCGACCGGATGGCTGGCCGAGGACGACTGGTGGACGGCGGCGGGGGACGCGGTAGCCCAGGCCGCCTGCCGGGACGGCAGCCTGCGGCAGGCGTGCACGCAGCTCGGCCGGGCCCGGGCCCACGCCGGGGTGGGCATCAGTGAGGCGCTGACCGACATCGGCGCGCTGTTCCGGGTGCTGGACCAGGGCACGCCACCGCTCGACGTGATCACCGCGGTGGCCGAGGGCTGGGCCGACGCCGGCCTGGCCCGGCTGACCGGGGCCACCTGCGAGGACCCGCTGACCGGGCTGGTGTCGTTCGCGTACCTGCGGACCCGGCTGCGCGAGATCTACCGGGAGTACCGGCAGCGCGGCGCCTCGCCGGCCGACACGCACCGGCTGGTGGTGGTGGACCTGCCCAAGCGGCCGGATCCGTGGCGGCGCATCGCGCTGGTTCAGGCGACCGAGGACTTCACGTTCCGGTTCACCAGCCTGCGGCGGGCGATCCGCGCGGCCTTCGGCACCGAGGTCCGCCTGCTCAAACTGCCAGCCCAGCCGGAGGACGCCGAGCGCCTCCTGGACGGGCTGGCCCACTGACGCCGCCGGCACCGGCGTTCCGTGGAGGGGACGGGAGCCGGTGCTGGCGGCCCGCCCGACGCTGCGGGCCTCGCGGAGGGGACGAGGCCCGCAGCCGACGGCGCGCAGGGGACCGGGCGGGCGAGGCAGCTAGGATGCGGCCCGTGAGTGACCGCGATGAACTGCTGACCGCCATCCGGACCGTGGCCGTCGTGCACGGCGACTTCGTGCTCTCCTCGGGCCAGCGGGCCAGCTGGTACGTGGACCTGCGGCGGGTGCTGCTGGCCGGGAAGTACGCGCCGCTGGCCGGGCGGGTGCTGCTGGAGACCACCGCCGACCTGGCCTACGACGCGGTCGGCGGCCTGACCATGGGGGCCGACCCGGTGGCCGCGGTCATGATGCACGCGGCGGCGGCCGACGGCCGGATCCTGGACGCGTTCGTGGTCCGCAAGGGTGAGAAGGCGCACGGGCTGCAACGGCGGATCGAGGGCCCGGACGTGGCGGGCCGACGGGTGCTGGCGGTGGAGGACACCTCGACCACGGGGAGTTCAGTGCTCACCGCGGTGGCGGCGTTGCGGGAGGCCGGAGCCGAAGTGGCCGGAGTCGCGGTGCTGGTCGACCGGGGCGCCCGGGACCACGTCACGGCGTTGGGGATTCCTTACCGCGCCGCGTTCACGCAGGCCGATCTGGACGTATAACCCGGCCGGCCCTCAGAGCGAGCCGGCCAGGGCCAGGCCACCGACGACGAGCAGCAGCACCAGGACGAAGATGCCACCCCCGATCGTGAGGTAGCGGCCCTGTCCCTGCGGATCTGACTTATGGCGGCCCACGTGGGGAGGTTAACTCCGAACCGGACGTACCGGTGGCTTTATTCCGAATTCAGCCACGGTAGCTCCGGTCACTGGAGGGCCGGTCGTTGCGGTCGGCGCGGTGCGAGCCCCGCTCGGCGCGACGCGAGACCGGCGGTACCGGCGGAACCGGCGCGGAGCCCGGCTCGCCCTTGGCCGCGGAGCCCAGCTGGCCCGCACGGGCTTCCCGGCTCTCCCGGCGGACGGCCCGCAGCCGGATGGCCACGAAGGCCACGATCGCCACCACCACCAAGGCCACCACGACGTACCCGACCAGCGAAACGTCGTGCGCGACGCTGTGCCAGGCGCTGCCCACCGCGTAGCCGATGGCGGAGAACGCGCTCGCGTAGATCACGGTGCCGATCAGGCTGAGCACGGTGAACCGCAGCGGGGGCATCTCGATCAGGCCCGCGACGATCGAGGTGAACGCGCGGATGACCGGGAGCATCCGGCCCACCGGTACGGCCCACGCGCCCTTGCCCTCCAGGAACCGCTCGGCCCGGTCCACATCGGTCCGGGTGATCAGCACGTACTTGCCGACCCGGTCGACCAGCGGACGGCCACCCCAGCGGCCGACCGAGAACGAGGTGAACGACCCGGCCAGCTCGGCCAGCGACCCGATGATGATGACCAGGATCAGGCTGAGATGGCCCTGGAACGCCAGCACCCCGGCGAAGCCGAAGGTGATCTCCGAGGAGATCGGGATGCAGCACGCTTCGAGAAACCCGAACAGGATGAGCGCGCCATAGCCCGCCGAGGTGAGGAAACTCTCCATAGGCCTCCAGTTGTACCGCATTGCAGCCGCCCTCGCGGCCGGTGCGAACTGACTCGGCCGCCGCGGCCTTGGTACACACCGGGCCAGGGCTTCGCAATACTAGGAACCCACGAAGCAACGTGAGAGAGAGCCATCACCATGCCTATCGCGACTCCGGAGATCTACGCCCAGATGCTGGACCGGGCCAAACAGCAGGGCTTCGCGTACCCGGCCATCAACGTCACGTCCAGCCAGACGCTCAACGCCGCGCTGCGCGGGTTCGCCGAGGCCGAGAGTGACGGCATCGTCCAGATCTCCACCGGCGGCGCCGAGTACCTGTCCGGCTCGGTCAAGGACATGGTCACCGGGGCCAGCTCGCTGGCCGAGTTCGCCCGGGTCGTCGCGGCCAGGGTGCCGGTCAACATCGCCCTGCACACCGACCACTGCCCCAAGGACAAGCTCGACGGCTACATGCGCCCGCTGGTGAAGATCTCCCAGGAGCGGGTGGCCAAGGGGCTGGACCCGCTGTTCCAGTCGCACATGTGGGACGGGTCGGCCGTGCCGCTGGAGGAGAACCTCGACATCGCGGCCGAACTGCTGGACGCCTGCGCTGAGGCCCACATCATCATGGAGATGGAGATCGGCGTCGTCGGCGGCGAGGAAGACGGCGTGGTCGGCGAGATGAACGAGAAGCTCTACACCACCCCGGGCGACGCGCTCGATGTGGCCGAGAAGCTGGGCCTGGGCGAGCGGGGCCGGTACATCCTGGCCGCCACGTTCGGCAACGTGCACGGGGTCTACAAGCCCGGCCACGTCAAGCTGCGGCCGGAGGTGCTGAAGGAGATCCAGGACGCGGTGGCGGCCAAGTACGGCCGGGAGAAGCCGTTCGACCTGGTGTTCCACGGCGGATCGGGCTCGGCCCTGGAGGAGATCCGCGAGGCCATCACCTACGGCGTGGTCAAGATGAACGTGGACACGGACACCCAGTACGCCTTCACCCGCCCGGTGGCGGGGCACATGTTCAGCAAGTACGACGGGGTGCTGAAGGTCGACGGCGACGTGGGCACGAAGAAGGACTACGACCCGCGGACCTGGGGCAAGGCCGCCGAGCAGGGCATGTCCGACCGCGTGGTACACGCCTGCGAGGACCTGCAGTCCACCGGGACCAAGCTCACCTGACCGTTCACCTGACAGTTCCCCCCGACAACGGACGGACCAATGGAACACAGAGATCTGCTGGCGGGGGCCGGGCCCGCGCCCACCCACCTGCCCACCGACCCGGCCACGGAGCTGCTGGGCTCCGGCGTTGACCCGGCGGAGGTGGCAGCCCGGTACCCGTCCTCGTCGGCGGCCTGGGCCGCCCTGGCCGAGCGGGCCTACGGCCAGGGCGAGTTCGTGGCCGCCTACGCCTACGCCCGGACCGGCTACCATCGCGGCCTGGACCAGCTGCGCCGGGCCGGCTGGCGCGGCAACGGGCCGGTCCCGTGGGAGCACGAGCCCAACCAGGGCTTCCTGCGCTCCCTCAACATGCTGGCCCGCTCGGCCGACGCCATCAACGAGGAGGAGGAAGCCGTTCGCTGCCAGCTCTTCCTCGTCGACTGCAGCCCCACCGCCGCCGCGGAACTGAGCTGAGGTTAACGGCTCGGCCGGCGCAGCTCGGGGAGGACTTCGGCGGCGAGGCGCGGTAGGTCAGCTGGGGCACTGACCATGAAGTTGAAACCGGTGAAGCCGAGGCTGCGGAGGTCGCGCAGCTGGCTGACCACCTGCGGGACTGAGCCGGTGACCAGGTCTGGCTGCGGCCCGGCGGCCGGGTCGATGCGGACGGCCAGGTTGAGCAGGCCGCGGATGTCGGCTGGCCGAGACGAAGTCAAAGCCGAGGCGTTCGGCCTCCTGGGCCAGGCCCACCGGATCGTCGCCCGGTCCGGCCGACGTGGGCACGTTCACCCCGAAGCTCAGTTCAGTCATCGTCGTGCGCTCCTGTTCGCTGACATGTCAGCAAGCTTAGCTAGTCGCTGACATGTCAGCGATGAATTAGGATCGGGCCCGTGGCCTCAACTCGCTGGCTGACCGGACCGCAGGAGCGCGCCTGGCGCCGGTACCGGCGCATGCGCACGCTGCTCGACCTGCAGATCGCGCGGGACCTCAACCGGGACTCCGGCCTCTCCGAGACCGACTACGACGTGCTGTCCACCCTGTCCGAGCAGCCTGGAAGCAGCTGGCGGGCCCGCGACCTGGCCGCCCAGCTGCTCTGGTCGACCAGCCGGCTGGCCCACCACGTGGGGCGGATGGAGCAGCGCGGCCTGGTCGACCGGCAGCCATGCGCCGACGACGCCCGGGGGGCGCTCATCAGCCTGACCGAACAGGGGCAGGCCGTCCTCCAGCAGGCCGCACCGCCGCATGTCGCCTCGGTCCGCCAGCACCTGATGGACCTGCTCACCCCGGAGGAAGTCACCGCTCTCGACCAGATCGCGACCAAGGTCATCGCGGAATTGACGCCCGGCTCGCCGTGACGCGCGCGCGTTTCGGGTTACGGAGGGGTTTGATCTTCCTGGGGTACCCTCAAGTCGTAAGGGCCCCTGCCGCTCATGGTCAGAACGAGCGGGTCAGGGGCTTCGCGGTGCCTTAACGAAGGGACAGCCCCGTGCCGGCCATCGTGCTCGTCGGTGCCCAGTGGGGCGACGAAGGCAAGGGCAAGGCAACCGACCTGCTCGGCGACCGGGTCCACTACGTCGTCCGGTACCAGGGCGGGAACAACGCGGGTCACACCGTGGTCATCGGCGACGAAAGCTACGCCCTGCACATGCTGCCCTCGGGTGTGCTGTCGCCGGACGTGGTGCCGGTCATCGGCAACGGGGTCGTGGTCGACCCGCGGGTGCTGCTGGAGGAGATCGACGGCCTGGAGGCGCGCGGGGTGTCCTGCGCCCGGCTGCTGATCTCGGCCAACGCGCACCTGATCATGCCGTACCACCAGGCCCTGGACAAGGTGAGCGAACGGTACCTGGGCTCGGCCCGGATCGGCACCACCGGCCGCGGCATCGGCCCCACCTACGGCGACAAGATCTACCGGATCGGGATCCGCGTCCAGGACCTGTTCGACCCCGGCATCTTCCGGCAGAAGCTGGAACTGGTGCTGCGCGAGAAGAACCAGGTGCTGACCAAGGTCTACAACCGCCGCGCCATCGAGCCCGGCCCGATCGCCGACGAATACCTGGGCTACGCCGAACGGCTCCGGGAGTACGTGGCCGACACCGGGCTGGTCCTGGGGAAAGCCCTGGAAGCGGACCGCGTGGTGCTGCTCGAAGGCGCCCAGGCGACCATGCTGGACATCGACCACGGCACCTACCCGTTCGTTACGTCGTCCTCCCCGACCGCGGGCGGCGCCTGTGCCGGGTCCGGCATCGGGCCGACCCGGATCACCAAGGTGCTCGGGGTGGTCAAGGCCTACACCACCCGGGTCGGCGCGGGCCCGTTCCCGACCGAGCTGACCGACGAGACCGGTGAGTGGCTGCGCAAGACCGGCGGCGAGTACGGGGTGACCACCGGCCGGGCCCGCCGCTGCGGCTGGTTCGACGCGGTCATCGCGCGCTACTCGACCCGGGTGAACGGCATCACCGACTACTTCCTGACCAAGCTGGACGTGCTGTCCAGCCTGGACAAGGTGCCCGTGTGCGTGGCCTACGAGGTCGACGGCAAGCGCTGCGACGAGGTGCCCACCACGCAGACCGAGTTCCACCACGCCCGCCCGGTGCTGGAGTACCTGGACGGCTGGTCGGAGGACATTTCCGGAGCCAAGTCGGTCAGCGACCTGCCGCCGAACGCCCAGCGCTACGTGCAGGCCCTGGAGGACATGATCGGCGCCCCGGTCTGCGCGGTGGGCGTCGGCCCCCGGCGTGATCAGACGCTTCAGATCCGTGAGCTGATCTGATGCGCCGGCCCGACCACGAAGTCAGCGGGTAGGCTCGCGGCCGTGCGCGTTCTTGTCATTGGCTCGGGGGGCCGGGAACACGCCATCGTCCGGGCTCTGGCCCAGGACCCGGCGGTCACCAGCCTGCACGCGGCACCCGGTAATCCGGGTATCGCGACGCTGGCGCACACCCACCCGGTGGCCGCGTCCGACCCGGCGGCCATCGCCGCACTGGCCCGTGAGCTGGCCGCGGACCTGGTCGTGATCGGGCCCGAGATGCCGCTGGTGGCCGGGGCGGCCGACGCGGTGCGCGAGGCCGGCATCGCCTGCTTCGGCCCCGCGCGGGCCGCGGCCATGATCGAGGGCTCCAAGGCGTTCGCCAAGCAGGTCATGGCGGACGGCGGCATCCCCACCGCGGCCGCCCGGACCTGCACCACCCCGGCGGAAGCGGACGCAGCGCTGGCCGAGTTCGGGCCGCCGTTCGTGGTCAAGGACGATGGGCTGGCCGCGGGCAAGGGCGTCATCGTCACCGAGGACGCCGAGGCGGCGCGGGCGCACGCGCGGTCCGCCGCCCGGGTGGTGATCGAGGAATTCCTGGACGGCCCCGAGGTGTCGCTGTTCGCGGTGTGCGACGGCCGGAGCGCGGTGCCGCTGCTCCCGGCCCAGGACTTCAAGCGGGCCCACGATGGCGACCAGGGGCCGAACACCGGGGGGATGGGCGCCTACGCCCCGCTCCCCTGGGCACCGGCCGGACTGGCCGACGAGGTCATGGCCACGGTCATCCAGCCCGCGGTGGACACCCTGGCCCGCCGGGGCACCCCGTACCGGGGCCTGCTCTACGCGGGCCTGGCCCTGACCGCGGCCGGGATCCGGGTCATCGAGTTCAACGCCCGGTTCGGCGACCCGGAGACCCAGGTGGTCCTGGACCGGCTGGAGACACCGCTGGCCAGGCTGCTGCACGCGGCCGCCACCGGTGACCTGGCCGGGACGGGGAGCGCGGCCACGCTGCGCTGGCGGCCCGGCGCGGCCGTCACGGTGGTCATCGCGGCGCAGGGGTATCCGGCTGCGCCGGTCACCGGGGACGCCATCACCGGCCTGGAGCAGGCCGGGCGGGTCCCCGATGCGTACGTACTGCAGGCCGGCACGGCCATCGATGCGGACGGCGTACTTCGCGCCAACGGAGGACGGGTCCTGAACGTCATAGGTACGGGCGGAAATATCGAGGCGGCCCGCTCTGCTGCCTACAAGGCGGCGGAGCAGATCAAGTTCCGCGGCGGCTGGTACCGCAGCGACATTGCCGCCACACAGCGTCAGCCAGGATTGGGCCAGCCAGGATTGGGCCAGCCGGCCACCGGGCAGCTGGGAAGGGGGGTCACGCCGTGATCAGCCGCTACACGCGTCCCGAGATGGGGCAGGTCTGGAGCGAGGCCCACAAGTACGAGCTGTGGTGCCGGGTGGAGACGCTGGTGCTGGAGGCGCACGCCCGGGCCGGCACCGTCCCGGCCGACAGCGTGGACCCGGTGCGCGCGGCCGCGCCCCCCACCCCCGAGGCCGTGGCCGAGGTGGAAGCGGTCACCGACCACGACGTGATCGCGTTCCTGACCGCGTGGGCCGACAACACCTCCCCGCGCAGCGCGGCCGCCTACGTGCACTGCGGCATGACCTCGTCCGACCTGGTCGACACGGCCCTGGCCATCCAGCTCACCGAGGCCACGGACATCCTGCTGGCCAGGGCGGACGCCCTGATCGCGGCGCTGCGTGACCACGCGCTGGCCCACCGGGACA
>CAXUJF010000195.1:0-3077 GCA_964250865.1 uncultured Streptosporangiaceae bacterium
GCCCACGGTTCGCCGGGCGGTGGCCGCGCCGCGCAGGCCCCCCCGGCCAGCTGGCAGACGGCCAAGACGACCAGCACGCTGAAGGGCATCGACGCCACCATCAAGTACGTGCGGCTGTCCTGGGGGGTGGCGTATGACGTGCAGATCACCGGGATCCCGGCCGGGACGACGTGCCAGCTGTGGGTCACCGACGGCCAGGGCGTGCACCTGCTCGCGGCGGGCTGGACCGTGTCCAGCCGCGACCCCGACCCGTGGTACCCGGGCTCCTCGTGGGTGCCGGCGGGGCAGGTCAAGGGCATGGACGTGACGGCCGGCAACGAGGAGCTGGCTACCTTCCGCACCAGCTGAACCACGCGGCGAACCACCCCGCGGCAGCCCGGCGGCAGCCCGGCGGAATGTCTGCGGCCTCGATGCGCTTGGTAGGCAGTATGACCGCAGGAGTGATCGCACTGATCGTGGTGCTGATCGTGGTGATCCCGCTGGGCGCGATCTGGCGCCGCCGCCAGGGCCAGCTGCGCCCTTCCTCGGCTTCTCCATCGTCCGGGCGCGGCCGGCTCACCGCCGAAGACCTGCGGCACGACCTCGGCCCCCGGGCCACCCTGGTCCAGTTCTCCAGCGCGTTCTGCGCCCCCTGCCGCGGCACCCGCCAGGTCCTGGGCGACATCGCCGGCCAGGTGGACGGGGTTACGTACGTGGAGGTCGACGCCGAGTCACGGCTCGATCTGGTGCGCCGGCTCAACGTCCTGTCTACGCCGACCGTGCTGGTCCTCGGGCCGGACGGGACGATCACCAAGCAGGCCACCGGCCAGCCCCGCAAGCCCGACGTGATCGCCGCGCTGGGCGAAGTGATCACTCCCGGCACTCCGCCGTCTCCTCCGCTGGCCACCCCACAGTCCGCTGGGGGAGCCAGGGAGTGACAGCATCGTCTCGCTTGCATAACATCGACTACGTGTCTTCATGGACAGCGCAGCTGCTGACGAAGCGGCGCGCCGTGGACTTCTGCCGGGTAGCTACCGCCCAGTGTTGGCCAGCATTGGGCCGGCCCTGAACCAGGGTCCGGTCACCGTCTCACCCTGTCCTCGTTCTCCCCGGAACCCATAGCGCCTCTGTTATGGCCGGCGCTGTCATGGCCGGCCACACCAGCGTGCCGCCCCCGGGACAGGCGCCCCCGGGACGGGGGAAATTTGTCACCAGCTCAGCAGCAAGGAGCGCAACCATGGACATCGACGCCAGAGGGCCCAGATTCAGCGCGGTTATCACCACCGTCGTGCTGGCCCTGGCTCTGGCCACCACGAGCATGTGGTTGCTGCTCGCCCAGACGCTCGTGTTCGCGGTCGGTGCGATCGCCGGGATGCGGTACGCCCCCTACGGGCTGATCTACCGCTTCGGCGTCCGGCCGCGGCTGGGACCGCCCACCCGTTTCGAGCCGGCCGCGCCCCCGCGGTTCGCGCAAGGGGTGGGGATGGTCTTCGCCGCGATCGGCGTGATCGGTTACGCGACCGGGGTCACGGGCGTCGGGATCGCCTTCACCGCACTGGCCCTGGCCGCCGCGCTGCTCAATGCGGCGTTCGACTACTGCCTGGGCTGCCAGATGTATTTGCTCATCCGTCGGATCTGGCCGTCATCACAAGAAAGCCCGGCAGCCTGATCCATCAAGGAGGTTTTTCGTAATGAGCCGCTCCGAAGCTCTCGTGGACGCCGAGTGGGTGGAAGCCCACGCCGGCGACCCGGGGGTGGTCCTGGTCGAGGTCGACGAGGACACCAGCGCGTACGACAAGGGTCACATCCGCAACGCCATCAAGATCGACTGGAAGCAGGACCTGCAGGACCCGGTGCGCCGGGACTTCGTGGATCAGGTCGGCTTCGAGAAGCTGCTGTCCGAGCGCGGCATCGCCAACGACGACACCGTGGTGCTCTACGGTGGCAACAACAACTGGTTCGCGGCCTACGCCTACTGGTACTTCAAGCTGTACGGGCACCAGAACGTGAAGCTGCTCGACGGTGGCCGCAAGAAGTGGGAGCTGGACTCCCGCGAGCTGACCCCGGACGTGCCCCAGCGCGCGGCCACCACCTACCAGGCGTCCGAGCAGGACGCGACGCTGCGGGCCAAGCGCGACGAAGTGGTGGACGCGATCGGCAAGCGCAACCTGATCGACGTGCGCTCGCCGGATGAGTTCGCGGGCCGCCTGCTGGCGCCGGCGCACCTCCCGCAGGAGGCGGCGCAGCGCGGCGGGCACATCCCCACCGCGAAGAACGTCCCGTGGTCCAAGGCGGCCAACGAGGACGGCACGTTCAAGTCCGACAACGACCTCACCGAGCTCTACCGGGACGAGGCCGGGGTCGATTTCGGCAAGGACACGATCGCCTACTGCCGGATCGGTGAGCGTTCGGCCCACACCTGGTTCGTCCTGCACGAGATCCTCGAGCAGCCGAACGTGAAGAACTACGACGGCTCCTGGACCGAGTACGGCTCGCTGGTGGGCGTCCCGATCGAGCTCGGTGATGGCCGATGAGCGACGCCAGCCAGGTTAGTGCCAGCCAGGTCGGCGACGGCTGCGGCGCGCCCGCGGGCGGCGTCCCGGTGAGCGCGGCCACCAACGCCGGTAACCAGGCCGTGGTCGAGGGCCGCGTGGTCCGCGACAACGTCCCGCTGTCCACCGGGTACGCCCGGCTGCTCGGCACCGGCGACGAGTTCGTGGCCGAGGTCCCGCTGGGGGCGGACGGCGGCTTCCGCTTCTTCGCCGCGCCTGGCACCTGGAAGCTCCGGGTGCTCGCGCCCGGCGGTGCCCGCGCCGACCGCGACGTGTCGGCCGAGTACGGCAAGGTCACCTCGGTCGAGGTCGCCGTCTGAGTTTCTGATCGCCCGTCGTGGGTCTGGTCTTGAGACCCGCGGCCCGTTCGTCCGGGCCCCGCGGGCCCCCCGCGCCCCGGCGGCGGGGGCGGCGGTCAGCATCTGCCGCAGCACGTCGAAGTCGGCGGCGACCGTCTGCCCCTTCCATGCCGTGAGCTTGGGCGCGTACTTGCTGGGATAGACGGTGTCGCCGACGATGGGCTTCACGTCCAGCACGATCATGTTG
>CAXUJF010000195.1:3087-7054 GCA_964250865.1 uncultured Streptosporangiaceae bacterium
GGCCTATTAATTATTTTTTAATAAGGACTCCCCGCCCCGAGTTCCGTCCCATGCAAGCAGAATTCACGGGCGGCGAATAACTCGGCCATAACGGTCCGGGGTGCGCTGGATGGCCTGAAGGTTACGCGCAGGTGACCAGCAGCTGAATTCTGCTCTTCCTGGCCAGGACGCCGAACGCACACACGATAGCTAGGTCAAATTCAGGGCTCGTTTGCCTATTATTAACTTTGCCACCCTTAGCTTGGGGCGGCGACATTGCGGGGCACATTGGGGCAACCAGTGGCCGTGGTCGCACAATCCAGGGTCATTAAAAAGGGGTTCTTTCGATATGCAACGTGTGCGCATCCAGAAGACCGCGACGGCGGGTGTCGCCCTGGCCGCGGTAGCCGTGCTGGCCGCCTGCTCGTCGTCCGGCGGCGGCAAGACCACCAGCTCCGGCTCCAGCAGCAGCCCGTCGGCCAGCGCCAGCAGCGCCAAGCTGTCGGGCACGCTGAACGGCAGCGGGTCGACGTTCCAGACCACCTACCAGCAGGCCGCCATTCAGGCCTTCAAGGCCGAGCAGTCGGGCCTCACGGTCAACTACGGCGGCGGCGGTTCCGGTAAGGGCCGCACGGACCTGGCCTCGGGCGTGGTCAACTTCGCCGGCTCGGACTCGACGATCCCGGCCAAGGAGGCCTCGAACTTCAAGGGCAAGACGATCCTGTACTTCCCGGTCGTCATCGGCCCGATCGCCGTCGCCTACAACCTGTCCGGGGTCTCGGGCCTCAAGCTGGACGGCCCGACCATCGCCAAGATCTTCCAGGGCCAGATCAAGACCTGGAGCGACCCGGCGATCAAGGCGCTCAACCCGAGCGCCAAGCTGCCCAGCACCGCGATCACCATCGCCCGCCGTTCGGACTCCTCCGGTACCACCGCGAACTTCTCCCAGTTCCTGGTCAAGTCGGCCCCCGGCGTGTGGAAGCTCGGCACCAGCTCCACCATCAGCTGGCCCGCCGACAGCCGGGGTGGCACCGGTAACGGTGGGGTGGACTCGATCGTCAAGAGCACGCCGGGCGCCATCGGCTACGTCGACTTCTCCGACGCCAAGGCCTCCAATCTGAGCACCGCCTCGGTCAAGAACCAGTCCGGCGCCTACATCGCGCCGTCCACGACGGCCGCCTCGGCCGCGGCCAGCCAGGCTACCGTGGCCTCCGACCTGACCTTCAGCGCGATCTGGGCCCCGGGCGCGACCTCCTACCCGGTCACCTACCAGTCCTGGGACCTGGTCAACGCGGCGCAGTCCAGCTCGGCCACCACGGCCAACCTCAAGGGCTACCTCGGCTACCTGCTGGGCGCGGGCCAGAAGCTGCTGCCAGAGCTGAACTACGCGTCGCTGCCGGCCAACATCGACAAGATGGCCATCGCGCAGCTCAGCAAGATCGGTTCGGGCGCCGCGGCCGGTGCCTCACCGGCCTCGTCCTGAGCCCGGCCCGTCCTCATCAGGAGATCGGCTCGTTAAGTGAGCACAGCCACACAGGCGGAGCAGACCGGGCCCGCCAGCTCCTTGTCGGAACGGCGGCCGCTCGGCGACCGGGTGTTCCAGATCCTGGCGCTGGCGGCCGGCCTGCTGGTCCTGGCCATCCTGGCCCTGATCGCCTTCTCCACCAGTCAGCAGGCCTCGTCCTGGTTCAGCCACGAGGGTCTGTCCGGGGTCTTCTCGACCACGTGGAACCCCGCCACCAACAAGTTCGGCTCGCTGGACTTCGTCTACGGCACGGCGATCACCGCCCTGATCGCCGTCATCATCGCGGTGCCGCTCAGCCTGGGTATCGCGCTGCTGCTGACCGAGGTCGTGCCGCGGCGCTGGAGCCAGCCGATCGTATACGTGATCGACCTGCTGGCCGTGGTCCCGTCGGTGGTCTGGGGCCTGTGGGGCATCATCGTGCTGGCCCCCTGGCTGCAGAAGATCTACACCTCGATCGGCTCGGGGGTGAAGGGCATCCCGGTGCTCGGCTCGCTGTTCGGGCCACCGGTCAGCGGGGCCTCGTTCTTCACCGCCGGACTGGTCCTGGCCATCATGATCACGCCGATCATCACCTCGCTGTCGCGCGAGGTCATCGCGACCGTCCCGGCCATCGACCGGGAAGGCGCCTACGCGCTGGGCGCCACCCGGTGGGAGATGATCCGGGGCGCGGTCTGGCCGCACAGCCAGAGCGGCATCGTCGGATCCATCCTGCTCGGCCTGGGCCGGGCCATGGGCGAGACGATCGCGGCCGCGCTGGTCATCGGCTCCTCGCCTCAGATCACCTCGCATCTGTTCGCCCCGGGTGACTCGATGCCCGCCGTCATCGCCGACCAGTTCGGCGAGGCCTCCGGCGTGTTCCGCGCCGCGCTGATCGGGGTGGGCGTGCTGCTCTTCGCCCTGACGATCATCATCAACGTCATCGCCCGGTCGGTGGTAGGCCGCTCCACCCGGCGTTCCAGGGGGGCCTGATGGCCGCAACAACCTCGTCGCAGCCCGCGGTCGACCTGCGGGAGCCGTCGTCCTGGCGGAAGACCAAGAACCAGATCATGACCGTGCTCATGGTGCTGGCCCTGCTGATCATCATGGTTCCGCTGGTCTTCGTGCTGGTCACGGTGATCTCCAAGGGCGCCGGAGTCATCAGCGGGCAGTTCCTGACCGCGGCCATCCCGCCCAACGTGCTGCCCGCCAACCTCGGCGGCATGGGGCCGGCGGTCGTCGGCACGCTGGAGATCACCGGGCTCGCTACGCTGATGGCCGTCCCGCTCGGCTTGCTGGGCGCGATCTACCTGAACGAGTACGGCAAGAAGAACGTGCTGGCCCGGGTCATCGGATTCATGGCCGACGTCATGACCGGGGTGCCCTCGATCGTGATGGGCCTGTTCATCTTCGCCATCTGGACCCTGCACTTCGGCTTCTCCGGCCTGGGCGGCGCGTTCGCGCTGGCCTGCCTGATGCTGCCGCTGGTCATCCGGTCCAGCCAGGAGATGCTTTCGCTGGTGCCGGACGCGCTGCGGGAGGGGAGTTACGCCCTGGGCGCCAGCCGGGCCCGGGTGACGGTGACCGTGGTGCTGCCCACCGCGATCGGCGGCATCGTCAGCGGCGCCCTGCTCGCGGTGGCCCGGGCCGCCGGTGAGACGGCGCCGCTGCTGTTCACCATCCTGACCGTGAGCTCGACGAACAGCAATGTGTTCAGCGGCCCGGACACGGCCCTGCCCGCGCAGATCTTCGCCAACGCGACCTCGCCCTACAGCGGCGCCCAGGCCCGCGCCTGGGGCGCAGCGCTGACCCTGATCGCGATCGCTTTCGTACTGTTGGTCGGGGCCCGGATCATCACCGCACGATTCACCAGAGTGGGGCGCTAGGAAGCCATGGAACCTCAGCCTGAACCAAACATCGTGACCGAACGCCCGGCCGAAGCGCCGGCCCGCCCGCAGGCCGGGCTGGCCCCGCCCCAGCCGGAGCTCCTCCCGACCGGGACGCACGTGTTCGACGCCAACGGCATCTCGATCTACTACAGCGCCTTCCGCGCCGTCACCGACGTCTCGTTCGCCATCTACGAGAACGAGATCACGGCCTTCATCGGCCCGTCGGGGTGCGGCAAGACCACCGTGCTGCGCTCCCTGAACCGGATGAACGACCTGATTACCGGGGCCCGCGTCGAGGGGGACGTCCGCTACCGGGACGCGCCCCTCTATGGCCCGGGCGTGTCCCCGATCGCGGTGCGGCGGCGGATCGGCATGGTCTTCCAGAAGCCGAACCCGTTCCCCAAGTCGATCTACGACAACATCGCCTACGGGCCGCGCATCAACGGCATCCGCAACAAGGGCAAGCTGGACGAGATCGTCGAGCGCTCGCTGCGCCAGGCTGCGCTGTGGGACGAGGTGAAGAACCGCCTGAAGTCCTCGGCGCTGGGTCTGTCCGGGGGGCCCGCCCCACCGGGGGTGACAGCCCCCCCCCCGGGCC
>CAXUJF010000195.1:7064-8878 GCA_964250865.1 uncultured Streptosporangiaceae bacterium
GGGGGCCGCGGGCACCCCCCGCCGGACGGCCTCGGCGCGGGGCCTGGCCGGGGGCCAGGCCCAGCGGCTGTGCATCGCCCGCACGCTGGCCGTGGAGCCGGACGTGGTCCTGATGGACGAGCCCTGCTCGGCCCTGGACCCCATCGCGACCAGTGCCATCGAGGACCTGATGCACGAGATCAAGTCGCGGTACACGATCGTCATCGTCACCCACAACATGCAGCAGGCCACCCGGGTCAGCGACCGGACCGCCTTCTTCTCGGTGCTCCGCAACGAGGAGAGCGACACCCGCACCGGCGTGCTGGTCGAGTACGGCCCGACCCAGCAGATCTTCGAGGACCCGCACGACGACCGGACCAAGGCCTACGTGACCGGACGGATGGGCTGAGCATCATGGCCGAGCACCGGCAGGAGTTCCAGCGCGAGCAGGACGCCATCGAAGCCAGGGTCATCGAGCTGTTCGGCATGCTGGCCGAGGATCTGACCCGCGCCACCGACGCCCTGCTGACCGGCAACAACGAAGTGGTCAAGCTGCTGGCCGAGCGGGAGAAGGTCATCCAGGCCCTGTACCCGGAGATCGAGTCGCTGGTCAACCGGGCCATCCTGCTGCAGGCGCCGGTCGCGTCCGACCTGCGCTTCCTGCTGACCGTGCTGCGCATCGTGCCCGAGCTCGAGCGCTCGCACAGCCTGGTCGAGCACATCGCCCGCCGGGCCGACCACTTCCTCAGCAGCGAACTGACCCCGCGGACCCGGGGGCTGGTCGAGCGGATGGGCGAGCTGGCCAGCGACATGTGGCGGCAGGCCACGGACTCCTGGTACCAGCGGGACGCCTCGGCCGCGGACAGCCTGACCGAGCGGGACGAGGAGATGGACGAGCTGCACTCCAGCCTGATCGGCGAGCTGGCCTCGGGGACCATGGGTATCCCGGTGACGATGGAGATGACGCTGGTGGCGCGGTTCTACGAGCGGCTCGGTGACCACGCCGTCAACGTGGCCGGGCGCGTGAGCTACCTGGCCGGATCGCAGAAGCCCCCGGAATGACCGCTGGGCTCGAGGGCGGGGGCGGGACATCGGCCGAGGACGATGATGCCCAGGACAACGCCGGAGCCTTGAGCGGAGGGGGCGCCGGGGCCGGGAAATCGGCCGGAGTGCTGGCCGACCGGATGGCGGCGGCCCTGGTGCACCGCGAACCGGGCTGGAAGCTGCCCCGCCGCAGCGCGCTGGCCCGCCGGTTCAGCGTCAGCCTGGCCGAGATCGACGTAGCCGTCGAGGAGCTGTCGCGGCGGGCGCTGCTGCGCAAGCTGCCGGACGGGCAGCTCTACCGGGCCAGCCCGGCCGAATACCAGATCCCGATCGAGGGCCTGGCCGGGCTCAGCACCACCGTCGACCCGATGGGCAGCTCGATCAGCTGCCGGGCCAAGCACGTCTCCCGGCGCCAGGCCCCGCAGGACATCTGCTGGGCCCTCGGCCTCGATCCGGGTACGCAGGTCCGGGTCATCCGCTGCCTGTGGACCTCGGCCGGCCGCCCGGTGGCGATGTCCGCCGCCTACGTGCCGCAGGCCCCGGGGGCCCGGCCGGCCGACGGCCAGCAGCTGAGCGCGCCGCGGCTCAAGCCCGATGAGTCCAGCTGGGTCCCCGCCTTCGACGAGGTGCTGTCGGAGCCGCCCGTGGACGAGGGCGGTCCGGAGGCCGGGATCGCGGCGGGCCGCCCGGCCGCGCTGAACGTGGAGCTGCGTCCACCGCAGCCGTCGGGGGCCCCCCGCCGGGCCCGGGCGCGCGGGGGGGCGTGGCGGGGCCCGACGAGGGCCTCGTCC
>CAXUJF010000195.1:8888-9723 GCA_964250865.1 uncultured Streptosporangiaceae bacterium
CGTCCACCGCAGCCGTCGGTCGCCCGCGGCCTGCACCTGGCCCCGGGCGAGTCCGCGATCACGGTCACGATCCGGTTCGACGTCGCGGCCGCCCCGGTGGCGCTGACCGTGGTCATGCTGCGGCCGGACTTCTTCAAGGTCTCCGTCGAGACGGCGGCCGCCCCCACGGCCTGAAGGAGCCGCCACGGTGGCTCACCGGTGCCGTGAACCGGGGTGGCCGGCCGGCCGTTCTCCAGGAGAACCCCGGATACGCCGGGGTTGTGGACACGTGCCGCGTCTTCCTGCGAACCTAATGCCGATGCCAGCCGAGCCGGTCATCACGGTGCCGCGCGCCCCACGGCGCGCACGTTACGTGATCCCCAGAGACACGCCCCGCCGTGGTGAGTTCCTGGCTGCGATCGGCGTCGCGCTGGTGCTGCTGCACCTGATCTTCGCCCAGCTCACGCTGATCCTGGCGCTGATCTTCTTCGGCGTGACCAAGGTGACCCGGTGGCGCCCGGCCTGGCTGGAACTGCCGGCCGCGGCCGGCCTGCTGTGGACGCTGGCCATCGGGCCCGCCGCCGCGCTGGCCGGCTTCACGGCCGGCCCTGGTCGTGTCCTACCTCGGGGGTATCGCCGGGGACTCGGGCCGGCTGCTGCACCTGGGCCTGGCCTATTCGGCCATGGGGCACTGGCTGCCCCGTCAGCTCCCGGTGGCCCTGATCACCGGCGCGGCCGAGGCCGCCATCGCCGCCTGGCTGGAGTGGCTGCACACCGACGAATGGGACGTGCGGCCGCCTCGGCCGGGCCTGGCCGTCGCCGCCCGCCGGGCCGCGCTCACCCACACCGTCCGGAC
>CAXUJF010000196.1:0-9660 GCA_964250865.1 uncultured Streptosporangiaceae bacterium
CCGCACGTGGTCGCGGCGGCCCTGGCCGCCCAGCTGGCGCTCCCTTCGGTGCCGCCGGAGGCGCTGCAACTGGCCGGGACGGGGCTGCGCGACGCGACCAGGATCGCGATCGGGGACACCGCCCTGTGGCGGCAGATCCTGACCGCCAACGCGGCTCCGGTGGCGCAGGTGCTGGCGGCCGTGGCCGCCGACCTGGCCCAGGCCGCCCGCGCCCTGACCTCGCCGGACACGGGTGACGGCGATGCGTCCGGCGACAAGCAGCTGACCGAGCTGCTGGACCAGGGCCGGGCCGGGGTGGCCCGTATCCCCGGCAAGCGCGGCGGTCCCGCCCGCGCCTTCACCGCCGTCCAGGTCGTGATCAGCGACCAGCCTGGTGAGCTGGCCCAGCTGTTCGCGGTGGCCGCCGCGGCCAGGATCAACATTGAGGACGTCGGTATCGAGCACTCACCCGGCGCTCCGGTCGGCGTGGCCGAGCTGTCGGTCCGGCCGGACGCCGCCGGGCCGCTGATTACCGTGCTGACGGACGCCGGATGGCCGGTACGCCGGTAACCTGGCGAGTGTGAGTATTTCTGCCGGAGGTCACGGCGCAGCAACAAGCCACGGAATCGTCATCGCCGTCGACGGCCCATCGGCCTCGGGTAAATCGAGTGCCTCCCGCGGCGCGGCCCGCGCCCTGGGCCTGCGCTACCTGGACACTGGCTCCATGTACCGGGCGCTGACCTGGTGGATGCTGGCCCGCGGCATCCCGGCGGACGATCCCGTAGCGGTGACCCAGGCGGTCAGTGAGCCCATCATCGAGGTCGGTACCGACCCGGACGGCCCGTGGGTCCGGGTCGACGGCCAGGACGTGTCCGCGGCCGTCCGCACCCAGGAGGTCACCAGCACGGTCTCCGCCGTGGCCCGGGTGCCGCAGGTCCGCGCCCGGCTGATCGCGCTGCAGCGCGAGATCATCGCCCGCGCCCGGGCCGAGGGCCGGGGCATCGTCGCGGAAGGCCGCGACATCGGTACCGTGGTCGCCCCGGACGCGGTGGTCAAGGTCTACCTCACCGCCAGCGAGCGGGTCCGGGCCCAGCGCCGCACGGCCGAGTCGGCGGCCAGCCCGGACGTAACGGCCAATTCCAGCCAGCTCGGTGCCAGCCAGCTCGGTGCCAGCCAGCTCAGTGCTAGCCAGGTTGGGGCCACCGAGGCCGACCAGGCTCGCCGGGACCGGATGGACGCGGGCCAGCTGGCCCGGGCCGACGACGCGGTTGAGATCGACTCGACCATGTTCGGGCTGGACGACGTCATCGGCATGATCGCCGGCCTGGCCCAGGAGCGGGCCGGCCTGACCGACACCGCGCGGACGACCCGATGAACCCCGACGACGACGTCGCCGGCGGCACCAGCGAGGAGTTCGTGCCCGGCATCGATGAGTTCGTGCCCGGCGTGGACGAGCACTACGAGCCGGACGGCGAGGACCTGGCGGGCCGGGCCGATCTGGGCGACTACGACCTTGATGACGGCGAGCTCGACGAGGAGTTCATCGCCGACCGCCCGGTCGTCGCGGTCGTCGGCCGGCCCAACGTCGGCAAATCGACCCTGGTCAACCGGGTCCTGGGCAGCCGCTTGGCCGTGGTGGAGGACACCCCCGGGGTGACCCGGGACCGGGTCGCCTACGACGCGAACTGGCGGGGCCGGCTGTTCACCCTGGTCGACACCGGCGGCTGGGAGCCGTCCGAGGAGAAGACCGGTTCGCTCGCCGCCCGCATCGCCGGCCAGGCCCGGATCGCGGCCGCCACCGCTGACGCGGTGCTGTTCGTGGTGGACGCCACGGTCGGCGCGACCGACGCCGACGACGCGGTCGCGGACGTGCTCCGCCGTTCCGGCGTGCCGGTGGTGGTCGCGGCCAACAAGGTCGACAACGCCGCCACGGAGCTGACCGCCTCCGCGCTGTGGTCGCTCGGCCTGGGGGAGCCCCGCCCGGTCAGCGCGCTGCACGGCCGCGGCAGCGGCGACCTGCTGGACGCCGTGCTGGACGCGCTGCCGGAAACGCCACCGCAGCCCCACACCGCCCCGTCCGGCCCGCGCCGGATAGCCCTGCTGGGCAAGCCCAACGTGGGCAAGTCCAGCCTGCTCAACAAGCTGGCCGGGGAGCAGCGGGTCCTGGTCGACGACGTGGCCGGCACCACCCGGGACCCGGTAGACGAGCTGATCGAGCTGGGTGGCAAGACCTGGCGGTTCGTGGACACGGCCGGCATCCGGCGCCGGTTCCGGGAGAACCAGGGCGCCGACTACTACGCCGCGCTGCGCACCGCCGGGGCGCTGGAGGTGGCCGAGGTCGCGGTCGTGCTGGTCGACGCGAGCGAGCCGCTGACCGAGCAGGACCTGCGCATCATCTCGATGGTCATCGAGGCGGGCCGGGCCCTGGTCATCGCGTTCAACAAGTGGGACCTGGTCGACGAGGAGCGCCGGCACTACCTGGAGCGTGAGATCGACCGCCAGCTGTACAACGCACGCTGGGCGCCCCGGGTCAACATCTCCGCCACCACCGGCCGCCACGTCGACCGGCTGGTGCCGGCGATCGAGACCGCGCTGGCGGGCTGGGAGACGCGGATCTCGACCGGCCGCCTGAACGCCTGGCTGAACGGCCTGATCGCGGCGACGCCGCCGCCGGTCCGCGGCGGCCGGCAGCCCAAGGTGCTGTTCGCCACCCAGGCCGGCATCCGGCCCCCGCACGTGGTCCTGTTCACCACCAGGTTCCTGGAGGCCTCCTACCGCCGGTTCGTGGAGCGCAAGCTGCGCGAGGAGTTCGGCTTCGACGGCAGCCCGCTCAAGGTCTCGATGCGAATCCGGGAGAAGCGCGGCCGCAACGCCGGCTCGCGGGGCTCCAGCGCCGGCCGCCACTGATCGCGGGATGGACCTTCCCGGCCTGACCGAGACCGATCGCCGCCGGGTCTGGCACCCCTACGCCCCGATGCCCGGCACCCACCCGCCGCTGGCGGTCCAATCCGCGGCCGGGGTCCGGCTCCGCCTGGCCGGGCCCGCCGGTGCCGAGCTCGTCGACGGCATGTCCTCGTGGTGGGCCGCCATCCACGGCTACCGGCATCCGGTCCTGGATCAGGCTGCTTCGGCCCAGCTGGGGCAGATGAGCCACGTGATGTTCGGGGGGCTGACGCACGAGCCGGCCGTGCGGCTGTGCGACCGGCTGGCCACCTTGAGCCCCGATGGCCTGGAGCACGTATTCCTGTGCGACTCCGGGTCGGTCTCGGTCGAGGTCGGCGTCAAGATGTGCCTGCAGTACTGGCGCTCCCGCGGCCGCCCGGCCAAGCAGCGGCTGCTGACCTGGCGCGGCGGATACCACGGGGACACGTTCTGGGCCATGTCGGTGTGTGACCCCGACGGCGGCATGCACAAGCTCTGGGACGGGGTGCTGCCCCGCCAGGTGTTCGCCGGCCTGCCGCCCGCGGGCTTCCCCGCCGGTGTCGACCCCGGGTACGCGGACCACTTGACCACCCTGATCGCCCGGCACGCGGGCGAACTCGCGGCGGTGATCGTCGAGCCGGTGGTGCAGGGGGCCGGCGGCATGCGGTTCCACGATCCCGGCTACCTGCGCGTGCTCCGCGACGCCTGCGACGAGCACGGGGTCCTGCTGATCTTCGACGAGATCGCCACCGGCTTCGGCCGCACCGGCCAGCTGTTCGCGGCCCGTCACGCCGGTGTCAGCCCGGACGTGATGTGCGTCGGCAAGGCGCTGACCGGCGGCTACCTCACGCTGGCCGCCGCCCTGTGTACCCCGGAGGTCGCCGACGGCATCTCCGCGGGCGACCTACCGGTGCTGGCCCACGGTCCGACGTTCATGGGTAACCCGCTGGCCTGCGCCATCGCCAACGCCTCGCTGGACGTGCTGCTGGACGGCTACTCCCGCGGCTGGCAGCACGAGGTCGGCCGCATCGAGACCGGGCTGCGCAGCGGCCTGGCCCCGGTGGCCGATCTCCCCGGCGTGACCGACGTCCGCGTCCTCGGCGCCATCGGTGTCGTCCAGCTCGGCCACGAGGTCGACATTCCGGCGGCCACCGCAGCCGCGGTCCGGTCCGGAGTTTGGCTCCGCCCCTTCCGCGACCTCATCTACACCATGCCCCCCTACATCACCACCGACGAGGACCTGGCCCAGATCTGCACCGCCATCCAGGCCGCCGCCCAGGTGGCCTAGGACACTAACTGGCCCGGGCCGCCCCAGCCCCGCGTGAGCGGCCCGATCGGCAGAGGCCAGGGCGCGGTTCCCAGCTCAGTCCGGGCCGAAGCGGCCACTTCGGCCCGGCTTGTGTGGGCCGGGCGCACCGGATCGAGGGTCTGTCCAACCTGGAGATCGCCGGCCGCTTGGTGGTCAGTGAGGCCACCGTGAAAAGCCACGTCAACCACCTGCTGGCCAAGATCGGGGTACGCGGCCGGGCCCAGGCGGTCAGCGTCGCCTACCAGCACGGTCTCACCCCCGCCGGGCCCGCCCCGCTGACCGTTCCCGGCACTTCGGGCCGACGGGGGATGAAGTGTGTCAAACAACCCTCTGGCGTTCTGCCCGCGCGGCGTTCACAATACGTAGATTGTTATGTTTTCGCCGACAGCAATGTGAGTCGCCGAGAAGGTGATCGTTACCTACAGTTAACACTGATGTCACTCTCTGTATGAGTTAATGTTTCCATCGGTCAGGGTGGAGGGAACCTGATCAAGATCTAACTACCGGCCGGGGGTAACCAATAGATGGTGGTTGACCTGCAGCGAAACCTGGAAACCCTGCCCGTCATCCTGGACACCGAGATCGGCGGTGAGCCGGATGACGCGATGGCCCTGGTGATCGCAGCCCGTGAGCTGCCCGAGCTGGCCCTCGTGATCACGTCAGACGAGCTGGGTGGCCAGCGAGCGCGGTTCGCCCGCTACCTGCTCGACAGCGCCGGCCGCGCGGATGTGGCCGTGGTCGCTGGCCGCCAGCTCAGCGCGCAGCCGCCGTACTTCGCCGATGGGCTGGTGCCCGACTGGGTTACGCCTGCATCCACCGACGTCGCCCGGGCGGTCGCGGAGGTCTGCGCCCGGCCGGGCGGGGCGGCCCGCTGGATCGGCCTCGGCCCGCTGTCGAACCTGGCCGGTCTGCTGGCTGGTGAGCCCGGGCTGGGCCGCCGGCTGTTTGTGACCCAGCTGACCGGCACCTGGAGCGGCGCCGGCCAGGCATTGCCGCCGCGCAATTTCCGGCTCGATCCCGCCGCCGCGCGCCAGGTCCTGGCGCACGCACGCCACCTGCGGCTGGTCAACTACGCCCTGCCCGCTGGGCAGCAGGCTGAGCTGACGGTGACGTCGCCCGCCATCCGGCAGCTGACCGACGCGGCCCCGTCCTGGGCCGCCCTGCTGGCCGCGCACTGCGGTCAGTTCTTCGCCCGCTATCACCCGGCCGTCATCCCGGGTGGCCCGCTTGCCCTGGCCGCTGCCCTCCGGGTGCGGTTCACCCCGTTCGGCCCGGCCCGCGTCACGGTGGGCGAGAGCGGCTGGATCACGGCCGGCGACTCCGCCGCCGACCCGGGCGGCAACGTGCTGATCAGCCGGGACGTCGACTACCGGGCCCTGGCCGATTGGCTCAGCCTCCGGCTGAAGCCGGGCGTCTGGACCCAGTGGGCCCGCCAGCCCGGTGCTGGCCGGTCGAGCCTGGCCACGCGCACCAGGCGGGCCGGCTGGCCCGGCCGAGCCGTCCACGCCTGATCCCGGATGCCCGCGAGCACCAACCAGCTCGGCGTTCAGGCCACGTCGTCGGCGACTTCGCGATCCAGCTCGAACCAGACCGTCGTGCCCGCCAGGTCGCGCAGGTATCCCCACCGGGACGCGAGCTGCTCGACCAGGAACAGGCCGTGTCCCTGCGATGCATACCGGTCACCCAGAACCTCTGGGCCCCGGTCGGGCGACCCGTCGTCGATGACCTCGACCATCAGCCCGCCCTGCCCGTCGATGACCACCACGGTCACCGTGCCCTGACTCCCGCCCGAGCTGGTGTGCAGCATCGCGTTCGTGACCAGCTCCGAGGTCAGCAGCGCGGCCGTATCCACCGTGTCCTGCTTCAGCGCGGTCCGGTCGGCCAGGCCCGCAACGAAGGCCCGGGTCCGCGACACGTGTTCCGGCATGCCGGGGACGGTGAGGCTCCCCAGCACGACCGCCGCCGGTGTCATAGCCGCCCGGGCCGGCCATCGCCAGCCGAGATCTGCCTCATACCGCTTCCCTCCCCATGACCACGCCCGGCCGTTCAAAGCGGACTTTGCCACTTCCAGGCGTTTGCATAGCGCTATGGGTAATGATGTCATCACCCAGCGTCAAAAAAGATAATGGTCCGAACAGGTGGCGCTACGCAAGTGCATGAAACAAATTTCTTGGATGAAATCCCGGATGAGATTTCATCGTCAACGATGGTGCTGTATCGTACTGGTTGTCAGGAACGGTTCGAAGTTGTCTCGTCACCATGTGCAATCATGCGGTCGGACACAGGCAGTTGTGTCCCGCTCGCCGGATCTGGGTGTAAATCGCCCGGATGGCCCGAGGAGGTGAGCCGCCCGTGACGATGGGTCCCACCGTCCGTCGCCGGAGGCTTGGGTCGGAACTTCGCCGTCTCCGTGAAGATCATTCGATCAAGCTGGAAGAAGTGGCCGAACGCCTCGGCGTGGCCGCTTCCACGTTGTCCCGCATCGAGACGGGCAAGGCCCCGACCAAGTCGGTGTACCTGACCGCGATGCTCGAGATGTACGGCGTCACCGACCCGGCTCAGCGGCAGGTCCTCGTGGACATGGCCCGGGAGGGCCACCGCAAGGGCTGGTGGTCGGTCTACGACGACGTGCTGCCCACCGGGTTCGGCATCTACGTCGGGCTGGAAGCCGAGGCCGCAGGCCTGCGTGCCTTCGAGGGCGACGCCGTCCAGGGCCTGTTCCAGACGCCCGACTACGCCCGGGCCATTCTGCGGGAGGTGCAGGTCCGCGACACCGACGAGCAGGTCGAGCGGCTGGTCGACCTGCGCATGAAGCGGCAGGAAGTGCTCGACCGCAACCCGCCGCTGGACGTCTGGATGATCCTGGACGAGGCCGTGGTTCGCCGGACGATCGGTGGTCCCGAGGTCATGCGGGATCAGCTGGCCCGGCTGGTCGAGGAGAGCAAGAAGCCCAACGTCACGCTGCAGGTCCTGCCGTTTGAAACCGGCTCACACGCGGGACTGCGCGGGCCATTTTCCATCCTTGAGTTTCCCGAGCGCGCCGACGCGGACGTGGCCTACGTCGAGTCGGTCGCCGGCATCATCTACCTGGAGAAGGAGCGGGAGGTACGCACGTGCGCGGAAGCGTTTGACCGGCTACGCGCGGCCGCCCTCTCGCCGGGTCAGTCTTCTGACCTGATCTTCGAGGCCGCCAAGGATCTCAGCTGATCCGCGGGCCCATGTACCAACCAGTGAAAAAGGGTTCCACATCTAAAGAAAGAAGGGGCGGATGGATACCGACCTGACAGGGGTGCGCTGGTTCAAGAGCAGCGCGAGCAGCACCGGCGGATGCGTGGAGATTGCCCACCTGACGGACGGAGGAGTCGCGGTCCGGGACACGAAGGACCGCAGCAAGACCCCGCACGTCTTCAACCGGCACGAGTGGGAGTGCTTCATCATCGGCGCCAAGAACGGCGAGTTCGACCTTCCCAGCTGAAGTTCGGCTCGGCTGAAGTTCGGCTCTCCTCGTCCCGGGGTTACGGCTCCGGGCGATTGGGGGGAGTGGGGGGGGGGGGGGGGGGGGGGGGGGGGGGGGGGGGGGGCCGGCGGGGGGGGGGCCGCCCCCCCGCCACACATTTTTGGCCCCAGTCAGTCCGGCCCAGTGATCAGCCAGCCCGCGCCGGGCTGCAGCGGCTGATGAACGCCTCCCACGCCCCGGCCGTGAAGACCAGCGCCGGGCCCGCCGGGAACCGGGAGTTCCGCACCGCGAGCCGGCCTTCGGCCAGGGCCGCGGTTTCAACGCAATTGCCGCCGGTCGGACCGCTGAAACTGCTCTTCCGCCAGCGGGCGTCCCCAAGCTCGCTCGCGTCGGCGCTCGTCCCGTCATCGGCGCCGGCGCTGCCGGACGGACGGCTCATTGGCTTCCCTCCAGCTCGCTGATGATCGACCGCAGGATGCCTGCAGTCGCGGCCGGCCGTGCGCTCACCAGGCTGAGCCGCTCCATGGCCAGCATGTACTGGTCCACGTCGACCTGCTTGTCCAGATAGAGAGCGCTGGTCAGATGCTCGACGTAGACGATGTCAGGTAGCTCGCGGTCACCGAACCGCAGCACACTGAAACCGCTCGGGACCGCGTGGCCGCCGACGCCGTAGGGGACGACCTGGAGCGTCAGGTTGGGCCGCTCGCTGGCTTCGAGCAGGTAACGCATCTGGTCGCAGTGGGTCCTGGTGTCGCTCACCGGCCGGCGCAAGGCCGGCTCCTCGACGATCACCCACAGGTTCAGCTCGCCGACGGCGAAGCGGCGCTGCCGCTCCTTCCGGATCAGCACGTGCCGCTCGGCCTCGGCCGGGGAGAAGTCGCCCAGGGCGAAGACCGCCGCAGCGTAGGCCTCGGTCTGCAGCAGACCCGGGATGAACTGCGGCTCATACATCCGGATGGACGCGGCCGACTCTTCCATCCCGACATAAGTCTGGAACCATTCGGGCAAGATATCGGTGTGGCGGTGCCACCATCCCGGCCGATTGGCCTGCTCCGCGAGCACCAGCAGCTGCTCGCGGTCGTCGCGGTCGACGCCGTAGTAGGTCAGCAGGTCCAAGATGTCGATTTCGCGGATCGCGTTCCGGCCCAGCTCGATCCGGCTGATCTTGGATTCCGATCCGCGGATGACCCGGGCCGCCTGCTGAGCCGAGACGCCTCGGCTCTCCCGCAGCCGGCGCAAATGTGTGCCGAGCAGGATGCGAAGGACAGTTGGTCCATGTGCCGGCTCTGTCATCAGACTCACCTGTCCTCTCCGGATCGCCGTCCGTGATCCGCTCGTGCCCGGTAGCGCGGGCCTGGCCCGGCCGGCCGCACCGGCCGATTGGGTCAATCGGCCCGGTTGGCCGACAGTCCTGGCTGTCCGCGCTGCCCGTCGGTAGCCGCCCGGCGGCACCAGTCGGGCGCTGGCGCTGCCGAGATAACGCTGCCGAGCCTCCAGATGCTGTGACCACCGGGACAGTACTGACGTGACCGGCTACACTGACGTCCGGACATACGTGTCGCAAATCATAAGACAAAACTGTCGCCTAGAAGTCTCTTGCCCTATGCACATCGTTGGCGCAATTGCGTTCAAGCCTAAAGCACTTCCTTGTGCCAATCTCATGATAACGCATATGGGATTTCGCACCATGCCCCTAGGTGTCCCCGGGCAAGGTCGCGTCGCGCAACTTGTGAATCCATTAAGTGCGCGTTCGCTCTTTGATGTGCCACCGATGACCCCCTGCGCCGCAAAATTGCAGGTAGCAGCCTGTAGCGACCAGGCGACGCGTCGCTTCGGGCGGGGTCCGCGACCCGGATTGGCCCCGGCCGCGACCCGGCCGGCCCCGACGGCCTCGCCCGGCCGCAAGCAGGCTGGGGTGGGGCGGCGTGTGCACGCTCCTGGGCTGGCGTGGACGGGACTGTGCGCGTCGTCGGCCCCGGGGTCCGGAGGACGG